>NZ_BAABRU010000005.1:0-300000 GCF_039545135.1 Herpetosiphon gulosus | reverse complement strand
TATGGCCTAGAACCAGAAGCGATTATGCAAAATGCCAGCATTGTGACCGAGGCCGTCAATCCAACCGACCGTTTGCGCTTTCAAGAGGCGATTATGGCTTCGGCTCAAACGCTTGAACCATGGCGCTGGGAAGGTCGAGTTTATATCAATGGCCAAGAAAATTGGCTACAAGGGGCTTCGCGGCCCACAAAATTAGCCAATGGGGCAATTTTATGGGATGGTTTGCTGCTGAATATTACCCAACAAAAACAGGCTGAAGCCTTATTGGGCCGCTTCGATACCATTCTAAGCTCGACTCCTGACTTGGTAGCGATTGCAGATCTTTCAGGCCAGATGCAATATTTGAATCCAGCAGCACGGCGCTTGTTGCGACTTGAGCCTACCGATCAAGTCAGCCAATTAACCTGGTATGATTTGCATCCCGACAAAACCGAGCAAACATGGCTAGCCAAAACCTTGCACCATGCCCAAATTCATGGCTCGTGGATGGGCGAGCATCAACTAAAAACGGCCCAAGGCCAACAGCTACCTGTGATGTATCAAATGTTATGTCACTATGATATCGACCACCAACCCAGCTTTTTCTCGATGATCGCCCATGATATTAGTGACCAAAAACAGGCTGAGGCTGAGCGCCAACGCTTGCACGAAGAAGTTATTCGCACTCAACAACAAGCCTTGATCGAGCTTTCAACCCCACTGATTCCAATTGCTGATACAGTGGTGCTCTTGCCATTGGTTGGTAGCGTCGATACCGCACGAGCACAGCAATTTATGGAAACCTTGCTTGAAGGTGTACATACCAATAAAGCCCAAATCGCAATTGTCGATGTAACGGGCGTTCCGGTGATGGATACTCAAGTAGCAGGCCTACTCATTCGAGCTGCAACCAGCGTCCAGCTACTAGGAGCACGCGTAATTATCACTGGTATTCGACCTGAATTGGCTCAAACTTTGGTTACCTTGGGGGTTGATTTCCGCTCGATTATGACGCATAGTAGCCTGCAACAAGGAATTACCTATGCGATCAATGCGACCCGTGGACAGCAACTGAATGTGAGGTATCGCGGGAATTGATCGCTAGGCTGCAAAGGGAGCAATCATGACCATCCTGCATTCACTGAGTGATCTTTCATTGGCGTGGTTGACCGAACACTTGCAGCCTTGGTTAGGCTCAGGCATGATCAAGCATATGCAGCTGATCGAAGCGCATACGCCCAATTCGCAGCTTGGTCATATTCAATTACAATTGTTTCGCACGCCGATCAAAGCGCCACGTCAGTTGCTACTTAAAATTAATCATGAGCAGCATGGCGCTCATGAAGTGGCAATTTATCAGTATGCGCAGGCCAACGATCTTAATCATTTGCCGTTTGTGCAATGTTTTGGCGCTAGCTATGATCCGGTTTCGGGGGTTTCAAATCTTTTATTGGCCGATTTAAGCGAAACCTATGAGCCAGCAATTGCTCGCCATTCATTACTCACTGGCGAGCATGTTCCTAATGAGCAGCGGCGTTTTATGTGCATTGATAGCTTGGCTCAACTGCATAGTTCGTGGTGGCAAGTACCTGTGATTGGTGCGGCTGATCCGCCGTTTGCGCTGCGCGTGTGGTACAACGATTCAGCGGCGCATGCCCAGCATGTGCAACATCGCCAAGCCGAATGGCAGCAATTTCTGGCTCAGTATGGCGCAATCCTCACCGATACAATTCATGATCGTTTAGCTTCAACCTTGGCAGCCTTGCCCACGTTATGGCAACGCTGGTTGGAGCCACGGATCAGCAGCCGTCGCCAATTAACCCTCTCGCATGGTGCTTGCGCTTTCAACCAATTCTTCTGCCCCAAAAATCCCCAAGAAGATCATGCCTATCTATTGGATTTTAGCACTGCTTCGGCCAATTTGCCAACCTACGATTTGGTCACGTTGCTGGCAACATTTTGGAATCCAACCCAACGCGCGTTCTATGAAGAGCAACTATTGCGGCGCTATTTGGCAGGCTTAATCGGCGCAGGCATCGATTATTCATGGCAACAGCTTTGCAGCGATTATCGTTTGATGTTGGCTTATATGCTTTTCGAGCCAATTGGAAATGCTATCGATGGCGCAGATCAGGCCTATTGGTGGCCCAAACTTCAATGCCTCGCCGCTGCCAACGATGAATGGCAATCCGAACAGTTATGGCGCTAAAAGCGCGGAGAGTAGAGAGCAGAGATGTAATGGTTTATACGGTTAACAACTAGTAATGCCCTCACCCCAACCCCTCTCCCACTGCGGCGGACCAGGGGCGTTCCAAGTGATCATGATGGACTGGTTCCCCCTCGCCTCGCTGGGTGGGCTAGGGGGCTAGGGGGTGAGGGCATGCTCATCGTTTGTTACCGATCCCTAACAACTAATCCCCAATCTCCAACTAATCTAGCTTCGGCAAATCAAATGTACCATCGGGATTAACCGGAAATTCCACGATCTTATAAACGGCATCAAGATTGAGCGGCCCATAGATATGGGGAAATTGCATGCCAGTCTCGTAGCAATCTTCATAGACCAGTTTGGCGTGGAGCTGCGCTGGATCGATACATAATAATTGTAAATTGGCTTGGCCACGATAAAACGAATTGGCGGGAGTTAGTAATTGCTCAGGAGTCGAACAATGAATAAAGCCTTCTTCAGCCAGCGAAGCTGGGCGATATTCACCAGCAGCGACGGCTTGCTGCCACTCGGTGGGAGAAATAATGTGCAACAACATGGACATTCCTCTAGCAAACAATGAATCAATGCGGCGCATACACAGCCTGTATGCGCCGCATTGATTGTACTCGGATTAGCCGATTTTGCTAATGCCGAGGCTAAGTTTGCCTTGTTCCAATTCCATACTGCTGGTGTGATGGTTATCGTTAGCATCGCCAACGCTCAACACCTCACACAAAGTTTCGGCCTTGATATACTCGGCATATTCAGCCACGACTGCCGCCAAATCAACTTCAGTCCCCAAAGTTGCGTTGATCTTATCGGTGATCGCGAGATCTGCGGCCTTGCGAGCATCGTTAAGGTTGCGCACGATTTCGCGGGCGATGCCTTCGCGCAGCAATTCGTCAGTCAGCGTCGTAACCAACGCTACCAACAAGCCCTCACCTTCAGCAACGGCGTAGCCTTCGGGCGATGAGGCTTCCATCAATACATCGTCAGCGGCGAGGGTTAATGTCTCACCTTCAACTGCAACCTCGAAGCTAGCCCCAGTTTCAACTTTATGCGCAGCATCGGCGGCTTGCTCGCTGCTGAGATTCGCCAATACTTCACGCAAGGCTGGAACCAGTTTGCCAAACTTTTTGCCCACTGAGCGCAAATTGGGCTTGAAACGATAGCTGACCAAGCCATCGCCCACGCCAAGCCAGCGCACCGACTTGATATTGAGTTCGTCGCTCAGTTCAGCGCTCAGTTCGTCAAGTTGCTCGCCGCGTGGCAAGCGCACCAACACTTCGCTGAGTGGTTGACGCACGCGCATCCCAGCGTTCTTGCGAGCGGCACGGCCCAAGCTCACGGCCTTGAGCAACAAGTCGGTTTTACGGATCAATTCTTCATCGATCACTGCCAAATTGGCTTCGGGATACAGCGCCATATGCACACTTTCGGCGGCAGTTTGGTCGTAGCTGCGCACCAGATTTTGATACAACGATTCGGCCACAAATGGCGTGAATGGAGCCATCAGTTTGGAGATCGTCACCAAACAGGTGTACAAGGTTGAATAGGCAGCTTGCTTATCGCCGTTCATCTCGCTGCCCCAGAAACGCCGCCGATTACGCCGCACATACCAGTTTGAAAGCTCATCAACGAATTGTTCGAGCCGCTTGGCTGGCGTATTCATATCGTAATTGCTCAGATCATTACGCACATCGCGCACCAAAGCGTTGAGTCGTGCCATGGCCCAACGATCGATCGCTGCCAAATCGCCTTGCGCCAATTCAGGTGTCCAACCATCAACATTGGCGTAGGTTGTGAAAAAGCTATAGGTATTCCACAAGGTCAACAAGAACTGACGCAACGATTCGCTGACCAAATCGGCTGAGAAACGGCGTGGGTTGTAAGGCTGACCAGCAGCAAACATATACCAGCGCACCGCATCAGCACCATACTTCTCGACCATTTCCCATGGCGAAACGATGTTGCCCTTGGATTTGGACATCTTCTCGCCTTTGCCATCCAACAAGTGCCCCAAACAGATCACATTCTTGTAGGCTGGACGATCGAAGAGCAAGGTCGAAACCGCGTGCAAGGTGTAGAACCAACCACGGGTTTGGTCGATTGCTTCCGAGATAAAATCGGCTTGGCCGGCAACTTCGAATAATTCTTGATTTTCAAATGGATAATGCCACTGTGCAACGGGCATCGCACCTGAATCAAACCAACAATCGGCTACATCAGGAATGCGCTGCATCGTACCAGCTTCGCACTCAGGGCATGACCACGTAGGCGCATCAACAAATGGGCGGTGCATATCCAGATTGGCAGTATCTTGGCCCCAACGTTCGCCAAGCTCCGCCAACGAACCAAGCACATCGATATGTTGACAATTATCGCAGGCCCAGACTGGCAGCGGCGTGCCCCAATAGCGCTCACGGCTGATCGCCCAGTCGATGTTATTTTCGAGCCAATTGCCAAAGCGCCCAGCTTGGATGTGCTCAGGCACCCAATTGATCTTTTTGTTGTTGGCGATCAACTGTTGCTTCAAGGCCGTCGTGCGGATATACCACGATTGCTTGGCATAGAACAGCAACGGCGTTTTACAGCGCCAACAGAATGGATAGGTGTGCAGCACCCGCCCTGATTTGAACAATAAGCCTTGTTCTTTCAAATAGCGCGTGATTTTGGGATCAGCTTCTTTGAAGAACATGCCTGCAAAGCCAAAGCTTTCAAAGCTGCTCAGTACTTTGCCCGCTAAATCAACCGAGAACAAGGTTGGCAAGCCATACTTACGGCCAATTTCCAAGTCGCCATAAGCTGGCGCGATGTGCACGATGCCCGTACCATCTTCCAACGACACGAACTCATCGGCAACCACCCGATGGGCACTGCTCAAATCGATTGCTGCGCCATTATCGCCAACCCCTGGAAATAGCGGTGTATAGCGCAAGCCACGCAGATCGGCTCCAACAAAGCTGGCGAGTGTGGTGGCAGTTTCGCCCAACACCGCGCCAACCAAAGCCTCGGCCAAGATATAGCGCTGACCTTCGTGCTCAGCCAGCACATACGTTGCCTCAGGATTAACCGCCAAACCAGCGTTAGCCGGCAAGGTCCAAGGTGTCGTCGTCCATGCCAAGAAGGCGGCATCGGCAACTTGAGCATCTAAAGCATGGTCACTAGACGTATGTCGAAAACGTACCCACACCGATGGATCGTCAGTGTTATCTTGGTAGCCTTGAGCTACCTCGTGATCCGAGAGCGATGTCCCACAGCGTGGGCAATGCATCGTCACTTTATAATCACGATACAGCAATTCACGCTCGTGCAATTGCTTGAAGATCCACCACAACGACTCGATATATTTGTTATCATACGTGATATAGGGATCTTCAAGATCGATCCAGAAGGCGATCCGCTGGGTCAGTTTTTCCCATTCTTGGATGTAATCCCAAACTGATTGACGACAAGCAGCGTTAAATTCGGTGATGCCATATTTTTCGATGTCGGGCTTGCCCGCGAAGCCTAATTTCTTTTCAACTTCCAGTTCAACTGGCAAGCCGTGGGTATCCCAGCCACCGCGAGCGCCGATGACCTTTTTACCAAGCATGCGGTTGAAGCGCACCATAATATCTTTAGACGAACGAGCCTCGACGTGGTGAATCCCCGGGCGACCATTAGCCGTAGGTGGCCCTTCAAAAAAGACAAACGGACGCGAAGCATCACCATGGTCAAGCGTCTTTTTGACGATGCCATGGGCTTCCCACCAAGCGGCGATCTCATCCTCAAGCGTCGGAAACGACACCTTGGGATCAACTGCTGCAAACGCCATTGTTGACTCCTCGTTGACTAAAAACACAAAGCCCCGCCCCACACTGCTGGGACGAGGTTATCAAAAAGACCTCGCGGTACCACCCTGCTTGATAGTCGTTTGCACGAACTACCCACTTTAAGCCGTTGCCATCACAACGTCATCCCGATAACGGGGGATATCCGGTTCGCTTACTGCCAAAGGGTTCAGCGTTCAGCTCAGGAGAGATTTTGGTTGGGGTTGCTGATACGTGCCTTACACCATTTGCACGCTCGCTGATTCAGGATTTAGCCCAACTACTCGGCTCCGTCAACGCCTGTGACCCGATTGTACCATACTTAAAAGTCAGCCGTCAAAGGACTAAAGTATGAATTATGAGGGAGGAAAGAACATAGAACAAAGAGCATAGAGCAAGTTTAACGCAGAGGGTGGTAGGGGTCAGGATTCAGGGGCCAGAGGTCAGAATTCAGTAGTCAGTTAATTTAACTGATCCCTGATCCCCAACCCCTGATCCCTATCGCTTACAAACCTGCGACGTGTTCGTGGGCGTGATACGACGAGCGTACCATCGGGCCAGATTCGACGTGGCGGAAGCCACGGGCTAAGCCTTGCTCACGGAACCAAGTAAAGGTTTCGGGTGGTACATAACGGTCGATCGGCCAATGGTCGCCAGATGGCGAGAGATATTGGCCAATCGTCATTACGTCAACATCGGAGCGCCGCAGTGCATCCATCACGGTCAGCACTTCTTCATCAGTTTCGCCAGCCCCAACCATCAAGCCACTTTTGGTCACGATGCTAGGCTGAAGGTCGCGCGCCAAGCGTAACAATTCGAGGCTTTGATAGAAGTTGGCCCGCGGGCGGAACTTGCGAAACAAACGCGGTACAGTTTCGATATTGTGATTCAACACGTCAGGCCGCGCATCCATCACAATTCGCAAGGCATCCCAATTGCCATCAAAATCGGGAATCAGCACCTCGATTTTACATTCGGGCAATTGCTGACGAATTAAATTGATCGATTCGGCAAAAATATGTGCGCCGCCATCAGCTTGATCATCGCGATTGACCGAGGTCAGCACCACATGTTTAAGTTTGAGATGCGCAACCGCAGCCGCAATTCGCTGTGGCTCTTGTTCATCGATTGGTTTGGGCTTGCCTTTGCCAATCGCGCAGTAGCGACAACCACGAGTACAGGTATCGCCAAGTAATAGAAAAGTCGCTGTGCGATGATTCCAACATTCGCCGATATTGGGGCAATGGGCTTCTTCGCAGACCGTATGCAAATCGAGTTCGCGCATGAGGCCATGCACATCCTCGTAGTTTTCCCCTATCGGAGCGCGAGCTTTCAGCCATGCTGGGCGGCGCGGGGCCACCGGCGCAGCTTTGGGCGCTTCAAAGAGTGTAATTGTATCCATGAAAACCCCTTGGATAACGCAACGAGCAGCATTTGCTCTTGCTCATATTGTAACGTGCTTTTGCTGCTTGTCATGCATCCAAGGGTGAGCCATCGATCACATTGAACTCTATGTTAATTACGACTGAGCAATTAAGTCCATTTCAGTGGACATTGGGTTATCACTCGCTTCGTCGTGCAGCGAATTATCCTTGGTTTCTTTGAGCAAAACCATGCCAACCACAAAGGTCAACAAGGCGATTGCGATCGGGAACCACAGACCTGCATAGATATTGCCAGTGCTGCTGACCACTGCCGTGGCGATAAAGGGCAACCAACCACCAAAATAGCCGTTGCCAACGTGATAGGGCAGCGAAATCGAGGTATAGCGAATTTTGGCAGGAAACGATTCCACCAAAAAGGCCGCAATCGGGCCATACACCATACAGACACATAACACCAACCCAAAAATGATCAACGTGAGCAAAACGGTGTTAGGATTGTTGGCGACCGCAGGCGTGATAACCTTTCCACTCGCATCAAGCACTGCTGGGGTAATTGGGCCAGCCGCCGCTTTCAAAGCCATAAAGGCGGGATAAATCGCAATTGCACCGATTAAGTTGCCTGCCATCATCACCGTTTTGCGCCCCCATTTATCTGAAAGCGCTCCCATGACCACAAAAAACGGCATACCTAAAAACAAAGCAATTGCTACGATCGTATCAACAGTATTGGCTGGCACTTTGGCTTGAGTTTTGAGCCACGAGTTCACGTAAAATTGAGCGGTATACCAGATTACTGCTTGGCCAGCAGCGGCTCCAAATAATACCGTCAAAATCACCTTCCAATTACGCCGATTACCAAAGCTATCTTTGAGCGGAGCTTTCGAGGTTTTGCCCGCATGTTTGAGTTTGGTAAACAACGGCGATTCACTCATCTTCGAGCGAATGTAGACTGAAACGCCAACCAAGACGATTGAGAGCAAGAAGGGAATCCGCCAGCCCCAGCTATCAAAGGCTTCCTTGCTCATCGAGGTGCGCACAATCAAAATTACCAACAACGAGACAAATAAGCCCAGGGTGGCAGTAATTTGAATAAAACTGGTGTAAAAACCGCGCTTATGGTCGGGAACATGTTCAGCGACATAAACCGCCGCACCGCCATATTCACCACCAAGCGCCAAACCTTGGATGATCCGAATAATCACTAAAATGATCGGGGCGAGAATGCCAATTGAGGCATAGGTGGGCAAAATCCCAATTACTGTGGTTGCGCCGCCCATGATCAACAACGTGACCAAAAAGGCATATTTGCGCCCAACGATATCGCCAATCCGCCCAAACACCAGTGCTCCGAACGGTCGCGCCGCGAAGCCCGCTCCAAAGGTGGCAAAGGTTTCCAGTAAGGCCGCCGTTTCGTTGCCCGACTGATAGAAATTTGTCGCAATGACCGCAGCCAGGCTGCCAAAAATGTAGAAATCGTACCATTCAATCATGGTACCCAAAGCCGATGCAATGATAACCTTCCAAATTGTGGATTGCGATACAACGGTGGAATGCTGTGATGGCATGGGTGTGTTTGACATCGTGTTGCTCCTTCATTGCAACAACAAATTCAACCCAAATTGTGTGTGCCCTAGACAGCGAACATACCATGAGGAAATTAACGGGGATATCCTTCCAAGCGAAAACCCATACACCTCCTACATTAACGTGAGCCAAATTGAGGATGTTTGGCATAACAGCCTGGTTTTTGAACTCTCTGCGTGGAGCAATTCAGTAGGGTTGGGCATCAGTTGCCTAGATTGAAGGATGCGTGGCTGATGCAAAAAGAAGTTAAATTTTACTTAAAGCCGTTATGTCGGCGCTACAATAGCACTAGAGTATCGATATGTCAAGCAGATTTATGTACACTCAAATGATAGTTACGATTGTTAAGTATATTGATTAATTTTCTTGAAACATCTCTCTAGGTAGGGCGTATACCTCGGCAACATCCCATCTTCAATCTAGTCCTCATTGGATACGCCTCGGGTAATCAGCCTTTTTAGTGTGATCTTCAAGATCAAAGGATGTGTCGTGTGATGGATAGGCTTGACCTTCGTCGGTTCGGTCGGCTTTTAGGCTTGCTCATGATCGGAATCCTTGGCTTTGGAATGGCGATCCCTGCGGCTGCCACACCAGTTGCTCCTCACCAATCAGACCCTCAAAGCACTAGCACAACCACAAGTCTCCATGCAAGTATCAGCCAATCAACGGCTCATGCAGGTGATCAATCATTGATATTGGTCATTGAAGCTCGAACGATTCATGGTGAGCTTGACCTCGATTATCGCGGTTCAATTGACATCAATCCAAGCACCAGCGTTTTAGGGTTATATCAAAGCCCCTTGCAAGGCGTGCCTGATTATACGTTTACTGCTGCTGATGCTGGCCGAAAAGTTTTCGCAAATTGGGGCTTTGCAACTGCTGGTCAGCAATCAATAATCGTGATTGATCGGGCTGATAACAGTCGTTTTTCAACCACTAATAGCGTTGATGTCCAAGAAGTTGTGCTCCATGCTCTGTTTGAGACCACTGCTGCTTATGCAAGCGATCAATCATTAAGCCTGATAGTTGAAGCCCGCACAATGAGTGGCACTTTAGTTCCAACGTATCGCGGTTCACTTGATATCAATCCAAGTACAGGTGTTCTAGGGTTATATCAAAGCCCTTTGCAAGGCGTGGCCGATTATACATTTACTGCCGCTGATGCTGGCCGGAAAGTCTTCGCAAATTGGGGTTTTACGACCGCTGGGGAGCATTCGATCACCGTGATTGATCGGGCTGCACCGTTGCGCCGTGCAACCTCTAATCTGGTTACGGTTGCAGAAGTATTCCTGCACGCGAGTATCTCACCAACTGTGGCGTTAGCAGGCCAACCAAATCTTGTGTTGACGATCGAGGCGCGTGATCTGCTTGGTAATCTGGTTCCAGGCTATCGAGCACCACTTAATATCAACCCTAGTGCTAGTGTCATTGGCTTATATCAGAGTCCACTTAATGGAATTCCCGATTATACCTTCACTGCCCTCGATGCTGGGCATAAGGTTTTTAATAACTGGGGGTTTGCCAGCAATGGTTCACCCCAGATAACCATTATCGATCGCACGAATCCAGCCCGTTCAGTTGTTACTAATCAGGTATTTATTGGGGCCACGGCTTTTCGGCTAACATTCAATCGAACGATTGCCGTTGCCCGTGATCGGGCCTTTACCATGACGCTTGAGATCGTGGATACTCAGGGCAATCGGGTTCAAGGCTATCGTGGTGGCATTGACATCAATGCGAGTACAACGACGATTGGGTTACCCCAAAGTGCCTTCCAAGCTATTGCCGATTATACGTTTACGGCTGAGGATGCAGGGATTCACAGCTTTAGTAGCTGGGGGTTTTTGTCAGCCGGAACGCATAGTATTACGATCACAGATCGGGCTAATCCAGCGATGACGATTAGTAGTCCAGCCTTAATTACCACCCTTCCACCAATCCCTTCGATTCCACAGGCAACGAATCCACCAGTGGTAGAAACACTCCCAGCGACACTACCATTACCGCCAGTAATGGCGTATGGGTGGGGTGCACCGATGGAGATGGCCCAATACTTACCCAGCTCAGTCTGGCAAGGCTATCCCCAAGAAACTGTTCCATCAGGCCCAGGTACTCGCTATATTGTCACTGGGAATGTTCAAAAAGGTGGCTGGGAATGGGAATATAGCAGCTACTATATGGCCGTTTATCTGGGTTGGGAAAATCCGCCTGCCGATCATCGTGAATCAGGGGTTGGCATTGGCTATCTGCCGCACCAAGATCCAACATTTAATGCCCCTACCCAAGAAGATGGTAACCTAGCAACTTCAACGGTTTGGTTAAGTGGTTGGAGTACCTATTTCAACAATGATGGGGTGGGGCATCTTGGGCCAGGGCTAAGCGAAGCGGCTGGTATAACCGCCCAAGCAGCGCATATCAATGTTCATGGAGGAGGAAATTCCGGGGGCTTTGCTGAGGCTCTCGCAACTCCTGTAGAGGATCTCAGTTGCGACGGCAGCAATCGATCTGAAGTTACTACTGTTGGTGACCCAATCGATACCCGGAGCGGGCGGTTCTTTTTGGTAGAGCAAGATCTGGGGATTACAACTGGCTGTGAGGATATAGACCTCCATTTTACCCGCTCCTATCAGCGAACACTCCTACAAGGAGGGACACTTGGGGCAGCGTGGACTCATAATTATGAGCAACGAATCCACACATATGGGACATTAGTCCTGCTCCAACGCACTGGTGGCTATGCTCTATTCCAAGATGTTGGCAATCAAGTCTATGCTAGTGCACCTGGTTCACATCAAACTTTAGTTAAGCGAGCTGACGGTGGTTGGTTAGTTGTGCATCGTGATCGTCGAATCGATGTCTTTGATGCTACGGGGCGGCTGATTTCTCAACAAGATCCGAATGGCAATCAGATCTGGTTGACCTATGAACAATTTGCCCACGAACAAGATCAAGGCACTCGGCTAGCGCGAGTTGATGCCTTAGGCGGACGTTATTTATGGTTTGCGTATGATTATTATCGACCTCAACAATTAACTGCTGTAACTGATCATACCGGACGGCAAGTACGCTTTGGTTATGATGATTATGGCCGTTTGAGTCAGGTCACTGATCCATTAAACCAAACTTCAACTTACCACTACGCAAGCTACCACAGTATTCTCGATCAGCCTCAAGAAGGCGGTTGGCTGCTCAAATCAAAGCTTGATCCTAGAGGAAATTCAGTCTTTATCAATCAGTATGATCAACGCGGACGGGTTATCCATCAAGTCAACAATCAAGGCCAAGATTTAACGTTATCTTATGCGGTTGTCTCGGATACTAGCAACCTTATGGGAGCTACCAATGCAGCAGGGATGAATGTTGCTTCGCCTCCGTTGCTATTAACGACCACAATTACTGATCAACAAAATACCGTTACAACCTTGATTTATGGTTCGGATGGATTATTGCGTAAGATCGATGATTCACATGGTCGTTCGACTCGTTATACTGGCTACACCCAAACCCGTAAACCAACCACGATTACCAATGCCCTCAATCAAACTACTACCTTTGCCTATAATGAGCGTGGTCAGCCGATCCAAATTACTAATCCTGCCAATCAAGCAGTCTTCTTGACTTACGATGATTGGGGGATGCTAACGACGATTACTGATACTGTTGACCATGCGATTAACCTGACCTATCAAGGCCCAAACCTTGCCTCGATCACAACTAATGGTGGTAAGACCATTCAAGCCAGCTACGCCGATACTCATGGATGGAAGCAGTTATTACAGTCAATTAATAATTCAGGAATTACCGTTAATCTTGATTATAATAATGCTGGAGATTTGGTTTCTCTGCTTGATAGCAATGGTTATGGTAGCCAATGGACGCATGATTCGCTTGGCCGAGTTGTAACTGCCGTTCGCCCGAGTGGAGTGCGTCAAACAATCAGATATGATGCCAATGATCAAATTGTCGAAATCAAGGAGCAACCAAATCGACGCAATAATAATCAGCCAATCGTCGTTCGTACAACATCATTTAATTATGATCCTGCTGGTAATCTGATTAAAATTACTAACCCACGTCAACAAGTAACCAGTTTTACCTACGATGCCCAAAATCGTCGCATCAGCCAAAAACTAGCGAATAATGCAACGATTCATTTCGCAAACAATCCTGCCGAGGGGATGCAAAGTATTACTCCACCGAATGGTTTCAGCCATCAAATGATCCAATCACCATTGCTAAGCCAATATTTACCACCAGCACTTGACTCATTGGCGGTTGAAACAAATTTCCAATATGATCTACTTGGTAATTTAACCGAAATTCAACGACCCGGTGGATTAAATTTAAGCCTAGCCTATGATCTGCTTGGACGAACTACAACCATTACCACGGCTCAAGGTATAACGAGCATTGATTATGATCCAATTAGCAGTCTGCCAGCGACAATTATTGCGCCTGATGGCATTATTAGCACAACCTATAATCTGAATCAGCAACCAATTAGGACAATTTGGAGTGGTTCAATTAATGGCCAGCTTATTCAAGCCTTCAATCTCCATGATCAACCAATTAGTCAACAAATTAACCAACTTCCCCCGATCGACTACGTTTATGATCCGAGCGGTCGTTTAAGCCAAGCTGGCGAACAAGTGGTTAATTACAATCCGCAAACGGGCTTAATCGATAGTACATCCCTAGGGCTAATCGATGCACGTTGGCAATATAACCAATTTGGTAATCCCCAAGCCTATACTACCGAATGGTATGATAAACGTGGGCTAGGTGAATTAAATTATGGCACCACCTATACCTATAATGCGCTTGATCAAATTACTACACTTACCGAATATCGCTTAACTTCGGCAATCGCACCAATTCAGTATGGTTATGATCAAATTGGACAATTGATTTCGGTTAGCCAAAATGGCACTCCAATTGCCAACTATACCTATGATCTTAATGGCAATCGACTTACAACGACAACCCCCACGAGTAGCATTACGGCAACCTATGATTCCCAAGATCGTCTGATTCGCTGGGGTTCAACGAGCTATACCTATACAGCCAACGGCGAGCGTTCAAGCCAAACCAACGGCATTGATACAACAACCTATAGCTATGATGCTCATGGAAATTTGCTAGAAGTGAGTTTACCGAATACCACCACCATTCGTTATCTCCACGATGGGCTTAATCGGCGGATTGGTAAGCAAGTCAATGGGTCACTAGTGCAAGGATGGCTCTATGCCGATGGCCTGAATCCAATTGCTGAGCTTGATAGCACAGGCAACGTTGTAGCCCAATTTATTTATAGTGTTAATCGCTATGTTCCCAATCTGATGATCAAGCATGGCCAAACCTATCAGATCATCACCGATCATCTTGGGAGTCCACGTTTTGTAGTTAATGCCGATACTGGAGCAATTGCACAGGCATTAACCTATGACCCATGGGGCAACTTGCTCAGCGATAGTAATCCAGGATTTCAGCCGTTCGGTTTTGCAGGAGGGCTATACGACCCAAATACAAGGTTAACGCGTTTTGGTGTACGCAATTACGATGCCCTAACAGGCCATTGGACGGCTAAAGATCCGATTGGGTTCGCTGGCGGTGATCCGAACCTCTATCGTTATGTTGGCAATGATCCGATTAATCAAATCGATCCTTCAGGAAAGAAAGGCTTCAAGAGCTTTCTTGGCAAAATTGCCTGGGACTTGTTGACAGACTTCTTGCCAAAATTTGGTAATAATGTTTTCGACCAGCTGTTGGCAAAGGCCTGTGTTGATTGGGAGCTAGCAATTGGTGACAGCGTAAAGGCCTATATGGAAGGTAAAGTCGAAGATGGTTTTATCGATCTCTTCTTTATAAATCTGCCTAATGGACTAAATAAGGAGTTTTTGGAGTTTGCTAAAGAAACCTATGATTATGCGGATACGATTTATGAGTATTCGGAAATCGCGATCAAGAACTATCTACTTCAATTACAACAGAATTAAGCATTAATTTTATGTGCTCCTGCCATAACCAAATAAAGGTTATGGCAGGAACCTGCAAATTTTTTATGGCTCGATCATGCCACGGCGAATCGCATATTTGACCAGATCAGTCCGATCATGCAGGTCGAGCTTTTCCATAATATTGGTGCGATGACTTTGCACAGTTTTCACACTAATCACCAATTGAGCGGCAATTTGGCGGTTAGTTAAGCCCTCGGCAACCAATTTCAAAACCTCTAATTCGCGATCAGTGAGATCGGCCAGCTTCACGGTATCGCTATCGCCCAATTGGTTGAGTTTGGCAATCAAAGCGGGGTCGAGATACGAATCGCCACGTTGGACGGCGCGAATCGCCGAAACTAACTCAGTTGCCGCAGCACGTTTGAGCACATAGCCGGTTGCGCCTGCGCGCAAAGCTTCCTTAAGATACTCCTCGCCTTCGTGCATACTCAAAAAAATCACTTTGGTTTCGGGCGAACGGGTGCGAATTTCGCGGGCGGCGGCCAAACCATTCATGCCAGGCATAGCAATATCTAGCACGGCTAAATCAGGATGTAGCGCATCAGCCAGATCAACCGCCTCTGTGCCATCGTTGGCAGTGCCAATCACCCGAAAATCGGGCTGAGCTTCCAACACCATACGCACGCCATCACGCATTACGGCGTGATCATCGGCCAATAAAATTGTTATTTCGGCAATTGCCATAGCACAATCCTTTAGGCGGCGCTGGCTTGGGTTGCTGGCTCCAAGGGAACTGTGATCGTTAATTCAGTGCCAATGCTGGGGGCACTATCGATCGCCATCGTTCCGCCGAGAAGATTAACCCGCTCATACATTCCGAACATGCCAACTCCACGGCCATCACGTTCAGGGTTAATTGTATTGGGGTCAAAGCCAACGCCATTATCTTCAACCCTTGCTCGTACAATTTGGGGATTCGTCAGGTCGATATCGACCTCAACATACGAGGCTTGGGCATGTTTCACAATATTACTAAATGCTTCTTGCAGCATGCGATAGAGCGCGGTTTCGACTGCTGATGGTAAGCGGCGCTCCTCGCCACGAACTTGGACATCAACCCGAATCCCGCGATGGGCTAAACGTTCGGCGGCTTGAGCACGCACGGCGGCGGCCAAACCAAGGTCATCAAGCTGCGATGGACGTAAATCGGCGATGATTGTGCGCACGCCCTCGAGGGTCGTACCAGCCAAATCGCGCAGCCCAATCAGCCGTTCACGCACCGCTTGGGCTTGGGGATTTTGGGCAGCAGTTTCAGCATAGATCACCAAGGTTGCCAAGGCTTGGGCCGTATCGTCATGCAATTCACGGGCGATCCGTCGCCGTTCTTCTTCTTGAGCGTTGATCACTTGCTGAGTTAGGCGCTCAGTCAGGGCGCGGGAACGCTCGATAGCCCGCGTGTCATCCTCAACTTGGTCAAGCATCGCATTGAAAGCTTGCGAAAGTTGCGCAATTTGGGTATCGCCAGCACTGGGCTGAGGCACACGCACACTCAAATCGCCATCGGTCACGCGCTCAGCAGCAATTTGCAGATTGGTAAGTGGGCGCAACGCCACCCGCAAGACTGCATAATTAACCGCAACGCTAAGCACAACCCCGATCAACGAAAAAACAACCGTTAAGGTCAAGCCTTCGGTCGTTGCTAAGCGGCGGGTGATCGCCGTGCCAGCGATTGCGCCCAAACAAACTATTGCACTATTGCCGATTAAAATCTGGTAAATCAGTGGTATCCGTCGCATAGCAGTATTGTATCATCAACCATCAATCTTATGAACCAAGATTGAGCCATAGTTTTTAGCCGATTAGAACGAGTAGAACGATCCCAAGGCCCGCCGCACAGCCAACTAAGACCAAAGCATATGCCAAACGCGCAAAGTGCCAAGGCATCCAGCTAAAGCGTAGGCCCAGCAAATCGCCAAGGCTACGACGATAGCGATGATGGTGGTTTGGGCTGGCTTGAACCGCCAAGCCATAGGTGGCGATTAATCCGGCAACGCAGCTATGCACAATGGTTTGTAGCAGCAAGGCCCAGGAAAATGGCTGCCACAGCAGATTAACCAGTGCAGCGCTGCCAATTAGCCCAGCCACCAGCCATAAGCTTGTAATAAAACGGATTTTTGTGCGTAGCACAGCATCCTCGCAATGCTAAAACAAAATACGGACGTAGAGTGTTCTACATCCGTATCGTCTGGCGGGCCCGAGGGGATTCGAACCCCCGATCTCCACTGTGACAGAGTGGCATGTTAGGCCGCTACACCACGAGCCCTGATCAGGTTGTTGTTGCGCTAGCAGTTCAATTGGCGGGCCCGAGGGGATTCGAACCCCCGATCTCCACTGTGACAGAGTGGCATGTTAGGCCGCTACACCACGAGCCCGCGTTTTTGCTTGCCTCGCGACAACGGGTATATACTACCACAGACTCGTTTTTTTTGCAAATAGAGCGAGGCTCATGGTTGCCTTCATCCTCAACTCTTCGCCTACGAGCTAATTGATTGGCTCATGATTGACCCGATCAAGCCCTTCATCGTCCCAGGCGGCGGGATCTTCGAGTGGCTCAAGGTGGGTGATCGCATGACTATCGGGCAGGGCGGCGGCAATCGCCAACTCAATTGTTTCACACAGATCATGGCCTTTTTGGACACTCCACGAGCCAGGCACCAGCACATGCAACGAGATAAAACGGCGTGGTCCCGCAACTCGCGTGCGCAAGGCATGGAATTGTAAGCCGCGTTGCCGATAACGCGACAGAATATCTTCAATCACTGCTTGATCTTCGTCGGGCAGGGCACTATCAAGCAAACCATAGCCCGATTCACGCAAAATCCGAAAGCCAATCCAGATAATGTGGAGGGCAACTGCAATCGCAATTAATGGATCAAGCACCAGCCAACCCGACAATTTAGTTAGTAAAATCCCGCCAATTACCCCAATCGTTGTCCAAACATCAGTAAATAGATGGTGGGCATCGGCTTGCAAGGTGATTGAGCGTAAGCGTTTACCTGCCCGCATGATGATCCATGCTACGCCGCCGTTGATGGCGGTTGCAAAGATCGAAAGCCCTAAGCCAAGGTCAAGCCGAGTGATTGGAGTTGGGTTCAAAACCCGTGGCCAAGCCGTCCAGATGATGCTGCCAGCAGCCAACATAATCAACATGCCCTCTAAACCACTGGCAAAATATTCAGCCTTGGAGTGGCCAAACGCATGGTCATGATCAGGTGGACGCATAGCAATCGTCAACATCCACAGAGCCATAATCGCGGCAATCAAGTTAACAACCGATTCCGCCGCATCCGAAAAAAGCCCGATTGATCCGGTCAAAAGATAAGCGCCAAACTTCAAACCAATCGTCACACATGCGGCGACAATTGATAATAAAGCATAGCGCTGTTTCCCACTAAACATAGTTATAAGGCGCTTTCTAAGGCTCGCAATTCGCGCTCATAAACCACTAAGCCAACCCGTAGGCTGTCGTTTGGCACCATGGCATTAAGTTGATGAATGATAGTATTCAAATCACGCACCCAAACCTGCAACTCTTGGCGCAACCGTGCTTGTTGGTTAAAGCTGGTAATGGCCCATGTCTCACGATTATTGCGCAACCAAATCTGATAGCGATTGATGTGGTTATTATAATCGTGTTGCAAGGCAACCCATGGCGCACCTTGTTGGCTGCCTTTCATCACCCGAAAGGCCATGCGCAGCTCAGCAGGAATATACATATCATCATTTAAATCGATTGGTTGGCCTTCGCCTGGCAAATTATCAAACATACCATCTTCCATAGCCGCCTGAATCCGCTGCTCAGCAATTGATCCTGCGCGTTGAGCCGTGAGTGATGGGCTTTTTTTCGGTTTTTCGCTGTCGGCGTTGGGGTCGGAAGCGGGTACTTGTGGCTTAATTTTGCCTGAAGTGCGGCTTTGCTCACGAAATCGGTCAAGAAATGGATTATCGCTCATGCTAAAACCCCCTTGTGTTGCTGTGGTATGGCCGAATCACATACCCCATGCATGTGCCCAAACCTCACCACAGGCTTATGTGCAGAATATCACAAAGATTGGCTGGCGACAAGGTTATCAACAACATCAAAATTTTGAGAAATTTGTTACAATATGCCTATATCCATATGTACTTTGGATGGTTGGAGGACATCGATGTCGTTTCAGTATCCACTAGAAGTCCGTTTTCGTGATTTGGATGGGCTTGGCCATGTCAATAATGCAGTCTATTTGACCTATTTCGAGACCTTGCGTTTACATTTTGCGCTCGAATTATTGGGCGTAGCCCATTTGGCCGAAGTGCCGTTTATTTTGGGCGAAATTTCAGTGCGCTTTCTCAAGCCAGTGTTTTTTGGTGATCAGCTCCAAGGTAGCGTCGATGTCTCGCGGATTGGGCATAAGAGCTTTACCATGATTTACACAATCAAGCGGGGCAACGAAATTGTGACCCAAGGCTCAACCGAATTAATCTGGTTTGATTATAAAACTCAACGATCTGTGCCCATTCCTGATTCATTTCGCCAGCAAGTTGCCAGCTATCAACGCCCCTAAATCTCGGCCATAAGCAGGATGCAACGAGCGTCGAGCTAGACTAAACTGGCACAATTCCTAAAATATTTGAAGAGAGAACCGATGCAACAACAATGCCCCCAATGCCAGCGTCAGCTTGCGCTCAACCCTGCTTATTTGCCATGGTGTGAATGTGGCTGGAATATCAAGCCACGTTCACTGCCTGAAACCTATGGCATGTTCGACAAGCTCTATACCAATGTAAGTCGGCGTTTGGGCAACCAAATGCTACGCCAAATGCAGTCGCTGAATGATCTTAAACCACGTTGGACGCTCAGCAAAGTCATTGTCGGCTTGATGGCTGGGTTGATTCATGGGTTTACCCTGCTTTTCTTCGTTTTAGCCTTGCTCTTGATAATTGATGGCTGGCCGAATGCCTTTGCGGTGGTTTTTGGGGTAGTCTTGTTGGGCATGGTTTGGCTTTTGCGGCCAACGTTGGCTACATTTCCCAAAGATGGATTAATTCTAACGCCCAAAGAAGCCCCAACCTTGTTTAACTTGCTTAACCAAATGACTACTCAGCTTGGGGCAAAACCGATTGAAGTTGTGTTGGTTGATGAACATTTTAATGCTTGGTTCAACCGTTTGGGTTGGCATCGAACGCCAGCGATTGGCCTTGGACTGCCCTTATGGCTCAGCTTGAGTAATCAAGAACGAGTGGCCCTAATTGCCCATGAGATTGGGCATAGCATCAATAATGATATTAATCGCTCGTTCTTAATTCATTCGGCAGTTAACGCATTAGCTACGTGGATTGAAACGATCTATCCAGTCGAGCTGGTACAGCCTGAGCTTGGATTAAAAGGCTTTTTGTTGTTACCGTTTAATCTGTTGCTGCGCGGCGTGTGTTGGTTGTTGCTCGGTTGGATGAAGATCATGGTGCTATTGGCTGGCCGCGAAAGCCAACGAGCTGAGTATTTAGCCGATTATAAGGCAGCTGAATTAGGTGGCAGTGCCGCCGCAATCGATTTGCTGGATCGGATTCACCTTGACGATTCATGTCATTTAGCGATTCAGCGGGCCGTACTTAACCCAGCCAAACCGCATATTTTGCAGCATATGGCCGAGCATGTAGCAACTATCCCAGATCATGAGCGCGAACGCTTGCGGCGAGTAGCTCGTTTAGAAGGCTCGTTACTTGATGCATCACATCCGCCAACCGCTCAGCGAATTGAGTTTCTTAGCACAATTGCTCCCCAACAGGTCACCATTCAGCCTGAAACGAATACCATGACGGCAATTACCAACGAGTTACTTGGCTATGAAAGCCAAATTATCCAACGCTTGCGCAGCCAATGGATTCGCAATGGCTAAATCTTAATTAGCAATTAATCCAAAACAGACCGATTAAATCCTCGTTGAGCAACCTATGTGCTAGGATAGGCACGGACGTGATTTGTTCAACGAGGATTGGATTCATTGTGCAGCGTAGAATTATTCAAATAAGCAGTTTTCTGGCTCTTTTAGGGCTTTGTTTAGCTATAACCTTGATCTGGGTGCTGCAACGAAGCCCGGCCCAGATTTCAATTGGTGGCAAATACGATTCGCCATGGCTCGTTGAGGGCTTTCAGACCAAAGAACAATCAGAATTAGGAGCCTACCGTTGGACCAATGGCCATGGAATGATTGGCTCACCGGCAACCCACACCAGCTATCTGCTGAGCGTGGGTTTGGTTTCGCCACTAACCACCACAATTGTGCAATTGAATCAAGCTGGGCATCGCGTGCTTGATCTGCCGATTAGCAATGCGCCACGCTCCTATCATATTTTCTGGCAACCGAAGGCTTCACTGAATTGGCTGCGTTGGGCTAGCGACCAGCAACTTACGCTCAATAGCGAGTTGCAAATGCTTGAGGGTAGCGATCAACGCCAATTAGGAGTGGTCTTACAAAGCCTAGGTTGGTCACCCACTGGCGACATTTCATTGTTGCCATTTGCCTGGATTACAGCATTGGTGCTGAGTTTAGCGGCATTAATCAGGCCACAGCAACGGCGTGAATGGCTGTGGTTGGCAGCAACAGCCATTGGTTTAAGCCTAATACTCGGTGGCTTAACGTGGCTCTCTAGCGATCAAAGCGTTTGGTGGCCGTTACGCTTTGCGCCAAGTTTGTTGATTTTGCCCTTGGTGGGGTTGGCGCTCGTGCGTTGGCCGTGGCAAGCGTGGTGGCAAGCCGTGCCATTCGTTGGTTTAATTGGCATTGCGGCAATTGTGATGCTGCTCTCACGTCAGTGGTGGGCGGTTGAGGGGCCAGATTTTGGCTGGCATGCCAATCATGGCAGTTCCGCCGAATCGGTGTTTCGGGCGCATCCCTTCTATCCATTGGGATTTCCACTGATTTTATGGCTTGGTTTGTTGTGGAATGGCGATCAACTAGCGATTGGGCAAACCGCTGGATTCATCAGCATGCTCTTGACGTTGTTGCTCACAGGCATATTGGCCTATCGCATATTGGCCTTGCGCGGCGCAATTGTAGCCTTGATCTTGGCCTTAGCAACCCCGTTATTATTGGCTTTTGGGGTGGTGGCCAGCAGCGATAGTGTCCAATTGCCAGCCTATTTAGCGGCATTATTAATCTTAGTTTGGCAACCAGATCTGACTTCACGTCGCGTGGCGCTCGCTGGTTTGTGCTTGGGGTTGGCCTATTTATTCCGGTTTCAATCGATAGTAATTATGGTGTTAATGCTGCCGTGGTTGTGGCTGCAACGCCTACCTAGCCCGCCGCGTTGGCCGCAACGCTTAGCCCGTTGGTTTGCCCCAAGTTTGCTTTTGGTCGGATTTTTGCTTGGCTCTGCGCCGCAGTGGGTGCTCGATATTCGTGATACAGGACGGCCTTTCTTCTCGCAGCAATATGAAAATATTTGGCAAGCCGCCTACAATCGAGTTGATGCGGTGGTAGCTGCCGATAGCCCCGAGGCAATTGCTACCGCGCCCAGCGATACAGGCTTATACGATATTGTGGCGTTTGACCCATATGGATTGTTTCGCCATTGGCAAGCCAATTTAAGCCAATTTTTCAGCTTTACCTTGCACACAATCTTTATTTGGCCCTTTGGCTTATTGATGCTCTTAGGGCTTGGATTAGCCGTACTGAAACGGGCAGACCCGCGTTTGAGCTTGTTGGCATGGCTGAGTTTAAGCTATATTCCAATTATTGCCCTAACGTGGAACAAAGATCGCTTTTACCTACCGATTGTGCCATTGTTGTTGGTGCTTGGAGCCTATTGGTTGGAGTGGTTGCGGGGGCAGGCTTGGCGTTGGCCGAAGGGCAGTCGTTGGTTAGCTGAGGCAGTTCAGGCCATAAGTTTGGCTTGGGCCTTGAGCCACCTCAGCGCAATTGATCCAATTTTACGAGTGTATGGGAGCTTGAAATAGCTTTACAACAAACCCCAAATCGTGAAGATGATGCCAGCCACGGCTGAGCCAGCAGCGCCATAATAGAGGTTTCGTGACCAACCAGCGGCGCTGTTGGCCAATTCACGTTCAGTTTTGCGGCTGATGATCATGCGCTTAAGTTTCTTTTCATTGTAGGCGATGGTTGGTTCACCTTCATCATCGGTCACGCAACCAAGGATGTAAGCTCGCCCATCATCGGTAAAAAGCTCTTCTTGAGCACGATAGCCAGTCGTGCGGCGAGCACCATTGTTTGAGGCTGGGGCGGCAAATTCAAAATCGCCAAAATGCAGAATTGAGGCCTTATCTGGCGAAGGCAACAGAATATTTTGGCCCGCTTCATAATCGATCTCAGCATCAGTTGGGTCAACCCAAGCCTTGCCAAAATTATCGTTGATCCAGAAATAGGCACACTCTTCCTCGGATTTAATCGTTTCGCTGCCAGTTTGGGTACGGGTGCGTTTGCGACCTTCGCTATCGGTATCATGCACGACTTCGCTATATTCACGAGTTAAAGAAAAACGGTAGGCAATACAGGTTTGACCAGAAATCGGGGCGACCAATGGATTATCGCAACTAACTTGTCCTTCAATTTCGCAGGGTTCGGCCAGCGCCTCGGCCCCGAGCGTTTCTACAACGTTTTTGTGCAAATCATGCAACATTTGAGTTGTATAGGTGTCGGTAGCATTCAGATCGGCCAATTTGTTGGATTGACTGCGGGCAAAGAAGAAGCAGATGACAGCCGCGATCAGCAAGACGATCCCAAAGAACACCATATCAGCGATCCTCCCAAGATTTAGTGGGCTAAGCTGAGTATAAAGGTCATTAGCACGCTTGGCAATGACACTCCGCTAGCACGTTTGTGGAGATCGCTGATATGCTATTTCAGGCAGGAAATTACCCGCTAGGTTTAATTAATTTGCACCGTTTGCAGGGTCGTCCATTCACTGAAATTATGGGCGTTATCTTCGCTGCGAATTCGGAAGTAGTAGAAGCCTGATTCGCGCAAGCCAACATCAACTTGTTGCTCAGCCACAAACCATTCGCTTGTGCCCAGCGGATCAGTGCCAAAATAGACTTGATAGCCCTTAACCCCTGAATCGACATCGCTGGCTGATTGCCAATTGAGCACCAAACTGGCTTGGCTACCGTTAAGTTTGAGGCTTTCGGTCACCGTAGTGGTTGGCAAACTGGGAGCAGTGGGATCAAACCAAATTTCTCGTTGGAAACTTGCTTGATTGCCAGCAGCATCCCAAGCGGTTACATAGGCCGTGTGTTGCCCTGCGAGTAATTCAAGGTAGCCTGTGTTGGCGGCAAATTGCGGTTTTTCAGTCGCGGCGGGGGCATCCCAATTTTGGCTAAAACCCAGAATGCTTTGGTTATCGGCTAATTGCCAATCGAGCCGCCCACTGTTGACCCACGTGCGTTCGGCTGGACCAGCCCATTCGAGGGTTGGCGCAACGCTATCGGCTTCGCCATTCGCAACTAATTGCGTACCAGCATATTGATTACATTTGCCAGTATCCGGAAAATCGTGGCCTTCAGCAAAGGCTAAAGCCACTGGTTGGCGATTGTAGGCATATGGGCCATCGCCACGGAAGAAGGTAAAGTGTAAGTGGGGAACTGTGGGTGTGGGATTGGTCGCGCCTGCGTTGCCGATATATTGACCACGTTTGACCGAAGTGCCAACTGGAGCTTCGATCCACGACGATAAGTGTGAATACATCGTGTAGTAGCCATCACCGTGGGCGAGAATCAGCGAACCAGAGCGGCCTGTCCAGAAAAAGATTGTGCCATCAGCTGCGGCATAGATTGGTGCGCCAGTCGTTGGCCCTTCAGTATTGACCAAATCGAACGAGAGTCGGCCCCAACCGTCGTGTGTCCCGCAGTTATAGCCTTGAATCACTTCCCACGTTTGGCCTGGTGGCGTTGGTAGATACAATGTTGGCTTGCCTTCGGCCTGTGCCGATTGAGCAAACCCCAGCAACACCGCGACCCCGATAACCCCAAACAACACCGAGCGCAGTGTCCGTTTCACCATGGAACCTCCAGAAAACCAGGCTCAACATGGAGCCACCATCGAAACTAGGATGCAATACACAATGCATGGTGTATCGGCGGGGGAGGATACCAAGGCTTACAGATTTCGTCAACATAATTCACCAGCAAAAAGATTAAAAAACATCTACGATTGCCCCTCGTTCGTAAATATTTTTCTCATAATCGAGCATGAAACCGCTCCTAGAGTATTTTGGCATTCTCATCAAATATTTAGCTTTAATGACGAACCATAACCTAAATTTAACCCACTATTAAATAATTCTAATAGTTGCTCGGTTATTAAGATCGAGTACAATAGATTGTGTCAAATCAGCCAACACTCTTAATAAATCATTGCCCTTCCACGAAAGGAGGAACGATGGCAAAGGTGCCAAACCTCTGTCATCACCTGGTTATGACGAAGCGAAAACTACTTGTCCTTGTTGCCCTCTGCGCCATCTTGAGTGCGCTTGTTCCGCTCAGCTCAACCTTGACCAGTGCCGCGCCGGTTGCTATTGTCGATATTCAATTGTTGAATGTTTCCGACTGGCACGGGCAACTCGACCCAAGTGGGACACCAGCAGCTGGGGGAGCCTCGACGATTGCAACCTATTGGAATGCTGATCGCGCTGCCAATCCCAACACCATTACCTTGACTGCTGGCGATGACTTTGGGGCGACTCCTCCACTTTCGGGGATGTTCGATGAAGTTCCCGCTGTGTTGGCTCAACGCATGATGGGTATTCAGGTGAATACCTTTGGCAACCACAACTTCGACCGTGGCGTTGCGCACTTGCAACAGATGATCGAATTGGCTGGCTCGCCAACGAGCCCATTAACTCCTAGTTCAATCTATAATAATGGGATTCCTTTTCACTATGTAGCCGCTAACTTGATCAACACCACTGGCGTGTTGACTGGCGTAGCTCCTTACAAGATTTTTGAATTCCAAGGCGTGCAAGTTGCGATCATCGGTTTGGTGAACGAAGAAGCTCCAAGCTTGGTCAAGCCAGGCAACTTCGGGCCAATTCAAATTACCGATTCAGTTGCTGCGGCCATGGCAGCCAAAGCCCAAGCCGAAGCTGAAGGCGCTGATGTATTTGTGGCAATCACCCACAAAGGGATCACTGCCCCAAATCAAGGCCCATTGATCGACTTTGCTAACGGCGTGACTGGCTTCGATTTAATCTTAGGCGATCACACTGACTTGAACTTCCAAAATACGATCAACGGGGCATTGGTTACCGAAAACAAAAGCAAAGGCTTGCAGTATCTTAAGGTTAATTTGACCTACGATACCACGACCGAAACCGTAACCAATAAGAGCGCTACCTTTGTTACCCCAACCGCCAACGTACCTAAAGTTGCTGCGATTGAAGCCATGTTAGCGCCCTATCGGGCACAATTAGCACAACAATTTGACACCCCGATTGGTACGACCGGTGGCTTCTACACCCGTGGCAATAACGTCGAACGGGTTGCTGAGGTGCCGTTGGGCAATTTGGTCACCGATGCCATGCGGGTCAAATATGGCACGCAGATTGCCTTTACCAACGGCGGTGGTCTGCGTGATACCTTGCCATCGTCTTACACACCAATCAATCGAAACTTGCGCCGGGCGAGCGTCGGCTACCCAACTGGCCCAGGCTACGATTTGGTCTTAGGTGATATCTATGCGGTCTTGCCATTCGGTAATACGGTTGTGACCCGAACAGTTACCGGGGGCCAATTGTGGCAAGTAATGGAATTTGGCTTGGGCGCGTTGCCTGGGGCCAATGGCCGCTTCCCGCAAATTTCGGGCTTCAAAGTAACCTTCGATTCATCCAAAGCGATCGGTCAACAAATTCAATCGATCACCTTAGATGATGGCACCCAGGTGCTTTCAAATACCACCTCGATCTATACCCTCGCAACCAACGACTTTACCAACGCTGGCGGCGACGGCTATACTATGCTCAACGATGGCAAAGGCACAACCTTAGCGGTTATGGCCGATGTGGTGTTGGAGTATATCAGCCAAACAACACCAATTATCCCAAGCATCCAAGATCGCTTGCTTGATGTGACCCGTATCGAGGATATTCACGATCGGATCATTCCAAAGGATGGCACCACTGGGGCCATGAACTTCATGATTAGCGATCCACGTTTGACGACCGATCCTAATACCACCACCGTAACCTTGACTGGAACTTCATCAAACGTAACCTTGGTTCCTAATGCCAATATTGTTTTGACCGGTAGTGGCATCAATCGAACGGTAACGGTCACGCCAGTGGCTGGCCGTACAGGCACAGTGACCATTCAAATTCGGGTTAATGGTCAAGGCTCAGCCAGCGACACCTTTGTGATAGTGGTTAACGATAAGCCAACCGCCAACAGTGTTGCCAGCCTTACCACCGATGAAGATGCTTCGGTAACAATCGATATTGGCGTAACCGATAGCGACACCAGGGCTAGCGATATTACGATTACTGGCTTATCGGGTGATCAAGATTTGGTTGCCGATGCTGATATTGTGGAAACTGGCGCAACCAATGCCTATACCCGTACCTTTACAATCGCGCCAGTCTTGAATGCTTCGGGCACAACCAACCTGAACTTCTTTGTTCAGGATGGCGTTTCAGCCTATACCCGCACGGTGGCTTTGACCGTCAATGCGGTCAACGATGCGCCTGAGCTTTCGGCCTTTATGGATGAAACGATCAACGTCAATTCAACCCTTGGGCCAATTCTGTTTACCGTGGCCGATATTGATGATGCCGCCGCCACCTTAACCGTTACTGCTGAATCATCAAACACGACCTTGGTACCAAATGCCAATATTTCAATTGTTGGCACTGGCTCAGAACGCACCTTGAGTTTGACTCCAGCTACTGGCCAAACTGGTACAACCACCATCACGGTTACCGTCGATGATGGCGAAGACACCTTCGAACGCACCTTTGTGGTAACTGTGGTCAACAACAAGCTTTATCTGCCATTAGTTGGCAAATAAACGATTCGCAAAAACGCGTTACAATACCGCTGAGTGGTTTGCACTCAGCGGTTTGTTTTAATCAAATGGCACAATTATGATGAAAAAACAGCTTTTAATTGTTGGTTTAATTGTTGGTTTAGCTGGCTGTGGCGCAGCCTCGAATAGCGTTACAACTGCTCCCCAAGTTCCAACATCACCCGATGCTGCTAACTTGGCTGGCTATTGTGTTGATACAGAGCCGATCATCAAACCAGTGATCGTCGGCCTCGAAGGCAATATGTGGTCGATCAATGGCGATGGCACTGAGGCCAGCCAATTGACCACCGTCAAGGAACGCACCCTGATTCGTGATGCTGCTTGGTCGCATGATCGCAAAACCTTAGCCTATTCGTTGATGTTGCCGCCAATTGATTTGGCGATTCCTTGGTTGCAATCGAGCATTGTCTGTGGGGTCGATGCGGCCACGGGCAAAGGCAGTCTTTTGGCCTATGGCAACATCGATGTTTCGCTAAGCGAGCCCAGTTGGGCTAGCGATAATCAATCATTATATTTGACCCGCCGTCGCACCCTGCTCGATGCGAAAAACCAATTTGTTGGCGAAGAAATTGCCGTGGCACGCTATGCTTTGGGCAGCAACCAAGAAACGGTTGTGGTTGAAGGTGCTACTACGCCTGCCCTTTCGCCCGATGGTCAACAGCTGGTCTATGTTCAGCCGAATGTTGAAATTGGCTTTCCCTCGTTGATGCTAGCCAAGCTTGATGGCAGCAATGCTCAGCCGTTGGGCCAGCCTGATCCGCCCTTCAAATCGATTGTGGCTCCACGTTGGTCGCCCGATGGTAAAAGCATTGTGATGACGGTTGGCGGCGGGCCTGGCGCAATTGGTGGCGGCGCAGAGCCAACGTTGGCTTGGTGGGAAGTGTTGCTCGGGGTCGAGATTGCCAGCGCTCATGGCGAGCCAGTTTCATTATGGCAAGTTAACGCCAGCGATGGAGCATTGAAGCCGCTAGCTCAAAATATTGATGATGGCCGCACTGCCTGGAATCCCGATGGCAAGCACTTTCTGTTTATCCATGGCTACGATGGCTTGATGGAATATACCTTGGCAACTGGCGAAGATCGCCCGTTGACACCAGTGCAACCCTATTGGTTTTTAGAGTGGGCTAGCCACTAAGCATATAGCTAAATATCGTGTACAATAGCGCCACGATCCATCCACACAAGCAGCAAAAGCGTTAGATCTCTACAAGATTTGGGCAAAATCACGGTTCATGGCTAGAGTCTTGCCCATGAGCGTGCTATAATCCTGGCTTAAAATTTGTGTGGGAGTACATGATGACTTTATCAAAAGCGCAATTAGGCTATTTCAAAGATCGCTTGCACGATATACATAACCATCTGAATGAAGAAGTTCAGCGTTTGGAAGAGGCCACCAACCAGCTTAATCAAGATGCTGAGTTTGGGGTTAGTAATCATATTGCCGATGATGCCTCGGATATTTTTGAGCGTGAAAAGAATTTTGCCTTAATTGAAGATCGCCAACGCTTGATTGGCGAGGTTGAAGCTGCGCTTGATCGCATTGATCATGGCACCTATGGTATTTGCCTTAAAACTGGCAAGCCGATTCCGATTGAACGGCTTGAGGTGTTGCCGTATGCAGCGCTTTCAATTGAGGCCGCCACTAGTTAACCCAGTACAGCAGAGGATTGAGCGATGGAGCCAACGGCCAATTTAACCACAATTCAGGTGGGCGAAGCAGAAGCAGGCCAACGTTTAGATCGGCTTGTTTCTGCCAATATGCCTGATTTATCGCGGACGTATGTTCAACAATTAATTACCGATTTACATATTCGAGTCAATGGGCGCGGCGCAAAATCCAGTTTACCAATGCAAATTGGCGATCAGATTGAAATCTTTCTG
Source organism: Herpetosiphon gulosus (assembly GCF_039545135.1). NCBI lineage: Bacteria > Bacillati > Chloroflexota > Chloroflexia > Herpetosiphonales > Herpetosiphonaceae > Herpetosiphon > Herpetosiphon gulosus. The sequence continues at coordinate 270,123 of NZ_BAABRU010000005.1, read as the reverse complement.
CCGCTGGCTAAGCCGACCGATATCGTGGCCGAAGATTTACCGCTTGATGTGATCTACGAAGATGCCGATGTGCTGTTGGTCAACAAGGCAGCAGGTATGGTCGTGCATCCTGCGCCTGGCCATACCACTGGCACATTGGTCAATGCCTTACTCTATCGTTATCCCCATTTGACCACCAGCGGCGATTTACGACCAGGTATTGTGCATCGCTTGGATAAAGACACCTCAGGCTTATTGGTGATTGCCAAGCATGATCAAGCACGAATGATGCTAACTGAGCAACAGATGGCGCGACGGATGCATAAAAAATATCTGGCCTTGGTCGAAGGCCATTGGCGTGAACCAACTGGTACAATCGATGCGCCAATTGGCCGCAACCCCAATAACCGTTTGCGGATGATGGTGATGCCCGAAGGTCGTTATGCAGTGACTCATTATCAGGTGCTTGAGGTGCTTGGCCCTTATTCATTGGTTCGTGCAACCCTCGAAACAGGTCGCACCCATCAAATTCGGGTGCATTTTTCCTATCGCAATCGGCCAATTTTAAATGATGCCTTGTATGGTCATCGCAAGCCCAAAGAAACGTTTGGCATCGAACGCCACTTTTTGCATGCCTATCATTTGGGTTTTCGCCTGCCAAGTACTGGCGAATGGCGCTCGTGGGAAGTCCCGCTACCAGTTGAATTAGAGAAAATTCTGACAACCTTGCGCACCCGCTACGAAACAATTGTGTATCCCGACCCATTGATTGAAGCTGTTTCATGAGCCGAGCCACCCCGGTTGCCAGCCGTATTTTGGTGGGGGTAACCAGCCTGATTGGGCTGGTTGGCTTTTTTTATCCATTTTTTCTGAGCGAAGTGCAGGCTGGCGATAATCATGCTGCCGATGCCCCCTTAATAATGCTGTTGCTTGGGCCATTATTGCTCGGGATTATTCTGGCAGATCTCAATAGTCATGCGATGAATTCGCGGGTGGTGGCGGCCTTGGGAATGTTGGTGGCGATCAATGCAGTGCTGCGCTTGCCTGCTGGCCCAGGTGATAGCCCAACCTTTTTCTTTTTGGTGATCTTGGCGGGCTTTGTGTATGGTGGGCGCTTTGGCTTTTTGCTGGGCAGCTTAAGTTTAGCAGTTTCAGCCTTGTTGGTAGCAGGCATTGGCCCGTGGATGCCGTTTCAGATGTTGGCAATGGGCTGGCTGGGATTAAGCACCGGCTTGTTGCAGCCGCTCAAACGCTGGTTGAAATTGGCCGATGCTGGGTGGGGCGAAGTCGTGCTGCTGGCAGCGTTTGGCTGGGTTTGGGGCTTGCTCTTCGGCGGCTTGATGAACCTGACATTTTGGCCATTTAGCACAGGTGAAAGCGCAATTTCGTGGCAACCAGGTTTGGGGCTTGGCCCAACCTTAGAGCGCTATTGGGCCTTTTATCTGCTAACTTCGTTGGGCTGGGATGCCACACGCGCCTTATTCAATGTTTTGCTGATTATGGCTTTTGGTAAGCCAATTCTGGCAGTCTTGCGGCGATTTCAGCTCCGGCTCAATTGGCAAACTGATCAGAGCCTAGAACATAGAACATAGAACATCAGGATCAGGTTTTATCCACAAAGGATACACAGGATTGAAACCGCGAAGAGCGCGAAGGCTCTTTTTTAGCCACAGATTGACACAGATGGATGTGATTACGCTACATGCCGCAAAGCCCAACTTGTTTCTGCTATGACTCTGCGTTAAGCCTAGCCCCTGATCCCTCACTCCTCTGCGTTAACATTCATTTGCCCTCAATCACGAAATTTCCAACAATCTTGCTAATAAATTCGGCTCCAAATGTTGCTCAACATGGTCGGCGAGCCGCTCAAAGGGATCGATTGCTTGAATCGCAGGCTGAACCTGCCAACCAAGGCTGCTCAGCCAAGCTTGGCGAAACTCGGTATTGGCAAAAATACCATGAATGTAACAGCCCCAAACCTTGCCATCAGCCCGCATACAGCCATCAGCATGGGTTGATTCAGCTTGTTCAATCCTAAAGGCTGGTTGATCAGCCAACAGTTCAGTTTGCCCCATATGAATTTCATAGCCAGTCAGTGGGTAGTTGTTGGCCCACGGTAAATTGCTGATCGCCTGAACTTGGCGAGTTTGCTTGTGGCGCTGAAAGATCGTGGTGATTGGTAATAAACCTAAGCCTGCCATGCCACCGCCAGTGCCTTCAACTGCATTTGGATCATCAATTTGCTGGCCAAGCAACTGATAGCCGCCGCAAATTCCGACAATTGGCCCTTGAAATTGTTGAATTGCTTGATCGAAGCCTTGTTCGGCGAGCCACTGTCGCGCAGCAAGCGTGTGCTTTGTGCCTGGCAAAATCAGCGCTTGGCAATGCTGTAATTCATGTGGCTGGTTGATGTAGCGCACTGCCACGCCCGACTCTTGGGCCAAGGGATCAAAATCGTCGAAGTTGGCGATTGCAGGCAGATGAATCACCCCAATCGTTAGAGCCGCATTGTTGGTTGTTTGATCAGGTCGTTCCAAGGCAACCGCATCTTCCTCAGGCAAGCCCAGCTGCGGCAACCATGGCACAACGCCCAAGACTGGTTTATGGCTGCGTTGTTCGAGAATTTGAATTCCATCAGTAAATAAATCGGGGTCGCCACGAAAGCGATTGACGATCAAGCCAGCGATTAATTGGCGTTCCTCTGGCTCCAGCAGCATCAATGTGCCCAGCATTGCCGCAAAAATTCCGCCAACGTCAATATCGCCAACCAATAAGGTTTGGGCTTGAGCATAGGTTGCCACCCGCATATTGGTAATATCGTGAGTTTTGAGATTTAATTCAACTGGACTGCCTGCGCCCTCAGCAATCACCAAATCGTATGTTTGGCGCAAACTATCGAGATTACTGGTAACAATTTCCCAGAGCATGTGTTTGCGTTGCCAATAATCGATTGCCTCAAGCGTCTGCCATGGTCGGCCTTGCACAATAATTTGGCTGCGGCGCTGGCCCTCAGGCTTGATCAAAATTGGGTTCATCTGCACACTAGGCGTAAGCTTAGCTGCCGCTGCTTGGACGGCAATGCTACGGGCAATTTCTTCGCCGTTGGCGGTAACCGCAGCATTATTGCTCATATTTTGGGCTTTGAAGGGGGCAACGCGAATGCCACGACGGGCAGCAATTCGGCAAAGTGCACTAACCAAGGTGCTTTTACCAACCGACGAGGCGGTTCCGACAACCATCAAAACAGGGGCGAGCATACACATCTCCAAGCAGTAATCAAGCGTTGATTTGCGGCTGGTTGGCGCGGGGCAATCCGTACAAACTGCGGCAAGCCAAACGAGCTACAATCGCGCACCAAGCAAGCGTGGTCAAGCAGAGCACTGCGGGTTTGCTGGGCGTTAGCAACTTCAACTAAGAAAAATGGCAGGCAGCTTGGCAAAACATTCAAGCCAAGTTGGCTCAAACTCTGGCGTAATTGCTTGCTCCAAGCCCACCATTGAGCAAGATTTTGGTTCAGCCAACGCGGATGTTGGCAAATCGCTAGTCCAGCAGCCTGAGCCAAACTATTGACGCTCCATTGCGGCTGCCAGCGCTGCAAGCTAGCGATGATTGTTGGCTCAGCCATAAGATAGCCCAAGCGCAACCCTGCCAAGGCATAGCTTTTGGTCAGCGAGTAAAGTTGAATGATGTTATGGGGGCTGGGGGTTGGGGGTTGGGGGTCAGAAAGTTGATGCCCATACCAATCCGCTCCCCATTTCTTAACCCCATCTCCCTGCTCCCTGACCTCTGACCCCTGACCCCTAACTTGCTCTTCTTCAGTTAAGATTCGAATATACTGAGACTCTTGGCCCCTTCTCCCTAACCCCTGACCCCTGACCCCTAGATCAGCATAGGCCAAATCGAGTACCAAATAGCCCTCAACTGCGGCACAGGCGGCTTGCAGTTGTTCAATCGCTTCAGAATCCAAATACATGCCAGTTGGATTGTTAGGATTGCACAGCCAAATCAAGCGTGGGCGATATTGATTGATCAAATGACAACAAGCCACAACATCAATCGCAAAGCCAGTTTCGGCAGTTGCCCGATAGTGCAGCAATTGAGCGCCCGCCAAACTGCTAGCATAGGCATATTCACCAAAAGTTGGCTCGATGAGTAAAACAGCATCGTTCGGTTGCAGCAAAGCCCGCGCAATCAAATGAATTAACTCATTGCTGCCATTGCCAATCAAAATCTGTTCAATTTCACAAGCATGGTGTTTGGCCAAGGCCGCACGCAACGCCAACGATTGACGATCAGGGTAATGTGCCAAATCAATAGTTGCCAAGGCTTCACGAACAAAACTCGGCGTGCCAAGCGGGTTAACATTGCTGCTGAAATCGTCGATTTGGTTAGCTGCAAGCCCACGTTGCTGCAATTCAGCATAATCAATTGCGCCATGAATTGGATGTTGCATTACTTGGCCCACGCTGCTTGCAGTTGGCGAATGTCGATGGGCATGCCCGCTACAACCAGATAAACTGCGTTGGCAGCGGCGGCGATTTGCTGGTTGGCCCGCCCAATCAGGTCGCGATAGACTCGACCCAAGGCATAGGCGGGTACAATGCCCATACCAACTTCATTGGTCACAACAATCAAGTGTAAATCACGGGCTTGCTGAGCCGCCAAGATTGCCTGAATTTCGGCTTGCACTATCGGTTCGGGCCGGATTTCATTGGCAAGCAACAGGTTGCTCACCAGCAAGGTTAGACAATCGAGCAACACCACGCTACCAATTGGGAGTTGCGCTAGAGTTTGGCTGGCCACCAGTGGTGCTTCGATGGTTTGCCAATGGCTGGGGCGTTGGGATTGGTGCAGGTCAATCCGGTGTTGCATTTCAGCATCGCCAGCCTGAGCAGTGGCGATATAAACGATATGCTCGGCTTGTTGACTGGCATATTGTTCAGCTCGCCAGCTTTTGCCGCTGCGAGCGCCGCCCGTGAATAGAATTAATTGGGCCATGCTGGTTCCTTGCGCTGTGGTTGAAGCATCACCAGCGGTAAGTTATGGTTAGGATGTTCGATCAGCTGAATTGGCACTTCATAAGCCGCTTCAATCAATTCGCTGCGCAACACAGCGCTTGGTGCGCCAACGGCCTGCAAGCGGCCATGCGCTAGCAAGGCGATCCGGTCGGCACACAAGCTGGCTTGATTTAGATCATGCAGAGTCAAAATCACACAAACCCCATCGTTATGCGCTAAATCGCTGACCAATTGCATAATTTCCAGTTGATATTTCAAATCAAGATGGGCAGTTGGTTCATCAAGCAATAAAATTTTGGGCTGCTGCGCCAAGGCTCGGGCAATAATCACCCGCCGTTGTTCGCCACCCGAAAGCTCAGCCAGACTTTGCCGCCGATACTTGATTAAATTAAAGCGCTCAAGCATTTGCTCAACAATCGTTCGATCAGCTTTTGTCATTGGTAGCAGCCAACCTCGATGCGGCGTACGGCCCAGCAACAGCATTTGCTCAACGCTTAATTCGGGGTTTAAGCCAGATTGCTGCGGAGCAAAGGCAATTTGCTGAGCAACCAAACGTGGTTTTATTTGCCACAACGGCTGTCCATCAAGCCAGATTTGGCCTTGTTGCGGGCGTTGCAAGCGTGCCAAACAACGCAATAATGTGCTTTTGCCAGCGCCATTCGGCCCAAGCAGTGCCAAAACTTCGCCTTTGGCAGCATGTAAATCAAGTTGCTCGAATACTGTGCGCGAGCCATAACGACAGCCAAGCTGCTCGATTGTGAGAATTGGGTTTGACATGGATTAAGGCTTTCTAGGAATTATTCACGAAGGAGCCGAAACCGCGAAGATCGCGAAGATCACGAAGGCTGTTTTTCGCCACGAATTCCACGAATGATTATTTTTTGGCAATAAATTTGTTATGATCATGCTATGGGCTCCTGACTTTTGACTTTTGACTTCATCCCTACATCATGACTCCTCGCGACCGCTTGAGCAGATACAAAAAGAATGGGCCGCCGAGCATGGCAGTCAAAATGCCAACCGGTAATTCCAAGGGTGCGGCGATTGTGCGGGCCGTTGTATCAGCCAGCACCAACAACATCGCCCCAACTAAACCGCTGGCAGGAATCAAACGGGCATGGTTGGCTCCAAACAGCAAGCGGGCAATGTGCGGCGCAATCAAACCAACAAAGCCAATAATGCCGCCATTGGCGACGGTTGCGGCAGTCGTGATGCTGGCGGCGGCAATCACGGCGCTACGAGTACGCCACAGCGATAAGCCCAAACTTTGGGCCACTTCATCGCCACAACTGAGGGCATCGATTCGCCGTGCTAGCAGCCAAAGCCACGCAATACCTAGTACCACAAACGGCAAGCTGCTGCACAAATTATCCCAGCTACGGCCTGATAAACCGCCTAGCAACCAGGCAAACACCTCATACAACGGTTGCTCGTTCATCAATAACAATAACGAAACGGTGGCCGAAAGCATGGTGCTGAGCGCTGCTCCCGCCAAGAGCAAGGCCGTGTGTGGTGCTTGTCCACCAACTTCGGCAATCGTATACACCACCCCAACCGCCAATAAAGCACCAATAAAGGCACACAGGGCAACCGCACTAAACCCCAGCCATTGCCACTGAATTCGCAGCACAATCGCTAAAGTTGCGCCCAAGGCCGCCCCACCCGATGCACCGATAGCAAATGGATCAGCCAAGGGATTTTGAAATAAGCCCTGAAATGCCGCTCCGGCACTTGCTAAACCAGCGCCAATCAAGGCCGCCAAGAGCATGCGAGCCAGCCGCAAATCCCAAACGATCGTGACAGCAGTGGCATTGGTGCTAGGATGCTGAGGCTGAATGATCGCTTGTAGCACTTCGCTGGGGCTAAATTGCACCGCGCCGATGCCAAGGCTTAGCACCATCGTTAAGAACAACAACCCAAGTAGCCCACCAAATGCCAGCAAATCGCGCCAATAGGGCTTGGATATTAATCGTGCCAAAACCAACCCTTCAAAACTGGAGCAAGCAGCGCCATTGCTGACGCTGCTTGGCAAACGCTGATTAAGCTTAATCAGGCTTATTTAAACAATTCGGGATATAAGGCTTGGCTGAGTGCTTCTAAGGCATCGGCCAAACGTGGGCCTGGCCGCGAAAGCATATCACCATTCAAAACGACGATCTTGCCATCCTTGACTGCCTTGATTGCGCCCCAGCCTGGGCGTTGGGCGATCAGATCAATCGTCAGTTTATCACCATGTGATTCAGGCCCGATGATCACCGCTGGTTGCCGATTGACGACCTCTTCGGCACTGATTTCGGGATACTCTTCGCTAACATCAGCAAAAATATTGGTCGCTCCAGCCAGTTCAAGCATTTGGCCGATAAAGGTTTGCGGGCCAGCAGTCATCAATGGCTCATCATAAACCTCATAGAAGACGCTTAATTTATCGGCAGCAGCCAGAGTGCTAGTTTTAGCGGTTACTGCGCCGATCCGAGCTTGCATATCAGCCACAACTTGGGCCGCTTCTGTTGGATGATTAGTCGCTTGACCAATCAAATTAATATTTTGATAGACGGCCTCGAAGGTTTCAGCTTTGATCGCAATGACTGGAATATTGGCTTGAGCTAAGGCATCGATCACAGTTTGTTGGCTCTCATCGCCCGAAAATACAACATCGGGCTTGAGCGCAACAATGGTTTCGAGGCTGATCGATTTGGCCGAGAAGCCGCCAATTTGATCGATACTTTTGGCAGTTTCGGGGTAATTACAATATTTGGTCACACCGACCAAGGCATCGCCCGCGCCAACCGCAAACAGAATTTCGGTGTTCGAGGGCGCTAACGAAACGATCCGGCTAGGTGCTGCTAGCAAGGTAACTTCACGCCCAAGGCTATCTTTAATTGTTAAGGGATAGCTGACGCTACTCGTTGCAGTTGGAGTCAATTCGGCAGTTGGGGCTACGCCAGCGCTAGCAGTTGTTGCGGTTGCGGGCACAGTTGTGGCAGGCGCTTGGGTAATGCCATTTTCGGCAGCGCCACACGCAATCAAACTGCTTAATAACAAAAAAACGCTCAAAAATCGGCTAAATCGAAGCTTGGTCATGTGAATTGAACCCCATTTTTATAAAGGATGAAGTATGAGGGATGAAGGATGAAATTGTTAAATCGGCTCTTCGTGTCCTTCGCGATCTTAACGGTTAAAACTTTACTCACTAATTCTTAGTTTCTGCTCCCCATTCCCTATGTTCTATGCTCTTTGTTCTATGTTCTTTGATACTCCCAACAACTAAACCAGCCACGACCAGAAAAATCACGCGGCGGGCTAACTGGCGGGCTTGTTGCATCAAAGCTGGGTCAGGCTGAACCAGACCATCACCTAGTTGATAATGGTCGATTTTGATCAACTGGGTATCTAAAGCCCCAGCCATAGCCGCCATTGGCCAACCAGCATTGGGCGAGGCTGTTTTGCCATGATCACGCCAAACTATCTGCCAAGTGCGTTGACGTTGGCCATGGGCAATCAGCCAAAGCAGGCCAGCAGTCAAACGTGCTGGAATCAAATTGAGTGCATCATCGCAACGGGCGGCAACTTTGCCAAGATATTCAAACCGTTGATTGCGATAGCCCCACATCGCATCGAAAGTATTGCTCATGCGATAGGCGGCCAAACCTGGCAAACCAGCCACCAAATACCAAAACAACGGGGCAATTACGCTATCCGAAAGATTTTCGGCCAGCGATTCAATTGCGGCGGCGGCAACGTCGCTTGGGCTTAGCTCTGCTGTATCGCGACTGACCAAATGCCAGCTTAACAAGCGCCGTGCTTCAATCAAATCGTTGGCGACGAGCGCTGTTTGCACTTCACCCACCGCCCGATCAAGCGCTCGATAGGCCAATAAGCTTTGGGCAACCAAGGCTTGAGCCAGTGGATATTTGGGGATACAGGCTACCAAGCCTGCACTCAAGCCCATGCCCGCGCCGAGCCAAACTGCGCCCCAAACCAAACGGACAGCCTCGTTATTGGGCGCGAACTGCTCGCCCCGCTTGATCCATTTGCCCATCCAAACCACCGGATGCAGCTGATTGGGCAATTCAGGCAAGAGCGCATCGCAGGCCAAGGCTAATAAACCACTCAGCGCTCGTTTAGCCATTGCTCGCTCGCTGGGCGAAAATAAACAGGCCATTACTGCCATCGCCATACGGTCGATTGTGATCTAAGCAATGCCAAGCGCTGATCAAACGCAAGCCTGCATTGCTGAGCAAGCGTTGTAATTCGGGCACGTAATAATGGCGGCGCGTCAATTCATAGCTGGTGCGTTGGCCCGAGTTAAGTACGGTCAAGCGATCGGTACAAGTCATGGCGCTGCGATCAGCAATCACCTCGTACAACTCCAAGCCTTGTTCAGTTTCGGCCCAGCGTTGACTGGCTTCAGGCAAGGCAAACGGCCAATCGTTGATGCCAAAAATGAGCCAGCCATTGGGTTGCAGCAAATTGGCTAAATGCTGCAAACTTTGGGCATCAGCAGCCTCGCTGGGGTAGCCACAACAACTGCGGTCATACAACGAGAAGATCGCATCGAACGGTTGCGCATCAATTTCAATAAAATCTTGTTGGTGGAATTGGCAAGCTTGGCCGCGTTGCAGGGCAAAGGCTTGGGCCGCTTGCAGCAATTCGGGCGCAATGTCGATGCTCAAAACGTGCGCAAACCCACGTTCGGCCAAGGCCACGCTATGCCGACCCCACCCGCAGCCAATTTCTAGAATGCTGGCGTTTGGGCCAATGCCAATCTGAGCCAGCACAAAATCGAGATCGAGCTGGGCGGCAGCATAATCGGCTTGTTGGCGTTCGACGCTCAATGTAGCAACTTGGCGCGGCGCAAAATAGCGATACCAATCGTTGTTGTTCATAGCTGGCCTCGCTGTTGTAAATTGCTCAAACCCAACGCTTGGGCGGCTTTGAGCAGATCGATATCGTGTTGTTCAGGGTCGTGCCATAAATCGCGATCAATCGCTTCGAGCAAGCGTTCGGCAATCGCTTGCCAAGCCCATGGGTTGCTATCAGCAAAAAATTGCTGCATCTCCTCATCACGCAAATAGTGCTCAGCAATCGAGTGATACATCCAATCATCGACAACTTGAGCCGTAGCATCGTAGCCAAACAGATAATCGACGGTGGCGGCTAACTCCAACGCACCCTTGTAGCCGTGGCGGCGCATGCTTTCGATCCATTTGGGATTAACCACCCGACTGCGAAACACCCGTCGCGCTTCTTCACGCAGATCACGGGTTTGCGGGCGCTGTGGGTTGCTCGAATCGCCAAAGTAGCGGCGTGGGTTGTGGCCAGTCAAGGCGCGAATCGTGGCGATCATGCCGCCGTGATATTGCATATAATCGTCGCTATCAAAAATATCGTGTTCGCGATTATCTTGATTTTTGGTAGCAACTTGGACTTCGCTCAAGGCTGTGCCAAACGCATCGGCGGCTTCAACCCCATAATCGTTGCTGGTGTAGGCATAACCACCCCAAGCAATGTAGGCCCGAGCAAAATCAGCGTCATCCTGCCAATTTTGGCTATCGATCAAGGGCAAAATGCCTGCGCCATAACTCCCTGGCTTGCAACCCCAAACCCGATAACGCGCTTGTTGCTGGGCAATCTCGGGAGCCAAACCAGTTTTAATTAGCTGCTCGGTTGCCACAAAGGCCTGTTGGCGAGCGAAATTTTGATCGAGCGGCTCATCAAGTGCAATCACGGTTTGGGCTGCTTGGTCAAGCAAACTGACCAAGTGTGGAAAAGCATCGCGGAAGAAGCCGCTAATTCGACAAACTACATTAATCCGTGGGCGACCAAGCTCGACCAACGGAATCACTTCAACGCCCGTGATCCGGCGATTTTCGGCTTGCCACACTGGCCGCACGCCCAATAAAGCCAGCACTTGGGCAATATCATCGCCGTAAGTGCGCATAGCACTAGTGCCCCAAATGCTGATACCAACGCTGCGCGGGTAGCTGCCTTCTTCACGTTGATAGCGCCGAATCAAATCATCGGCCAAATGCTGACCAACTTGCCAAGCCGCCGCGCTGGGCAATGAACGCGGATCAACCGCATAGAAGTTGCGGCCTGTCGGTAGTACATGGGCCATACCACGGGTTGGCGCTCCGCTTGGTCCCGCCGGAATATAGCCGCCATTCAAGCCATGCAGCAGGCTGGCAATCTCGGCCCGCGCACTTTCATGCAAATTGGGAATTAATTGGTTGCAGATAAATTCCAATGGCGCAACGACGGTTTCATCCCAAGCTGCGGCGCTGGGCAATAAACTAGCGTCTAAAACCGAAGGAATTGCAGCAATTTGCCAGTTTTGCCGCTCAAGGTTATGTAAAATTATTTTGCAATGCTGTTCGAGCCAAGCCGCCACATCGCCATTGCTGTAAAGGGTTTGGTCGGCCAATTGCAACGGCTGAGCTAAGCGCTCGCCCAAAGTGGCTTGCAAATTATTCCAATCCAAACCATACAGTTTGCCAACCACCAGCGGCAAACTTGGTACATCAAGATTGGGCAGCTTGGTCAGGTGAAACAACAATTCTGGCAATTGGTCGCCCTCTGCCAAGGTTCCCAAAATGTGCAAGCCATCGCGAATTTGCGCTCCGGTCAGTTCGCACAAATAGCCTTCAATATCTTCGAGTAAGTGGGCGACTTGGCGGCCTTCCATCTCGGCAAAGGCGGTGGGCGTGCCATCCTCAAGGAACGAGCCATCCCAATCGTGGGTGTGGTCGCCGTGGTTGGCCTTGAGAATAAATTGCAAATCATCGCTGAGATTGCTGGTTTGCAGCAAGTTCCAAATTTGGCGCTGCAACAGGGGCAATTTATTCGGGTCGAGTTGCTCAACTTGATAATATTCATTGACCAATTGCGCCAATTCGGCCAACTGACCATAGGCTCCAGCGCTGGTCATCGGCGGAGTCATATGGTCGATGATCACGGCATGGCTGCGGCGTTTAGCTTGATTGCCCTCACCTGGATCGTTGATAATAAATGGATAAATCACTGGCAAATCGCCGATCAAGGCATCGGGGAAGCACTCGCGGCTCAGGCCAACGCTCTTGCCAGGCAGCCATTCCAGCGTGCCGTGTTTGCCCATATGCACCAAGGCATCGGCCTGCCAACCATCGCGTAGCCAGCGATAAAGTGCATAATAACTGTGCGGCGGCGGCAAATCGGGCATATGGTAAATTGCGTTGGGGTCCATGCCATAACCACGTGGCGGCTGCAAAGCCACAAACACATTGCCAAACTCCAAGCCCGCCAAGGCCAATCCTTGTTCACTCAAATAGGCCGTGCCAGGCGCTTCACCCCATTGTTTGATCATGCTGGCTTGTAAATTGGCGGGCAATTCGCTAAACCATTGTTGATATTGCGCGACTGGCACATGCACCGCTTGGGCTAATTGTTGCTCAGTCAGCCAGGTTTGATCATACGAACAACGATCGATCAAATCGAGCAATAATTGATCGCTGCTAGCTGGTAAATTTCCAACCTGATAACCCTCGGCCTGCATGGCGTGGAGCAAGCTCAATAACGAAGCTGGCGCATCCAAGCCGACCGCATTGCCAACCCGTGAGGCTTTGGCGCTGCTGTTGGTAAACACAAAGGCGATGCGTTTTTCAGCGTTGGGTTTATGGCGCAAATTGACTAAGCGCCGCGTAATCCCGACCACTCGCTCAACCCGTTCGAGATCTGGCACATAGCGCACACCGCCAGAGTTGGGGTCTTGCTCTTTGAATGAGATTGGCACGGTAATAATCCGGCCATCAAATTCGGGAATCGCCACATTAATCGCTGTATCGAGCGAGCTTAATCCTCGGCCTGCGCGTTGCCATTGCTCTCGCGAGCGGCCACTGGCAATCGCTTGAATAATTGGCACATTCATTTGTTGCAGCAGATCGATTTCCCAGCCTGCGAGGGTTGGGCCTTCGGTATTGACGTTGCCCAAGGCAAACGACAAACTGCAAATCAAGGCATCAATTGGACCCTCAGCTTGCAAGCATTCCAAGGCGGCTGGTAGATTATGCGTGCCACCTTCCTTGAGCGAGTGGGTATACACCGCCCGTGCTTGCATACCCTGAGCCTCGATTGCCCAACAAATCGCATCAACAAAATCGGTGTTACCGCTGAGCATGTGCGCCCGATAAAACAGCACGCCCACAGTTGGTTTGGCAGGTTGCTGATTGGTTTGGCATTGCGAGCCAGCGCAACCTTCGCAGCGATTTGCTGCTGGCGTGTAGATACCATGGCGTGGTAATTCCTGTGGCGCATCATAGCCCCAACCAGTGAGTAATAAGTGATCGCTCAAACAGGCCAAGGCATTAACCACGTTTTCTAGGCCGCCCTGCATAAAATAAGTGCTGATCAGGTGCGCCAGCGGCACGCCAACATTCGAGAGCGCCATCAACTCAGGGTCAAGCGCCTCGAAGCCAGGCAAATACAACACAAAGCCATTGGTTTGTTGGCTCCATTGCTGCAAACGTTCGATACCATGTTCAAAGCCACGGCTGCCCGTAATCAAGCGCATCACCACAATTTCGGCTTGGGGCAACAAGCGATCAAGCAAGCCATCAAGTGCAGTTTGATCCTCGGCATCGCCCACGTTGGCGGTTTGTAGGTTGGCAAAATCGCTGGGCAATTGGCGACGCGCTTGCTCAATCAACAGAATATCCGTATCAGCTTGGGTCAAAAATACGATGCCATTGCCCAAACTAGGTTGGCTAATTGGCGCTGGCACTTGGCTAATTGCGGCGGTCGCCTGCCCATCCCATTTAAAGCCATTGAAGACATGGGCTTTGAGATTAGGTGGTGCAGGCAGCACCTGATCGGCTTGAATCATGGCTTCGATGTAGTCGTAGAGCGCGACCACCAACTCAGGCTGGTTGAGCGAATGAAACCAAATCGGCTGACCATCGAACATCAACATCGCCACATTCGCCAACGGGCATGGCCCCAAACAACCGCCCATATTCAAATGAACGATATTGCGCAATTTGCGGCTTTCCCATTCATGCTGGTGAATTTCCGGCCAAACCGGGGCAAAACCACGCTCGGTAATCCCGCAGCAGCAGCCATGAGCGCAGATAAACAACATTCCGCGCTTGAAACCAGCGTTGACCATGCGCCCATCGATGCGCTCGACCATATTGCGTTGCAAACGTTCAGTCATCAGAAGTCAATTCCGATCTGGGCACGAATGCCTTGAGTTGTAAAAGGATGTTTAATTTCGCGCATCTCGGTCACGAGGTCGGCGTGCTCGATCAGAGCAGCGGGAGCATCGCGGCCTGTGATAATCACATGCAATAATTCGGGCTTGTTGGTCGCCAACCAAGCCACAACCTCGTTGACATCGAGCCATCCAAAGGCCATCACATAGGTAAATTCATCGAGAATCACAATTTGATACTGATTCGAGCTAATCGCGGTTTTGGCCAGTTCCCAGCCATGCAGGGCTTTGGCTTTGGTCGCATCAAGATCTTTTGAGGTCCAAGTGAACCCATCACCAGTACCACCAAACTCAATCTCCATCTTGGCAGCTGCCCGCGATTCACCAAACTTGGCGTTTTCGTGTTTGAGAAATTGAATGACTTTAACCTTGAGATCACGGCCCCACGCCCGGGTCATCACGCCCAATGCTGCCGAGGTTTTGCCCTTACCATTGCCAGTATTGACGATCACAAGGCCTTTTTTGCCTTTGCGCAATTTGCGTACTTGTTCACGATAGCGCTGTTTTTCCTCGGTTGAATGCAGTTGCGTGCCAGCAACGACGATTGGCTCTAATTGCTCAACTGCCTGATCATGCTGCAATTCAATTGGATTAACCGCTTGATCGCCGCGCACTGCTGGAGCGTATTCCGGCTCTTGATCCACTGGATACAACCGATGAAAAATCGCGGCCTCAACTGGCTCGCCATTAATCAAATGCGCTTGCACAATTTGTTCAACCAAATCGTGATCAAGCTGGCTATACCAAATACCTTCGGGGTAAACCACCGCAATTGGGCCGCGCTGGCAGACCCCCAAACAACTAACGGTCGAGCATTTGACCCGTTCAGGATTGCGTAATTTGCGTCGCTCGCCGAGTTGTTCGAGGGCGTATTGGGCTAAGGCCGCGCCGTCAGCGTCGCCATTACATTGATCACCAGTACAAATAAATAAATGGCGGCCATAGGCACGCATCGTCAGTGGGGCATCGCTCATGCTGGCTCCGTTGGACGACACACCAGCATGCAAACAGCCAAGAAAAAACCTCTTCGGCTCATGCCAAAGAGGAAAAGAGGCACTAAACCCAGCAGGGTCTAGCAACTCCTTCCCTGATCCGCGAGGGAAATGTTGGAGTGTCGATGAGTTTGTGGCGGGTTATCGGGCTTGAAGCGTGGGCTTCCTACCGTTGCGGGACAGCGCCAGACTTGGACTGGCTTCCCCCATTGCGCGTGTGTGTCATCCGGGACAGCAACGCACCACAAACAAACTTGTAAATTGCATTCGCGATTATACGGGCAATCCTGAGTTAAAGTCAAAAGTCAAAAGCAAAGACATTTAACACAGAGGCGCAGAGAAAAGAAGGGATGAAGTAATGAAGGATGAGGGATGAACATGTTAACCGCGAAGAGCACGAAGGACGCAAAGGTGCATTTGCTGAATGTTTGAATTGCTTTCAAATCCAATAGTACTTCCAAACCCAACATTCGTGCCCTTCGTGTCCTTCGTGGTTAAAAATTAACTGCTCCCACGTTTCAATCAACCAAAAAGCGTTCGATCACTTGATTGCCGACCATGCGTCCACGCGGCGTAAAGCGAATCGCATTTGGGGTTTGCTCAAGCATGCCTTGTGCAATTAATTGATCGATCACTGGCTGATAGCGTTCGAGCAAATCGTGGTCAGTGCGCTGTTGAAAATGGGTAAACCCTAAACCACAATTCAGCCGCAATCCCATCATAATCGTTTCAAAATCGCGATCATGTGGTTCGCACTGCTGAATATCAATTAATGGTGCTTGGCCACCTTCAACCTGCTGGGCGAACGGCTCCAGCACCCGTTGATCAACCCAGCGCCAGCCACGCCAATGGCTATGAGCACCTGCTCCAACTCCCAAATAATCGGCGTTGAGCCAATAGGCAACGTTGTGACGTGAGGCGTAGGCTGGCAAGCTTTCACTTGGATTAAAGTTTGAGCTTTGGGTTTTAGCCCAATTAGAAATCTCATAATGGCCATAACCAGCTGTGCCTAAAATATCCATTGCAACTTCATACATCTCGCCAGTTGCATCATCGTTGGGGATGCTTACCCGGCCAGCGGTTACTTGGGCTGCTAGTGGGGTAGTTGGCTCAACAATCAACGAATACAAGGCAAAATGTTCAGTATCCCAGCCCACAATTTGCTTCAGCATCGCTCGCCATTGAGCAATATCTTGGCCTGGCAAGCCAAACATAAAATCAAGATTAATATTTTCAAAGCCAACTTTTCGCGCAGCCTGATACGAAGCAAGTGCTTCGCTGGCAGTATGAATCCGGCCCAACACGCGCAAGGTTGGATCATGCAGGGTTTGCACGCCCATACTCAGGCGATTAATGCCCATCGAACGCATGGCTCGCAAGTAATTCAGGTCAAGCACCGTGCCTGGGTTGGCTTCGCTGGTAACTTCGGCCTGCTCTAGCGGAATAATCCGCCCAATTGTTTGCATGAGTTTTTCAAGCAAAGGCAGGGGGAGTGCGGTTGGTGTGCCACCGCCCAAAAACACCGTTGCTGGCAAATCGGCTTGCTGCAACGGCCCCGTGAGATCATGCAGCTCATATTTAGCCCATGGAATTGCGTGGGTTGCTATTTTTGGCCACGTTGGGTCAACGCTGGTTTCGCCGCTCACCATACGTTCAAGATGCAAACACAGCGCATCAATATAGCGCTGCATAAAATCTTCACGATTGGCAAAGGTATTGAAATCGCAGTAGGCGCAACGAGTTTGGCAAAACGGAATATGAATATAGAGATGTTTTAAATCGTGTGTTGTCATTGCACTATTGTAGTGCGATTTGAGGCTTTGCGCCATGAAGAAACTGAGCATGCGAGAATTTAATCCACGAAGGACATGAAGGGAACAAAGGCTGTTTTAGCCACAAATTGCCCGAACTATCCATTTCACCCTTCATAATGCATCCTGCATCGTTATTTCCGATCCCTAGTCCCCAACGACCAGTCCCCAAGCCCTATGTTCTTTGCTCTATGTTCTCACGCAAATCAGCCAGTACGTAAACCACGCCCACCCAAGGGTCCCCAAGCCCTATGTTCTTTGCTCTATGTTCTCACTCCTAAGAACTTTGACATAACCCAAGCATCAAGGCTACAATTGGGGCAGACCTCGCACTTGTCCCGCCGCTTGTGAGTAATAATTAGGAGGCATCTCAATGACTGAGCATGCTGCACCAACTACTGTTGGGCAATTTTCGGCAAGCAACGACGCTGAATCAGTATTCTACTACCCACCTGCTGCCTTAGTTGAGAATTCGAACGTGCTGGCCTACGCTCGTGAAAAAGGCTTCGCCGATGTCGAAGCAATGCGTCAATGGTCGATCGAGCATTATCAGGATTTTTGGGCCGACATGGCGACCCGAATGGTCGATTGGTATGTGCCATTTAGCAAAGTACTCGACGATAGCAAAGCACCGTTTTACCAATGGTTTAACGATGGCAAGATCAACATTGTGCACAATGCACTTGATCGCCATGTCAAAACCTGGCGTAAGAACAAGTTGGCCCTGATTTGGGAAAGTGAAAAAGGCGATAACAAGACCTATAGCTATTGGCAATTGTTCAAACGGGTCAATAAATTTGCCAATGTGCTCAAATCGATGGGGGTCAAAAAGGGCGATACCGTGACGATCTATTTGCCACGGGTTCCCGAAATTGTGATTGCCATGTTGGCTTGTGCCAAAATTGGCGCGATGCATAGCGTAGTTTATGGTGGTTTTAGCGTCGAAGCATTGCACACCCGCATTCAAGATGCTCAGTCGCGAGTAGTGATTACTTCCGATGGCGGCTATATGAATGGCAAAGTCGTTGAGCTGAAGAAGATCACCGACGATGCAATTAAGCACTCGCCTGTAGTTGAAATTGTGATTGTGGTCAAGCGCACGGGCCACGAAGTCGAAATGCAACAAGGCCGCGACTTGTGGTATGAAGAATTGATGGCGCTGCCGATCGCTTCGACCAAGTGCGAAACCGAGCAACTCGATGCTGAACATCCTTTATATATGCTCTATACCTCGGGCACGACTGGCGCTCCCAAAGGCTTA
Source organism: Herpetosiphon gulosus (assembly GCF_039545135.1). Classification (NCBI taxonomy): domain Bacteria; kingdom Bacillati; phylum Chloroflexota; class Chloroflexia; order Herpetosiphonales; family Herpetosiphonaceae; genus Herpetosiphon; species Herpetosiphon gulosus. Next base: position 251,818 of record NZ_BAABRU010000005.1, on the reverse strand, counting down.
GTACATACCCATGGCGGCTATCAGGTTGGGGTTGCGACGACCCTGCACTTTAATCTCGATATTAAAGAAGAAGATGTGTATTGGTGTGCCGCCGATCCCGGCTGGGTCACTGGCCACTCCTACATTGTCTATGGCCCCTTGATGTTGGGCGCAACCCAAGTGATGTATGAAGGCGCACCAACCTTCCCCTTCCCCAACCGCTGGTGGAATATTGTTGAGCGCTATGGCGTAACCGTGCTCTACACTGCACCGACGGCAATTCGGGGCTTGATGCGTTTTGGCGAAGCCTGGCCCAATCGCCATGATCTCGGCTCATTACGTTTGCTTGGCTCGGTCGGCGAACCAATTAACCCCGAGGCATGGCGCTGGTATCATCGGGTGATTGGCCGCAACAATTGCCCAATTATGGATACTTGGTGGCAAACTGAAACAGGCAGCATGATGATCACGCCTAATCCAACTACGCCACTCAAGCCAGGCTCGGGCACTCGCGCCTCGTTTGGCATCGATGCCGATGTGGTCAACGATCAGGGCGAGCATGCCAGCGATGATGAAGATGGCTTATTGATTATCCGCAATCCATGGCCATCGATGTTGCGCACTATCTACAACAACCCCGACCGCTATATTGAGCAATATTGGAGCCGAATTCCAGGCGTGTACACCGCAGGCGATTCCGCTCGCAAAGACGAAGACGGCTATTTCTGGGTGATTGGTCGGATCGATGATGTAATCAAGGTTTCAGGCTATCGGCTGGGCACGGCTGAAGTCGAATCAGCTCTGGTTTCGCATCCATCAGTTGCCGAAGCCGCTGCAATTGGCTTGCCCCACGAAGTCAAGGGCAATGCGATTCATACCTTTGTGATTTTGAAAAATGGCTACGAAGCCAATCAAGATCTTGAGGATGCGCTGATTGCCCACGTTGGCAAGGTGATGGGGCCAATTGCTCGCCCTGAAGCAGTTCAATTTGTGCCAAGTTTGCCCAAAACCCGCTCGGGCAAAATTATGCGCCGCGTACTCAAAGCCCGTGCCCTAGGCTTGCCCGAAGGCGATTTGAGCACCTTGGAGCAATAAAATAACCGTGCTGCGATCTTGTCCATCACAGCACGGTATATGTTTTTACACTTAGAACGATCGGTTTCGATGCTTCAATTGATGCCTTCCGTCCCATGGATTGAACTTTAGGGGGTGCAGGGGGATGAAAACCCCCTGCGTTTCCCGCCAGCGGCGGGACGGAAGGGTGGCGAACCCTACCAATCCAGCATTGGATGCTTGTTATTTGACCATATCAACCCGTGATTGAACCCAAAAATTCTTGCTGGCGAAGCCGCTAGCGACCAAGCTATAGCCCCAACCTGATTCGAAGCGCAAGGCTGGCGTGGTAAACAACACGGTCGAGCTACCAGCTGGGCTAATATCAAAGCTATACGTGCCTGCTGGAACTTCTAAAGTTGCTGCGTCGCCAAATTTAGCTCCTTTGACCACAACATTTTGCGTGCCAGCAATTTTGATATCGACTGCTGGTGCATCAGGTGAGCCGTGAATAACCCGCACGCGGCTCATCCCAGCACCAGTCATCGAATAATTATCTTCATACAATTTGACATCAAAATTACCTAAACCCAAGCTACCAACCGCAGCAACCGTGCCAGTATAACCGCCTTCAAGCGTTAATTTGGTTTCGAAGACTGACGCTGCGACACCTGCACCGGCTGGAGCAATATCAATTGTGTATGTGCCATCTGGTAAGGCTAATTGTCCGCTCAGTGCAAAGAATGGCACACTGGTTAATACGGCTTTGCCATCGACAAAAATATCGACTGCTGGGGCATCGGGCGAGGCGTGCATAACCCGAACATAATTCATCGTTGCTGCTTTGCTCGCCTGCGGTGTGCTCAACCCGACAACTGCCAACAAAGCCAATGTAAGCAACATCAAACGTCGTACCATTTTAGAATCCTCCAAAAAAACAACAATCTTCAGCGAAACTAGTTAACCCTGACCTATCTCAACTCGTTATAGCGCTATTGTCTCGTTTTACGCGAGCAAGCTTTTGATGGATGTACAAAAGATCGACAATTCATGAACAAATATCTAAACTCATCAATGATTAATCAAAATCCGATCTAGTTCAAGTAGATAATCCACATTTGTGAACAGCAAATGAGGTATGCTAAGCTCAAGTATCTAGCGTTAGAAAGGGAATCCAATGAGTTATCCACCGCCAACCGTGATCATCAACAATGGCAATACTGGGCCTGGCTGCTTGATTCGCGGCTTGTGGTTTATTTTTGTGGGCTTGTGGTTGGGAGCAGTGGTCACAGGTTTGGCATGGTTTCTAATCGTTAGCATTATCGGCTTGCCACTAGGCCTGATGTTGCTCAACCGACTGCCGCAAATGATGACTTTGCGCCCAAATCCGGCCAATGCCCAAATGGTAGTGCTCTCGAATGGCCAGGTGGTCGTTGGCTACGGTCGCCCTCAACAAGCATTTATCATTCGGGCGATCTACTTCATCCTTATTGGTTGGTGGCTCAGCGGCATTTGGCTAGCAACGGCTTGGGCAATCGCTGGGTTTAGTTTTGGCTTGGGCCTGCCGATATCGTTTTGGATGTTCAACCGTGTGCCAGCGATTACAACCTTAGGCTAAGCGCGACCACTGCTGGTTCTAAGGCTTGCCCGCGTTACGTCCAACTGTGGCACGGGCAAGTTATGCTGAATGCAAAAATTTTGTAAGGCAGCCAACGCTGCATCCAAAGCAGCTCCTGGGCTGGCTCCATAGCCGACCACTCCAGCAATTTGTGGACAAATTGCTCGATACTGCCCAGCCTCAACGCGCACAACAAGCTCATACTGCATCGAAAAACTCCTTAAAGAATGCTTGAACAAATTTGCGGATTTTGCTATGTTCAAGCGACTTGGGTTATGCTACACTGCCTTCGTCCATTTGTCATGGCATTGCCGGCTGCCATGACAACGCCGTTTTTTTGGCACTCATCCCACCTTTATCGCGTCGCGACACCAAGAGTTGCCTCATGTTGGTTATCTACCAACTGACCTCTGTTCGTCAACCGCCGCCCTTGAGTGTGTGTACTTTGGGGCAATAGCAAAGGATGCAGTCGATGGAGACACTGATGGATTCGTCGCTTTCAGCGATGCCTGTGCAAGCCCGCCAAGCTCGTTTGATCGAACACTATCAGACAGTGCGCCAATTCTCGGAGTATCTTTGTGAGCCGCTTGTAACCGAAGATTATGTGATTCAGTCGATGCCCGATGTTAGCCCAACTAAGTGGCATCTTGCGCATACGAGTTGGTTTTTTGAAACGTTTGTACTAACCCAAGCTGTGCCCAACTATCAAACATTGCACCCCCAATATGCTTACCTTTTTAATTCGTATTATGTAACGCTTGGCAAACGCCATTGTCGCCCCAAACGCGGCTTGATTTCGCGTCCCACGGTCGAGGAAACCTACCGCTACCGTGCCTATGTTGATCAGCAAATGTTGGCCTTATTGCAGGCGATGGATGCCGAAACCTTTGCCCGTTGGGAGCCAATTCTCGATTTGGGGATTCACCATGAGCAGCAGCATCAAGAATTAATGCTGACTGACCTCAAGCATGTTTTTTCTGAAAATCCTTTACGTCCAGCTTACCGTGAATTTGCCCCAAGCAACCAACAGCCTGCCGCACCATTACGTTGGCTCAGCTATCCCGAAGGCATTGTTTGGCTTGGCTACGAGGGCCAAAGCTTTGCCTTCGATAATGAATCGCCACGTCATCGCCAATTTGTGCATAGTTTTCAATTGGCCTCACGGCTTGTCACCAATGGCGAATATTTGGCCTTTATCGAAGATGCTGGCTATACCCGCCAAGATTTGTGGCTCTCCTCAGGCTGGTACACCCGCGAAGATACCGGCTGGACTGCGCCGATGTATTGGGAGCAACTCGATGGCGTGTGGCATCAGATGACGCTTGGCGGTTTGCGTCCGCTTGATCTAGCCGAACCAGTTTGTCACCTCAGCTATTACGAGGCTGATGCTTTTGCGCGTTGGGCGGGCAAGCGCTTGCCAACCGAGGCCGAGTGGGAACTGGCGGCCCAAACCGTAGCGCTCGATGGCTCATACGCTGACGCAGGCCGCTATCATCCAGCAGCACTCAATGTTGATAGCAGCAATTTGCCCCAACAAATGTTTGGCGAAGTTTGGCAATGGACCCAAAGTGCCTACTCACCATATCCTGGGTTTCAGCCAGCAGCAGGCGCACTAGGCGAATACAATGGCAAATTTATGTCGGGGCAATATGTGTTGCGCGGCGCTTCGTGTGCCACCTCGCGCTCCCATGCGCGACTGACCTACCGCAATTTCTTTCCGCCCGATGCTCGTTGGCAATTTAGCGGCTTGCGCTTGGCAGCGGATGGTGAAGCATGAGCGAAACCCAACAATTAGCCAAGGTACGTTTGCTTGATGCCGCCCCTACTCTAGCCTGCTTTCGTAGCGAAGTGCTTGATGGTTTGCGTCAACCAATCAAAACCTTGCCCTGTAAATTTTTCTACGATGCTGAAGGCTCGCAGCTTTTCGAGGCCATTTGTGAACTAGCCGAATACTACCCAACCCGCACCGAACTAGCAATTTTGCAGCAGGCCATGCCCGCAATTCGCCACTGGATTGGACCTGATGTCCGTTTGGTTGAATATGGCAGCGGAGCCAGCCTCAAAACCCGTTTGCTGCTTGATCAACTTGAAACACCAGCGGCCTATCTACCGATTGATATTTCGCGCGAACATTTGATCGCCGCTAGTCAAGATTTAGCCGAGCATTACCCGTCAATCGAAATTTTGCCAATATGTGCCGATTACACCCAGCCGTTGAGCTTGCCACAGGCTCAACGCCCAGTTGGTCGCACAGTGGTGTTTTATCCAGGCTCGACAATTGGCAATTTTCACCCTGACGAAGCGTTGAGCTTTTTAAAAATGATGCGTGAGCTGTGCTTGCCTGAGGGTGGCGTGCTCCTCGGCGTTGATCTCAAAAAAGATCCCAGTCTGTTGCATGCGGCCTACAACGACGCTGCTGGAGTGACTGCGGCATTTAATCTCAATCTACTGGCGCGAATTAATCGTGAGCTTGATGCCAATTTCGAGCTAGCCAACTTTCGCCATTATGCCTGCTACAACCCAATTCAAGGCCGAATTGAAATGCACTTGGTCAGCTTGCACGATCAAACGGTGTGGATTGGCGATCAGCAAATTGACTTTCGCTGTGGTGAGCCAATTTGGACTGAATGTTCTTACAAATATCATCTGCAAGAATTTGCCGCATTGGCCGCCCAAGCCCAACTTGAGGTAGCCGAAGTTTGGACAGACCCCCAAAACCTGTTCAGCGTGCACTATTTACGCCCGATTGCTTGAACTAAAACCGCCGAGTTGCCAACAATATGCAGCTCGGCGGCGTATTTAATCCCAAATTATTGTACGAGAGAGGACAATCACGATGCAACGTGATCATTCAGCAGCACTTTTTAGCCCAACCCCTTTGGGACTTAAATTAATCAGTTGGCGCTATTACCTCAGCGCTGCAATAACTTTCTACACGCTCATCAGCCAAAGTGCAGCCTTTGATTTAGGGCTGTGGCTGTTTATGGGCGGGTTGTTTGGTGCGATTGCTTGGCTACTTGCTTGGGTTGGCAATGGCCTGAGCAAACACAAATCTGAGGCTCGCCGAACTGCGGTGATACTTGAAATGTTGCGGATCATTGGTTGGTTATGGAACATGTCGTGGTTTGGGCTGATCAATTGGGTCGTAAGTTGGGTTTGCCTATGGTATCTCACCCGCCAAAAGCTTGTAGTTTTGTGCAACCGTTAAGCAGTTTGTGCGTATCAGCCTGCGAACCTTCTTTTGAATTGGAGAGAGTATGTATAGCGTTCCCGCAAATCAAACCAAATTGCCTGCCCCACTTGGTCTCAAGCTCGTTGGTGTGCGATATGCTCTAGGCACACTGCTGATGGCCGGATTAACCCTATTGCTTGGGTTTGAGTTGAAAACATGGTTTGGGCCAGACTTCTTCATCCCGTTACTGCTGGTATTGGCCTATACTGGCATAACCGTGTTGTATGCTCGGGTTACTTGGGGCATTTTTAAACAACGCGAGCGTGCCCGCCGGCTTGGAGTTTTCCTTGAATTTCTGGCGTTGGCACTTTCAGCCTTTGATCTGCTAACCGGAAGTCTTGCACTATCGGATTTGGTTTCAATTGGCATCAGCATTGCGGTCATTTGGTATTTACGCCGAACTGAAACCTTAGATTATTTCTACGAAGCCTAAATCAAATTGTGTTAAGAACCTCCATACGAAGGAATTTTGTTACTATGCAACAGATTCAGCAAGTAAAATACGGTAAAAAACCATTAGGGATTCTTTTGATTGGTTTTATATTTGCAGCACGAGCTACCTTTACAGGCGGAATGATGTTGATTTTTGCGCTAAGATTTCTTGATCTGCCGCCAGGCTATTTGCTGCCATATGGCTTTATGGTACTGTTTTATGGAGCTTTTACATTTTTACATGTCAAAATCGTCCAAGGTCTATTTGGGTTTCGCGAAAAAATTAGAAAACTTGTGGTTATCTTGGAATCAATTATTGTGGTTTTATATTGGATTTTACGATTTTTCTTTGATTATGAACCAGAACTATGGCAAACTATTTCGATAATGATTAGTATGTTGATTATTTGGTATTTATCGCGCGAAAAAACTCGCGCATGGTTTGCCCCAAACAAATAAAATGAGCAACATTAAATCGAAAAAGCAGTAGCATCAAACTACTGCTTTTTTATTACGAAATATTCGTTTTCTAGGCAGTGACAAATAAAGCGCGACGATATACTGCTTCTAGCTCTCGCGCCAAGACATCGTAGCCAAAATTGCTGGCCACTCGTTCGCGGGCGGCTTGGCCCATCTGCAAACGCCGAGTCGGATCTTCGCCCAACTCTTGGATCGCTTGAACAAAGGCTTGGACATTATCCAATTCGCAGAGCAGCCCAGTTTCGCCATGATTGACCACTTCGGGCAGCGCCGAGGCATTGGTGGTGATTACGGGCTTGCCACAAGCTCCCGCCTCGGCTGCAACAATCCCAAAGCCTTCAACTCGCGCCGGAAACAGCAATAGATCACAGGAACGATAGGCCGCAATCAAACCGTCACGGTCGGGCGTGCCGATCCGCACCATCTGCGGATGCGGCGGCGCTGCCTGTACCCCTTGAAACGACTCAGTGTAATACAACACATATTGCGGCCCAAGTTGATCCATAATTTTAGGCAGCAGATCAAAACCTTTGCGCCGTGTGCGATTGCCAACAAACAGCAAACGAATCGGCGCAGCATGCGCAGGCAAATCGTTGGTGCGCTGAAAATCAGGGGCTGGTGTAAAAGCTTCAGTATCAATCCCATCGTAAATCACGGTAGTCGAGCGATCGCCGTAGGTTAGGCGGGTTTGCTCCTGCGTGTAGCGGCTGACACAAATCACCTCATCAGCTAAGCGTACCGATAAGCCATCATAGGTTTTTTCGACCAAGCGATAAAACAAGCGTTGTTGCGGCGAGCTATAGGGCTGAAGCAGCGGATCGGTCACGATGTGATGCACGGTCGTGACCAATGGCAGGCCTGGGGCACGTAAGGCCCATGCGCAACGAGAACGCGCCTGAACCAGATCATGGCCTTGCCACCAATTGCGGCCAAGCGCCAATTTTGCAGCCATTGGGGCAAAGTTAAATAGGTGCGATAAACGGCGTAAACTTGGTTGATGGCCAGCTCGTTGCATCGAACGGGTGATATTTTGAATGCCAATATCAACGCCGCCCTTGCCGAGCGGCGAGATGTAGAGGGGTTTTAGCATAAATGTCTGCAACTTCCTCGTGCGGATTAGGGCTTAGGAATGGCAACCGAGGCGCGAATTGTTACTTCGTAGCGGATACCACTAGCATCAGTGCCGATATTGCGGGGATTTCCACCCACAAAGGTCATCAATGCCTCGTTGATTTTAGCAGTATTGCCAAATTCAGCAACTATTGCTTGGCGATATTGTTGTTTCAGTTGATTGGCAATCTCGGTATCGCTTGTGCCTTCAACAACACTCACCACAATATTGCGCTCAACCCAGCGGGTGGTTGCCGCCTGTGGAATTGGCGTAACGCTGGTGGCTGTGCTTGAGTTGAACAAATTCAAGATCTTTTGATCCATACCTGGAATGCCGAGCGCCAGCAATACCCCAACAATCAAAATTGTTAGCAGCGGAATCCATGGCCGGAAGCGCTTTTTGGGCTTGGCGCTTGGCTTGGGTTTCGCTGGCAAGGGTTGGCTTTTGGGCTTGGGTTTGGGTTTGGTACTGCTGGTTGGCGCAGCCTTTTGCGGTTGCGGAATCGCGCCAACACTGGCGGCCATGGCTGGTTTTTGTGGTTTTTGTTCCAGAATCACCGTTGCTTGGGGCTTGGGTTTAGGCTTAGGTTTGCGCAATGATTCCAAGGGCAATGCGGCGCGAAATGCTGCTGCACTTTTCCAACGCTTGCTAATTTCCATTTCTAAGGCTTTGCTGATGGCCTGCTCGGTGGCCAGCGAAACGTTGGGTGCAAGCTGGCGCACTGGTGGAAAGGAAAAGGGCGCTTCATCACGTGGATCGCGACCTGTTAATAAATGATGCAAGGTCGCGCCCAAAGCGTAAATATCCGATTGTGGTGTAGCTTGGCCTTGATATTGCTCGGGCGGCGAATAGCCAGGCGTGCCAATTAATGTGCCGCGCTCGTTGGGCTGAAACAATTTGGCGATGCCAAAATCAACAACTTTAACATTGCCGGTTTTACGTTCGATCATAATATTGGATGGCTTGACATCGCGATAGATCAAACGCCGTTCGTGCAAATAATCGAGCACATTGGCAATTTGCTCAGCCCAGCGCAACACAGTCGGTTCATCGAATTGCTCATTGGCTTGGTGGCGCTGCAAATCTTCTAAATCGTCGCCCTCAACAAAATCCATCGCGAGGTAGTAGCGCCCACCATGCAAAAAATCGCCATATACATGGGGAATTTGCGGGTGCTGCAATTCGCGTAGAATCGAGGCTTCTTCTTTAAAACGTTCAATCGCTTCATCCCGTTCGGCTTTATCGTTGAAACGATCGATCAATGATTTAAGCGCGTAGCGTTTGCCACTTTGATCGGTGGCAGCATAGACCGCGCCCATGCCGCCTTCCTTGATGGCACGAGTGATGCGATAGCGATTGTTCAAGACTATATTATTGCCACATTGCTGGCAGAATTTGGCATCATTGCGATTATCGGTGCCACAGATTGGACACAACGTTCGCTCGGTTGCTATACTCATATCTATGGTTCCTTAGGCTCAGCACCATTTCCTGCTGTATGCTACGCTATGCTATGAGCAACTGTTGCACAGTCTAACACAGAAGTTTCAATGATGGCAGCAATCCTCAATTAACAAATTATTGGTGTATGGAGGGTGATGATGGCTTTATCAATTGATGCAATTTACGAGTATGCCGAGGCCTTGATTGCGCGTAAAACGCTTGATGGTGGTCAAATTGAATTACGCCAGATGCAGCGTTTATGTGAATTTTTGGCCGATCTGGCCCGGCAAGCCGATGATTCAGCCAATGCCCAACGCTTTGCTCATTTAGCGCAGGCTGTGAAAGGAGCTTAATCATGTTAACAATTGAGTTTATTCAACAACACCTACGCCAAGCAATTGCCGAAGCGATTGAAGCCAAAAACCCAGCCGAATTGGCCCATTTGCAGCAAATGGCAGGCCTATTAATGAAACCCGCCCACTTGCATAACGATTCGGAAACTGAATATGCCTTGCGTTTGCTCGCCGCCAAAGCCGCCAATGCCCGCGAGACACTACTGAAAAAAGAGGACGACTAATGGAACTTGAACATGCAATGGCCTTGCTCAATGGGCTTAATTTGCATTATGTACGGGCGGGCAGCGGGCCGTTGGTGGTGCTATTGCATGGCTTTCCTGAATTTTGGTATTCATGGCGGCATCAAATTCCAGCTTTGGCCGAAACCCACACGGTGGTTGCACTCGATCAACGTGGCTACAACCTCTCGGATAAACCAGCGTTGTGGCAGCACTACACAATTGATTTATTAATTGATGATGTACGGGCGCTCATCGAGCATTTGGGCTTTGAGCGAGCGACAATTGTGGGCCACGATTGGGGCGCAGCAGTAGCTTGGATGTTTGCCATGCGCTATCATGGGTATGTTGAACGTTTGGTAATTATGAATGTGCCGCATCCGCTGCTGATGGCCAAAAATCTTTGGACTAATCCACGCCAAATGCTACGTTCGTGGTATATCTTTGCCTTTCAAGTACCCCATTTCCCTGAGTGGTCGGCCAAACGCAACAACTTTCAAGTGCTGACCAAAGCCTTAACTGGCGCAGTCCAACGGCCTGGGGTATTTAGCGCTGAAGATATTCAGGCCTATCATCAGGCTTGGGGCCAACCTGGAGCATTACGGGCGATGATTCATTGGTATCGAGCCTATGTACGCCAAGGCTTGCGCTATCTACGGCAACTATCGACGCATCATATTCATGTGCCAACCTTATTAATTTGGGGCACTGCTGATACGGCGCTTGGCCAAGAATTAACCTATGGCACTGAGCGCTATGTGACCGATTTACGCATCCGCTACCTAAGCGATGTGAGCCATTGGGTACAGCAAGAAGCGCCCAATGAGGTGAATGCTGTGTTGATCCCATTTGTACGGGGTGAGTGGTAGAACCATGGTGAAGCAGGGTAGACCAGATGTCTACCCTCCAAATAAGGCGCTAGTCATCCTGACGAACCTGTGAAGCCTTGCTATGATCAGCCTTGCGCAATTGGCCGATTATGAAAGGTGGTAGCTGCATGAGTTTTCTGCAACAATCTGATGCCGATGCTGTGCCAACTATCGCCCTCGGGCAGCAAGCTACGCCTTGGCAATTGGCACTCAATCAGTTTGTAACCTGGGTTGCCAACGAAAGTTTAGGTTCTGAAAGCCTAGCCCACTATTTTAAGCCTTGGCTAACCCACCTAACTACATGGTTACTGTTTATTCCTACCGATCCTAAAACCTTGCTGCAAAGTTTTGTGTTGGGCCAACCAGATCGCTATCAACAGTTAGCGCAAGCAACCCGTTTAGCTTGGCTAGAGCAGTATTATTTCAACGCTCCACAGGCGCTTTTAGCTCCTCAGCGTTTGGCTAAACCAACCGAATTTGGTTTACCATTGCCTAGCACAAACGAACCAGTTTGGCTCATTCCCTTACAAGCCTATGATCGTTTGTGGGGCATTGTCGTGCTCGAAATCGCTGAGGCTAGCCCACCAAGTGAACATCCGCTTTATGTCATGTTAGCCCAAGCGATTGCCAATCTCAGTCTGCATTTGGATGCTCGCTATGCCCGCGAATACGAGGTGCAAGCCTATCAACGCATGCAGATGATGAGCGAATCGTCGCATATTTTGGCGCACACTGGCTTGAATTTGGATCGAATGCTGATGGCGTTGAGTAAGCATTTGTGCCAGCATTTTAGTGATGGCTGTATGATTCAAATTCTGAGTATGAGCCAAACCAACCAGATTCAGCAAGAGATTTTTCATCATCAACAAGCCGACTATCGCACTCAGCTCTATCGCATGTCGGCAGAATGGGCTGATCAGCTAGCGCCTGATTCATTACGCTATCAAGTGCTTATTTCGAATCAACCTTTAGCATTAAATATTTATGAACATCAATTACTACTTGAATCGAGTGAATTCCAACCGCTGTTAGGTGAATATAAGTTACACAGTATACTTATGGTTGGACTCTATTGGAATGAACATCCAGTTGGCATATTAAGTTTATTGCGTACTCACATCAATTTGCCGTTTATGCAAGAAGATCTTGAGATTGCTCGTGATATTGGCACGCGTTTTGTTGAAGCACTCGAACAAACCCGTTTATATGCTGAGTTGCGTGAACAAGAACAGGCATTAATGCTGATGGTTCGGCGTTTAGAAGAACGAGTTGAGGAACGTACAAATGAGCTATCAAATATTAATGTCCAGCTCAATCGCGAACTCGATCGGCGACGGAAAACCGAAGAGGCCTTAGTCGAGAGTCAAGCCTTATTGCGCAGTTTCTATGCTAGCACTCCGGTGATGATGGGTGTGGTTGAAATTACCCCAGAAGCTGATTTAGTCTTGCTGACCGCAAATACTATGACGGTTAAGCAATGGAATCTTGCACCAAACTATTGTGAAATGACCATGATCCAGCTTGGGATACCCCAAACCGATATTGATCGCTGGATTCAATATTTTCAACGTAGCCGCACCAAAGGCCAGCCCGAACGCTTTGATTATAATGATCCATTCGATCCAGCAATTATGTATACTGCAACAATTGGCCCAGTCAATACCGCTTCACCAATTGGCCAACGTTTTTGTTTTGTGCTCGAAGATATCACTGCAAGTCGTAATCTCCAGCAATCGTTGGAAGAAAGTAAGCACCTTGTCGAACAAATTAATGCTTCGATTCCATGTATTGTCTATAAATATGATGTAAAGCTCAATCAAATAACCTATATCAATCGCTCATTAGAATCGATGCTTGGGTATGCAGCGAGCGAAATGCTCGAAATGCAAGAAATGGATTTACGTAGCTTAATTCATCCTGATGATTTAATCCAAATTGATGCTTATTTGCCAAGTTTGTATACTTCCAAGCCAGGTACAATTATTCAAAACCGCTTTCGAATTAAGCATCGTGATGGCCAATGGCGCTGGATTATTGGCTATGATACGGTATTTCAAACTGATGAAACAGGATATGCTACCTCAATTCTATCGGCATTGCAAGATGTCAGCGAGCTCTATTCGCATCGTGAACAATTGCAAGCATCATTAGAAGAAAAAATGGTGTTATTGCAAGAAATTCATCATCGAGTCAAGAACAATTTGCAAATTGTTTCAAGCCTGCTCAATTTACAAGCTCGCCAAATTAGCGACAGAGATACCCGTGATCGTTTTCTTGAAAGCCAAAGCCGCATTCATGCAATGGCACTTGTGCACGAACAACTCTATCGTTCATCAGATTTACGGTATATTGATTTAGCCGAATATATCAAGCATCTTGTGCAGTTTTTTCGACGATCACATACTAATCGTCCAACAATTTCAATTAATCTAAGTGTTGAGCCAGTCAATCTAAATACTGATACAACGATTCAGTTGGGATTAATTATCAACGAATTACTGACTAATAGCTTCAAACATGCCTTTATTGCCCAAGAGACCGGCTTGATTTGGCTGAAGGGAAGCTATGATCAGCAGTTTGTTGAGCTAGAAATTGGCGATGACGGCATTGGGATGCCACTTGATCGTCAACCATCCAACTCGATGGGGCTTGAATTAGTCCATGCCCTGATTCGCCAACTTGGTGCCTCGATTCAGCAACTTTCAACGGCTGGCACTGTGTTTAAGTTAACAATTCCACGTAAATAAAGGACCAGATATGAGCAAAGCAAACATTGTGATAGTTGAAGATGAAGTAATTGTGGCCTTGGATATGGCGCAAGCGCTCAAGGCAGCGGGCTATAACGTGATTGGCAGCTTTAGTTGCGGTGAAGCTGCGCTCGAATTTATTGCCGAACAATGCCCCGATTTGATCGTGATGGATATTCATTTGCAGGGCCAACTTGATGGCATCAGCACCGCCGAACAGATTCAGAAACGTTATGGCTTGCCGATTATTTATCTGACCGCCTACTCTGACCCAGAGACTTTGAGCCGCGCCAAGGCAACCGAACCGTATGCCTATTTGGTCAAGCCCTTTGAAGATCGCGATTTGCTGAGTGCAATCGAAATGGGTTTATATCGCCATCGGGTCGATCAACGCTTGCGGCGCATGGAACGTTTATATTCAAGTACCTTAAACAGCGTTGACGATGCAATTATCACAACAGATATTCATGGATTGATTAAATTTTCCAATCCGACTGCTAGTATTTTGTTAAATCGACCGAATGATGCCTTAATTGGCCAATTTATTGGCGATGTAGTTAATTTGCTGGATCGTGAAACCAAAATAACCTATCAATTCGATTTAGCTTATTTAATTCAACAAACGAATCATCATTTACTATTGCCACGCCAGATTCTGGTCAATGACCAAGCTGAATTTGTGGTCGCGCCAAGTATTTCGCAAATTCGCGAAGAAGATGAAGCGATTGCCGGTATTGTTTTAGTGCTGCGTGATATGCGCGATCTTGATGCGGCTGAGGAGCATATTCGCCATCAAGCCTTGCACGATGCGCTAACTGGCTTAGCCAATCGGAATGTTTTTATCAACCGTTTGCAATATATTCTTGATCATTATCATTTGCACCATCATCACGCCGTACTATTTATTGACCTTGATCGATTCAAGATTATTAATGATAGCTTAGGGCATATTGTTGGTGATAAATTATTAATTCAAGTTGGCCAACGTTTAGAGCGTTGTATTCGCTCGCATGATTTAGTAGCACGGCTGGGTGGCGATGAATTTACCATTTTGCTTGATGGAGTTAATGATCTGCATGATGTGTTACGAGTTACCGATCGTTTATTAAGCGTTGTTGCCGAGCCATATCATATTGATGGCTATAAAGTTTTTACCGCAGCCAGCATTGGAATTGTGGTGATTGACGATCATTACAAGCATTATCACGAAGTTTTGCGCGATGTCGATAGCGCGATGTATCGAGCTAAATCGCAAGGTCGTGGTTGTCGCGCAGTATTTGATGAAGAGATGCATGTTGAGGCCTTGCGCACGCTGCAACTTGAGGTCGAATTACGCCGCGCGGTTGAGCGTGATGAATTATGTTTGCACTATCAGCCAATTATCAAACTAGCAACCGGAGAATTATCGGGCTTTGAGGCCTTGTTGCGTTGGAATCACCCGACTCAAGGCGTGATTGGCCCAGCTTCGTTTTTTGCCATTGCCGAAGAAACAGGAATTTTGGCTCAAATTGGCTGGAAACTCTTACGCGAATCGTGCCAACAAATTTGTGCTTGGCAAAACGAGTTTCAGTTTCATCCGCCCTTAGAATTGAGCGTTAATTTTACCCATCGTCAATTTTTCCAAGCCAATCTGATTCAACAAGTTCAAAGCATTTTGGCTGAAACTGGCATGCCTGCGCGACATTTGTGCGCCGAAATTACCGAAGGCGTGATGATGCAGAGTAATCGCGCGGTCGAAGTGATGCACGAATTGCATGATTTAGGTGTGCAAGTGCATATCGACGATTTTGGCACTGGCTATGCCTCACTAAGTTTGTTGCATAGTGCCCCAATTGATGTTTTGAAGATTGATCGGACGTTTATTCAGCCCGAGAGCGGAGCCAGCAAGCACTCAATCGCTCAGTTAATTAGTTTGATGGCACGCTCGTTGGGTTGTGCCGTGGTCGCCGAGGGTGTGGAAGATGCTCAAACCGCCCAAATGTTGATCGAAATGGGTTGTGATTTTGGCCAAGGCTGGTGGTATTCCAAAGCTTTGCCACCAGAAGAAGCGCGAGCATTAATTCGCAACTTTGCCCAAGGTACCGTAATGGTTCCACTGAATGCCAAAGTTGCCCAATAGGAGTCTGATTAAACGCCGTATTTCGGATAGATTGCTGCTCGATACCAGTCTAGGCGGTTATGACTGATTACCTCTCACCATACACTAACCCTCCTACAACTTAACTTCCATCACAATCGTCAGCGTATCCAAGGCGTAAGCAGGACTTGAACATCCTGTTTACGCTTCAGTTATGTTTGAAACCCTAAAATCAACAGCTTAAACCTCACTAAAACCCTATGCAATATTGGGCATAATTGCTAAAATTTAGGCTTGACATTTAGATTATGATGAAGTATATTTAGTGAAATTCTACTAAAATTTTAGATAAAATTTACAGAATTTTACAGCAGCAGTTGGGGTATGGCCTAAATGCACAGCGTGCCAAGCGTGATCATAACCTGAATTGAGTTGCTGAAACTATTCTAAATTTTTCAATAAAGTTGCTTGATAACCAAAGTGTTATTTTATGGCATCATGAGAGCCTATTCAAAGGTGACTAGGAGAACATGTATGACACAGCGGATCACGATGGAAGACATTGCGCGGCAAAGCGGTGTCTCGTTGGCCACAGTATCATTAGTATTACGCGACAAGCCTGGGATTAACGACGAGACACGCCGCCGCGTGTTGGATATTGCCCGTGATCTTGGTTATCGCAAGCGCTTGAATCATGAGAAGTTGGTTTCGCAATCGTTGCATAATGCAGGCGTAATTGTTAAGGCCTCAATTGGCGACGACAGCCCACTAACCAACCCATTTTATGCCCCGATCGTCGCAGGTATCGAAGCAGCCTGTCGCAAAATGCATATTAACTTGATGTATGCCACCGTGCCAGTTGATATGGATAATCATCCTCAAGAGATGCCTCGTTTGCTGTCAGAAGATCATCTTGATGGGGTATTGTTGGTTGGCGCATTCGCCGATGCAACCATCACCAAACTCTTGCAACGTGAGGGCATTCCGGCGGTTTTGGTCGATGGCTACTCGCATGAACACGTCTATGATTCAGTTGTTTCGGATAACTTCCGCGCCGCTTACGAGGCAGTCAGCTATCTGATTAGCTATGGACATCGTCATATTGGCCTGATTGGTACAGCCAAAGAGGCCTACCCTAGCATCGCCGAACGGCGCAAAGGCTATATTCAAGCCTTAACCGATCATGGCATCCAAGAGCAGTATTTTGGTGATTGCCTACTCACAATGCATGAAGGTAGCGATACTTCCAGCATTCTGTTGCAACGCCATCCACAAATCACGGCGCTTTTTTGTGCCAACGATATGATGGCAATTGGGGCAACCCAAGCCGCTCGGGCTTTACATCGCCAAATTCCTCAAGATTTATCAATTATTGGTTTCGATAATATTGATCTGGCGCAGCATGTTGCCCCAGCGCTTACCACAATGCATGTCGATAAAGTGAGCATGGGGCGCTTTGCAGTGCAATTGTTAGCCAACCGAGCCGAATACCCAGAACAGGCTCCGGCCACAATCTCGCTGCGGCCACGGCTGCTTGAACGCCAATCAGTTCAACGTTTGCAACCACCAAAGTAGGTTGCCTTGTAGGAGTATCAGCTATGGAAGCAGCGACGCTTCAATCCACCACCATCCTTGGAAGTGCGCTCCCCTCAATTCCATGGGAAGAACGTCCAGTCGGCAATTCAGATGTTGTTTGGCGCTACAGCGGCAATCCGGTGATTCCGCGTGATGCCATCCCCACCTCAAATAGTATTTTCAACAGCGCTGTTGTGCCCTTCAACGATGGCTTTGCTGGCGTGTTTCGCTGCGATGATAAACGCCGCGTGATGAATATTCACCGTGGATTTAGCAAAGATGCCGTCAATTGGGAGATCGATCCCAAGCCTTTGGAATTTTTGGGCGATCCCGAAGTTACGGCCTTTGAATATCGCTACGACCCCCGTGTCTGTTGGATCGAAGATCGCTATTATGTCACCTGGTGTAATGGCTATCACGGCCCAACCATCGGCGTAGCCTATACCTACGATTTTGAAACATTCCATCAGTTGGAAAATGCCTTCTTGCCGTTTAATCGCAATGGGGTGCTCTTCCCACGCCGAATCAATGGCAAATATGCCATGGTCAGTCGCCCCAGCGATAACGGCCACACGCCATTTGGCGATATTTACTACAGCGAAAGCCCCGATATGGAACACTGGGGCAAACATCGCTTTGTGATGGGCACGAAAGGCGGTTGGCAAAGCACCAAAATCGGCGCAGGCCCAACTCCGATCGAAACGACCGAAGGCTGGTTGTTGTTCTATCACGGCGTGTTAAATTCGTGCAATGGCTTTGTCTATAGCTTTGGGGCAGCCTTGCTCGATTTAGAGCAGCCATGGAAAGTGCGCTATCGCACCGCGCCCTATCTGCTGGCACCCCAAACCTTATATGAATGCGTTGGCGATGTGCCGAATGTGGCCTTCCCTTGTGCTGCCTTGACCGATGCCGCCACAGGCCGAATTGCCATTTATTATGGCTGTGCTGATACCGTTACGGGCATCGCCTTTACTCAAGTCGATGAAGTGCTGAGCTTCCTCAAGGCTAATTCAGAAGTCTAGAATGTTCTAGTACTAGGCTATTCGGTCTAGAGCGGCGTTCCCAACGAGGTAGGTTGTTCACCTAACGTACCTACCTCGTAATAGGAAGATTGATGCTGGCCCAAGGGATAGCGCTGGACTTGCACTAACATATATACTTAACTATGTTTGGGAAGGGTTATCGATGCACAACCTACCAACCCCCAAACAACCTGCATCGATGCATGTATAGGCCAAGGGAGGTCAGCGTTATGCACCGTAAGCCATCTCAGCCACACCGCACAGTTCGTAGCCTAGGATTCAGCTTGATTGTCCTGCTGATTTTAGCTGCCTGTGGTCAAGCAGCCACGCCACCAACCCAAATCAACCCAACTAGTTTACCCACCGATACGCCCCCAACCGCCGTGCCCGACCTCGCCAACTCGGCAGATAAGGCCTTAGTCATTTGGTCAACCGGCTCAGAGGTTGAGGCACTTTCAATTCAAGCAGCCGCCGATGTCTTTGTCCAGAAAAATCCTGGGGTCTTGATTAAAGTTCAAGCCTTGCCCTGGAGCGATGCCCATACTCAAATGCTTGAGGCTATCGCCGCTGATCGTGGGCCGGATCTGATGGCTGGCGGAATGTCGTGGGGCATCGAGTTTGGCAAACTTGGTGGCATGATCGATCTGCAAAAGGCTTATCCCAATGTAGTAAGCGATGTTAAGCAAAAGATGTTGCCACAACTCCAAGATTCATTATTCTTGGATACGGGTGAGGTCTATGCATTACAACTTGATGTGGCGCTCATGGGGATGTTCTATCGCACCGATCTGCTGCGCGATTTAGTGGGCATGGAGCAAGCGCCCCAAAACTGGACTGAACTGACCAAAGTGCTCGAAAAAGCCCGCACGATCAATAAAAAAGGCTTTGCGATTGGCTGGGATAACGCTGGCTGGATCAGCTACTTTACCTTTTTATATTCGGCTGGCGGCAGTTTGTATAACGACGACTGCTCTAAAGCGACGATTAATTCGGCGGCTGGCTTGCAAGCATTGACCTACTTCCGCGATCTCTACACCAAATATCAAATTCCCACCGATACTGCCCTTGATATTGAAGGCGGACTCGAAAGTGGCGATTATCTGGTGAGCTATGCTGGAACATGGAGTGTTGCGAGCATCGAATTCAATCGGCCTGAATTGGCAGGCAAATGGGCCTTAGCTCCGCTGCCCAAAAGCCCCAAAGGCCAAAGCGTCGCGTTCCTTGGCGGACGGGTCATCGGCGTAATGGAAGCCTCGCAAAACAAAGACATCGCAGCAGAATTTATTCGCTTTTTGTATACTGAAGAAGCGGTTGCCGCTCAATCGGCCTATGCGCAAAGCGCCAATAATTATTATGTGCCGCCAAGTTTGCCCTTGCTGAGCGCCGCCAAAATGCCGAGCCATATCGAAGCTGGCTTCCGTGGCTTGTTAGAGCAATCGGCAGGTCCACCCAAGTGTGTCGGCTGGGAAGAAAGCACCACCGATGTCCAAAAACTATTGCAAGAAGTCGTGTTCAACAACGCTGATCCCCAAGATGCTTTAGATCAAGCAGCGGAGGTCATGAATCGCAATTTACAACAATAGGGTTATAAATTGCGCCGCTTCGGGATTTGAAGTTGTACAGGGGGATTTATGCGTCGATGGCTTTATCGCTTACACCTATGGCTGGTTCTGCTGCTACTGATTGCAGCCTGCACCCAAGCTGGCGAATCGGGTGGCAACCAAACGCTGAGCTTACGTACCTTAACCGGCAATGCTGCGGTTTTTGGCACAATTGAGTTGGCGATTGATACCACTATCACCGTTGCCAATCCTTACGATCCCAATCAAATCGATCTGATGGTGAGTTTTATCTCAGCAACGGGCCAAATCTATCGCGTGCCAGCCTTTTGGTATCAAGATTTTGATCAACTTTCGCTGCAACCCAAAGGCAACCCTGAGTGGCGAGTGCGCTTCACGCCGAGCGAACCAGGGGCATGGCAAGTCAAGGCCGAGCTAGCCAAGCCAGCCCTGAGCAGCGATGTGATCACGATTGAAGTTTCGGCGAACAAGCAATCACCTGGCTTTGTGCGGATCAACACCAGCAATCCACGCTATTTCGCCCGCCAAGATGGCACATTCTTTATGCCGATCGGCCTCAATTTGGGTTGGTCTACCCAACAAGGCACGGGCATTTTGCGCGAATACGAACACTGGTTTGATCAATTAAGCAAAAACGGTGGCAATATTGCGCGAATTTGGATGGCCTCGTGGTCGTTTGGCATCGAATGGCAAGATACCGGCTTGGGCGATTATTCCAAGCGCATGCAACAAGCGTGGATGCTCGACCAAATTTTCAAATTGGCCGAACAACGCAACATCACAATTATGTTAACTCTGATCAACCATGGCGCGTTCAGCACCAGTACTGATTCAGAGTGGGATAGTAATCCGTATAACGCGGCGAATGGCGGGCCAATTGCCGAGCCACGCTTATTTGCCACCGACATTCAATCGCGCGAATTTTTCAAGCATCGCGTGCGTTACATCGCGGCGCGTTGGGCCCACTCACCGAGCTTGTTTGCCTGGGAATGGTGGAACGAAGCCAACTGGACACCGATCAACGATGCCTTGATGCAGCCATGGATCAGCGAAATGACCCGTCACTTGGCGCAGTTTGATCCCTATCAACATTTGGTGTCGACCAGCTACGCCAGCAATACCAGTACCTCGATGTGGGCACAACCAGAGATCAACTTCACCCAACACCACGATTACACAGGCCGCGATTTAGGCCAAGCCTTCCCCTTAGTGATCCGTGAGTTGAATGCCGCAGCACCACAAAAACCAGCCTTAGTCAGCGAGCTTGGCTATGCTGGCACTGGGCGCGATGAGGTGATCAATCGAGATGTGTGGCAGTTTCATCAAGGCTTGTGGGCCGCACCATTCAGCGGCTTTGCTGGCAGCGGCATGTATTGGTGGTGGGACACCTTGGTCGATCCCGACAACTTGTGGAGCGAATACAACAAGTTGGCTGAATTTTTCAAAGACCAAGATCTAACTGCCTACAATCCAGTTGTGGCCCAAGTGTCACCGTTGAAGGCGCGAGCCTTGGCCTTACAAACCAAATCGCAGGCCTTGGTCTGGGTACGCAGCAACGAATATGAGCCTGAAGCATTAACCAAAGCCTACGAAGAAGCGCTCAAAAAGCGTGAATTTAACGATACATGGGAATATGTACCACCGACCTACGCCGATTTGACGCTTAAGCTGAATGGGCTAGAGGCCGGAAGCTACCAAGCAACCTGGTACGACCCGCAAACTGGTGCATGGTCGCAACCAACGACGATTACCCTTGAAGCGAACCAATCCAGCATTGCTGTGCCAAGCTTCAATTACGATTTAGCCTTGAAATTAATCAAGCAATAAGCTTTATTGCAAGGCAAACATTGGCCATGTAGGTGTTGGGTCGTCGCTATCAGTTGCACAATTATCAATCAGTTGCGTGCGTGATAGTGGCGCTCAGCGGCCTATGTGGCTTTTTATTGGCAAAAATAGCCCGAAGGATGGTTTCATGCCACATTATGGCTTCAATTTACAATGGATGTATCATTATGTTCCAGGCCAGTTACCAGCCGAGCCTGACCATAAAGCCTTAAACTGGATCGCCAAACAAGGCTTTAATTTCATTCGGATTCCAACTAATTATTGGTTTTGGACTCGCGATTGGCAGTATACCAACCCTGATGAGACGATCATCGGGTATATTGACCGTTATATCGCAGCATGTCGTGAATATGGCCTGCATGTCAGCCTTAATTTGCATCGAGCGCCCGGCTATTGTATCAATGGGAACGATCTCGAACGACATAATTTATGGCTGGATGCCGAAGCTCAGGCAGGCTTCGTGTGGCTGTGGGAGTATTTCGCCCAACGCTACAAGGGTATTTCGGCTAGCGAATTAAGCTTCGATTTGCTCAACGAACCGCCCAACGTCGATCAGTATGGCTTGACGCGACTCAACCATGCGGCGATCATGCAACGGACGGTCGCAGCAATTCGCGCAATCGATCCCCAACGGGCGATTGTGATCGATGGGCTTGGTGGTGGGCACTTGGCGATGCCTGAACTCGCTGATTTGGGCGTAACCCACAGTGGGCGCGGCTATCAGCCAATGGCGGTGAGCCACTATCAAGCGAGTTGGTGGGATGGTCACGAAGGTTTAGCAGAACCAACCTACCCGGTAACCTGGTACAACCATTATTGGGATCGGGCCGGCTTAGTCGAATTTTACCAACCATGGCGCGACGTACAAGCGCGGAACGTCGCCATCCATATTGGTGAATTTGGCTGCTACAACCGTACCCCCAATGATGTTGCCCTGCGTTGGTTCCGCGATCTGCTCAGCGTTTATCAAGAATTTGGTTGGGGCTTCGGTCTCTGGGAGTTTGAAGGAGCATTTGGAATTATTAATCATGGCCGACCACATGCTCGCTACGAAGTTGTTGACGGCTACTCCGTTGACCGTGATTTACTCGATTTGCTCCTCGCTGCCCGTATACCCGAAGCGCCAGAAGGAATACAATAATGGCGAATCTCGTAGATGGCGGCTTTGATCATGGCTTGCGCGAAATGTGGCAAGCGCAGTTTCGCGATGAAGTGTTGGGCAATATTTTGCCATTTTGGGCAAACCACACGCTTGATCACGAGCACGGTGGCTTTTATGGCGGCTTAACCAACGATCTGACAATCCATAATGAGTTTCCTCGCTCAGCCGTATTATGTGGCCGGATTCTCTGGACGTTTGCCTGTGCCTATCGCATGCTTGGCGATCCCCGCGATTTGGCGGTGGCTGAGTATGCCTATGCCTACCTTAAACAGGCTTTTTGGGATCAAACTTACGGCGGATTGTATTGGTCGATCGATGCCAATGGCCAGCCGTTGGCCGACCATAAACAAACCTATGCTCAATCGTTCGCTATCTACGGTTTGGCTGAATATGTCCGAGCGACAGGCGATCAGAGCGCCTTGGAATTGGCCCAAACTCTGTTTCACTTAATCGAACATCATGCCTTTGATTCAGTCTATGGCGGCTATATCGAGGGCTGTGATCGGGTTTGGCAACCATTGGGCGATAGCCGCCTGAGCAAGCTCGAGCCAGAAGCCCGCAAAACCATGAACACCATGTTGCATATGATGGAAGCCTATGCCAACTTGCTGCGGGTTTGGGACGTGGCTGATGTACGTCAGCAATTAGCTAGCCTGATCGAGGCCTGCTGCGAACATATTATCGACCCTGTGCAAGGTCGCTTTCATCTCTTTTTCGATGACCAATGGAACCACCACGAACATGGCATTTCCTATGGCCACGATATTGAAGGTAGTTGGTTGTTAATGGAAGCCGCCCATGTGCTGGGCGACGAACACTTAATTGCCAAGGCCGAAACTTTAGCACTTGGTATGGCCGATGCAGTCTATCGCAATGGCCGCCACGCCGATGGCAGCATTATTCACGAACGTGCTCCCGATGGCTCGATTAATTTGGAGCGCCATTGGTGGCCACAAGCTGAAGCCGTTGTTGGCTTCTACAACGCCTATCAGGCCACTGGCAAACCAGAGTTTGCCCAAGCCGCCTATGATAGTTGGAATTTTATTCAACGCTATTTTATCGACCACGATCATGGTGATTGGTTCAAGATTTTGGATGCTCAAAACCAACCGTTGGGAGCGATTCCAAAAGTTGGGCCATGGGAATGCCCGTATCACCATGCTCGCGTTTGTTTTGAAATGATCGAACGTTTAGCTGAACACAATGTGAGTGTTCAGATGCGAGGGTAACTGCCATGCATTTTGATATGCCCTTAGAACAACTGCGCGAATATCGCCCTGAACGCAACGAGCCAGCCGATTTTGACCAATTTTGGCAAACTACTTTAGCCGCTGCCCGCCAATACCCATTAAACGCCATCTTTGAACCTTACGCTATGGGCTTACCCTTGATCGAAGCCTACGATGTGACCTTTAACGGCTATGGTGGTCAGCCAATTAAGGGTTGGTTCTTGCTGCCCCGCAATACCACCAAGCCCATTCCCTGCGTGGTCGAATATATTGGTTATGGCGGCGGGCGTGGCTTGGCGATCGATTGGCTGTTGTGGCCAACTGCGGGCTATGCCGTCTTCGCTATGGATAATCGCGGCCAAGGCTCAAATTGGCGCACTGGCGATACGCCCGACACCGAAATTGAGGGTGGCAATCCCCAAATTCCAGGTTTTATGACGCGCGGCGTGCTCAACCCACAAACCTACTACTACCGCCGCTTGTTCACCGATGCCGTGCGGGCAATCGAAGCTGCTCGTTCGCATCCCTTGGTGGATGCTGGCAAAGTGGCTTTGGCGGGCGGCAGTCAAGGTGGCGGCATCTCGCTGGCAGCGGCTGGCTTGCAACCAGATGTGGCGGCGGTGCTGCCCGATGTGCCATTTTTGTGTCACTATCGCCGCGCCACCACCATGGTCGATAGCTATCCCTACGCCGAGGTTGCCCAATATTGCGCTCGCCATCGCACTAAAATCGAGCAAGTATTCAACACCTTGGATTATTTCGATGGCATGCAATTCGCCGCTCGCGCCACCTGCCCTACGCTGTTCTCAGTTGGCTTGATGGATGATGTTTGTCCGCCATCGACCGTTTTTGCTGCCTACAACCATTATGCTGGGCCAAAAGAGATCACGATTTGGCAATTTAATCGCCATGAAGGCGGCGAGAACTTCCAAACCTTGGAAAAATTGAAATTTCTCGCCAAACTCTGGGGCAACGAGGAACGCACCGCATGAGCGTGATCGAGCTCTATCCGTTGCTCACTCAAGCACGCTATGTCGAGCCAATTTGGGGTGGCCCCCAATTGGCTCACTGGCTGCACTTGCCGGAACCAGAGCAAAGCAAGCTCGGCGAAGTTTGGCAAGTCTACGATCAAAATCTGATCGTCAATGGCGCTTTGGCTGGCCAAAGTTTAGCCCAAGTCACTAGTCAATTTGGGGCGGCCTTGGTTGGCACAACCACCAGCGAACGTTATGGCAACGATTTCCCATTGCTGTTGAAATTCATCGCTGCTGCCCAACCGCTCTCGGTACAGGTGCATCCCGATGATGAGTATGCCCACAGCCGCGAGGCCGCCACCGGATTTCACGGCAAAACCGAGGCTTGGTACATTCTCGAAGCCGAAAACGGAGCCGAAGTTGTGCATGGCTTTCGCGAGGCAACCAATCGCCAAGCCTGCGAAGCGGCCTTAGCCACCAATACACTGCCTGATTTATTACGTCAAGTAGCAGTGCAAGCAGGCGATTTGGTGTTTGTGCCCGCCAAAACGATTCATGCAATCAATCCTGGGGTGGTGCTGTTCGAAATTCAGCAAAAATCGGATCTGACCTATCGGGTCTACGATTATGATCGACGTGATGCTGCCACAGGCTTGCCACGCCAACTACATCTTGAGCAAGCTTTCGAGGTATTGGATTTTGCGGCAACTGCGCCAGCCTTAGTCACACCGACCAAGCTGAATGCTGATGTAAGTTTGCTGGTACGCTGTCCATTTTTCAGCTTGGAGCACTGGCAACTCAACCACATCCAAGCACTCAGCACCTCGATAACGAGTTTCGATTGTTGGACGGTGATCAATGGAGCTTGTAGCTTGGTTTGGAGCGAAGGCAGCCTTGATCTGCGCCATGGTATGTCGGTAATCGTGCCTGCTCAATTAGGCCAATATCAACTCTACCCTGAACCAAACGCTGAATTGCTTCGGGCGTATGTGTAGGACGAGGGGTCAGGGGTCAGGATTCAGGGGTCAGGATTCAGGTGAAAGCTAAGAACTAACTGTAATGGGTCATTGGGTTATATCGTTCCCTCACCCCCTGCCCCCCTCTCCCGCCCGGCGAGGCGAGGGGAAACATTGGATTGGATCTCCCCTCTCTCGCCGCAGTGGGAGAGGAGTCGGGGGTGAGGGGTCTTAAAACCTACTCTTGAAAGGTCAGGATTCAGGATTAGCCTTATTTTAGATCTGATCCCTGATCCCTAGCCCCTGACCCCTACTATATAGCTTGCCACAAACCATCTGTGGCAGAGAAAGCATCAATAATTCATGCAAAAGCTCGCATTGCAGCAGGCATGGCAGGCCAAACAACGTGATCCGCAACGCACTGTGCTCGCTGATAGTACGAGCAGTGAGGGCTGGATGGCCGCGCCTGTGCCTGGCACAATTTACGAAGCCTTGATCGCCGCTGAGCGCATTCCCGATCCTTTCGATGGCTTGAATGAGCTGGCGGTGCAATGGGTGGCTGAGGTCGATTGGCTCTATCGTTGCGATTTTGAATTAACCGCTGAGCAAGCCAACCAACCAGCCGCCTTGCACGTCGCAGGCTTGGATACGATCGCCACGG
Organism: Herpetosiphon gulosus; assembly: GCF_039545135.1. Taxonomy (NCBI): domain Bacteria; kingdom Bacillati; phylum Chloroflexota; class Chloroflexia; order Herpetosiphonales; family Herpetosiphonaceae; genus Herpetosiphon; species Herpetosiphon gulosus. Next base: position 225,199 of record NZ_BAABRU010000005.1, on the reverse strand, counting down.
TTTGGCTTAATGATCAAGAAATATTAAACAGCGACAATATGTTTGTGCCTCAACGAGTGGTTGTCAGTAACCAAATTCAGGTTGGCACAAACATGTTGCTGATCGAATTTCGCTCGGCATTGAAGCATGGCCACGCCTTGCAAGCCGAAATGGGCCAACTTGGCGTGTGGAATGGCGATCCTAGCCGTTTGTATCTGCGCAAAGCCCAATATCACTATGGCTGGGATTGGGGTCCAGCACTGTTAACAGCTGGGCCGTGGATGCCCATCACCCTCGAATTGGGCGCAACTCGTTTGAGCGATCTGGCTTGTCCAATCAATGTAGCTGATGATTGTAACACGGCGGTTTTTGCTGTAACTGCAACCGTTGCGGATGCGCTCGCTGATACTGCGGTGCTGATTCAATTGAGGAATCCAGCAGGCGAGTTAATCGCTGAACAGCAACAATTGGTTGTTGACACCACGGTGCAACATTCAATCACGGTTGAACAACCAAGTTTGTGGTGGCCGCATGGCTATGGTCAGCAAGATCGCTATCGCTTGGTTGTCAGTATTTTTGCTGGTCAAACGGTGCTCGATCAACAGGAATTACAGCTTGGCGTGCGGCGCGTGCGTTTGGTACAAGAGCCATTGCTCGATGAAGCAGGCGAAACATTTTTGTTTGAAATCAACAATGTGCCAATGTTTAGCGGCGGAGCTAATTGGATTCCTGCCGATCTGCTGACCAATCGTGTGAGCAATGAGCACTATCGACGCTTGTTGCAGGCAGCGGTTGATAGCCATATGCTGATGATTCGGATTTGGGGCGGCGGAATCTACGAAGTTGACTATTTTTATGATCTTTGCGATGAGCTAGGCTTGTTGGTTTGGCAAGATTTTATGTTTGCCTGCGGCATGTATCCAGCCCATCCAGCATTTTTGGCTAGCGTTGAGGCCGAAGCAATTGCCCAAGTTCAGCGCTTGCGCCATCATCCTTCGATTGTGCTGTGGTGTGGCAACAACGAAGATTACCAAATTGCCCAAACTTTCAACGCCTATGATCACAGTTTTCAAGGCGATTTCACCAAAACCAGCTTTCCGGCTCGCGAAATTTACGAACGCTTATTGCCCAAGGTCTGTGCCAATTATGATCCAACCACGATTTATTGGCCTGGCAGCCCGTATGGCGGAGCCGATGTCTACGATAAAACCCGTGGCGATCGCCATACATGGGATGTTTGGCACAGCGCGATGGCTCCCTACCAAGATTATCCCAAATACGAAGGGCGTTTTGTTAGCGAGTTTGGCATGGAATCGTGTGCAGCTTTATCCACGCTGCTGAGCGTCATTCCTGAGCACGAGCGCTATCCCCAAAGTCGCACGGTCGAGCACCACAACAAATCGGAAGGCGGCGCACGCCGTTTGGCGGTTTATCTCAACGATACCTTGCGCTTTGAAAACACGCTTGAATCGTATGTCTATGCTACCCAATTTATGCAAGCTGAGGCTTTGGCAGCGGCCTATCGCGGCTGGCGACGACGTTGGGGTGGCACAGGCCGCTATGCAGTCGCAGGAGCTTTAGTGTGGCAACTTAACGATTGCTGGCCAGTGATTAGCTGGGCCATTATCGATTCGGCCTTGCGCAAAAAGCCCGCCATCTATAGCATTGGCCGCGAGCTAGCCCCAATCAGCGCCGGATTACAGCGCAATGGTGCAAGAATCGAGGCGTGGGTGGTCAATGGCACGGTAGTAGCAAAAGTAGCCATAGTTCAATTAATTGGATACGATTTGTATGGCAAATTACTATTTGAGCAAAACATTGAATGTGAATTAGCTGCTAATCAAGCCAACCCGATTCCCAACCTAAACTTAGAATTGAGCGAGCAAACCGTGGTTGGCATGCAAGTCTTGGTTGATGGTATGGTTGTGGCGAGAGCCAGCACATGGCCCGAGCCATTTAAATATCTTCCAGCCTATGATCCACAAATTAGCGTCACCCGCCTTGCCGACGATTGGCTAGAAATTAGCAGCCAACGCCCAGCCAAAGGGGTTTGGCTGCAAACTGAGGCTGAAATCGATTGGAGCGATAATTTGCTTGATCTATTGCCCAACCAACCGCAACGGATTCACGCTTGTGGCTTAGGCCAACAGCCGATTGACATTAAGTGGTTGCATTGGGATCAGCAAAGAGCATAGAGCATAGATGTAATGGTTCATTGAGTTAATAACCAATGCTTCCGTTCCCTCACCCCCAGCCCCTCACCCACGGCGGCGGGCGAGGGGAGCACGCCTGGAGCGGTTCCCCCTCGCCTCGCGTGCGAGAGAGGGGGTCAGGGGGTGAGGGCATGCTGGCCGTTGTTAACACGATAAACCATTACATATAGAACATAGATTTTGATCCACGAAGGACACGAAGCACACGAAGGATGAGTAGGCTATTGACATGTGGGTTTTGAATGATCCAATAGCCAATAGCCTACAGCCCATAGCCATTTATGCGCTACACTTCTCTGCTAAAAAAATCCCGTTTGCACGACAAATCGCCTAAATCCCATCAACTATTCCGCTAGCCCCAGCCATTCAGCGCTCTGCGCCTCTGCGTTAAAACCTTGCCTCAATTCCTGACCTCTGACCCCTGATCCCTAGCCCCTCACCTATTAATACTTTTTTGACAATTTTATTAAGATCATTTAATATATTTGCTATCCACCCCAAACCATCAAGCGACACCACTAGCAAGTGACAACGCCACCTGTGTCGAATTAGTGGCATTTGGACACTATCAAGCGAACAAGGTTGTTCGTGTGGTTGGTGCAATCCCTATCTCTACAGGAGGGTTCATGAAGCCGTCACGCATCGTTCGGTTGGTTGGTTCACTCGCATTAGCCGTAGGTCTTATGGCTCCGCTGAGTGCTTTAGGGCAAACGCGGCAGCCAGTTCAGCAAACGGAGCCGCTTGATCAATCGCGGGCCTATCATCTTGAAGGCGTGACCACGCGTGAAGATCGCAATGCGATTGCCGCAACTGGTGCTTCAATTGATGCCGTTCATGGTAAGGTGTTGGATATTACCGCCAATGCCGAAGAAGCTGCGGCGATTGAGCGCTTGGGCTTTAAATTGGTCGAACTGCCTGAATTGACCGATTTTCCAGGCGCAGATTCGGCCTACCACAATTATGCTGAGATGACCAGCAACATTGCGGCAGTTGTTGCCAGCAAGCCGAGCATTGTGAGCCGCTTTAGCATTGGCCGCTCATATGAAAATCGCGATTTGATTGCGGTTAAAATTAGCGATAACGTTGCAACCGATGAGAACGAGCCAGAAGCCTTGTTCATTGGCCAACACCATGCCCGCGAACACTTGACCGTCGAAATGACCCTGTATCTGTTGCATTTGCTGGTCGATAACTATGGCATTGACAATCGAATTACCAACATTGTCAATAACCGCGAAATCTACATCGTCTTCAGTTTGAACCCTGATGGCAGCGAATACGACGTGGCAACTGGCAGCTACCGTAGCTGGCGTAAAAATCGCCAACCGAACAGCGGCTCATCCTACGTTGGGATCGACCTTAACCGCAACTATAGCTACAAATGGGGCTGCTGCGGTGGCTCAAGTGGCTCAACCTCGAGCGATACCTATCGTGGCACAGCGGCCTTTACGGCTCCCGAAACCCAAGCTATTCGCAATTTTGTGGCAAGTCGGGTGATTGGTGGCAAGCAACAAATCAAAACCTCGATTTCATTCCATACCTATAGTGAGCTAGTGTTATGGCCCTATGGCTACACCTACGATGCTTACCCCAGCGATATGCAGCGCGACGATTATGATGCGATGGCTGCACTTGGCCGCAATATGGCCTCAAGCAATGGTTATACGCCGCAACAAGCCAGCGATTTGTATGTCGCTGATGGCACATATGAAGATTGGGCTTATGGCGTGCATCGCATTTTTGCCTACACCTTTGAAATGTATCCTCGATCTTCGAGTCCAGGTTTCTACCCACCTGACGAAGTGATTAGCCGTGAAACCACCCGCAATCGTGAATCAGTCTTGTATTTATTGGAACAAACCGATTGTCCATATCGCGTGATTGGCAAAGAAAGCCAATATTGTAGCGGTGGTGGTACGCCAACCCCAACCGCAACCCCAGCGCCAACCGCAACTCCTGGCCCAACTGCTACACCAAACCCAGTCGTTACTGTATTTAGCGATGATTTTGAAACCAATCAAGGCTGGACAACCAACCCCAATGCGACTGATACCGCAACCACGGGCGCATGGGAACGGGGCGACCCTGAAGCAACCGATAGCAGCGGAGCCAAGCAGCTTGGCACAACCGTCAGCGGCAGCAACAACCTTGTAACCGGGCGTTTGGCTGGTAGCTCAGCCGGAGCCTACGACCTTGATGGCGGCTCGTCATCAGTACGTTCGCCAGCATTTACCTTGCCAAACTCGGGTAACTTGAGCTTGAGTTTCAGCTACTACTTGGCTCATGGCTCGAATGCTAGCAGCGCCGATTACTTCCGTGTATCGGTAGTTACTAGCTCAGGCACAGTCAAAGTCTTTGAAAAATTGGGCAGCGCAACCGATGTTGATGCTGCTTGGACAGCCGCTAGCGTCAGCTTAAATAGCTACGCAGGCCAATCGGTGCGAATCTTGATTGAGGCTTCCGATGCCAGCACTGCTAGCTTGGTAGAAGCAGCTGTGGATAATGTTAGCGTGACCCAGCGCTAAAGCTCTAGCTCAGCGCAATTTCTAGCTAGCCCCGCCTGTGCCTAAACCACACAGGTGGGGTTTGCTTAACTCGTCATAACGTGGGAGGGCGTTTGACGCGAGTGGGTATCGCGCCTATAATGCGCTGTTGCGATGGGAGTTTCTTTAGGTATCTCTGGGTGGGCTGTATTCCTCGCCACGCCCATCCTTCACCAAACACGGAGGCAGCGTTCGTCGTGCGTAAGCAAGTAATTAGTGCCCTCGTCGTGACGATTGTGGCAGTTGCTTTAGCGACTTGGATTGTATTCTTTCCTAAGTCGTTCCAAAGCCTGACTGGTCGCGATGTTTCAACCCACTTAGGTCTCGACCTACAAGGCGGCTCGCAAATCTTTTTACGTCCCGCCGACCCTAACGAAGCCGATTTGGCCGCCAAACTCGAAAATGCCGCTGGTGTGATCGAGCGCCGCGTCAATGGCTTGGGCGTAAGCGAATCGGTTGTCCAAGTTGTCAACAGCGATAGTATTGTGGTCGAATTGCCTGGGGTCAAAGATCCTGCGGCAGCTTCGGAAGCCCTCAAAGGCGCTGGTAACCTCGAATTTATTGATCCTCAAGGTCAATATTTGCCCGATGGCACCGAAGTTTGTACCACCGCTACACCACGTTACCCAATCACTGTGCAGTTGCCAAGCAGTGTCACTGGCACAACTGGGGTAACCACCACCGACAGCTTGAGTAGCACCAATCCGTTGTCGTCAAGCAATAATTTGACGACCACAACCCCAGTTACTCCGACTGAGCGCCCTTGTGAAGCGCCCTATACCACGATTGCGCGTGGTAGCGATCTCGACACCAGCCAAGTTGCCTTGACAACTGATCAAGCTGGCCGTCCAGCAGTGTTCTTCCGCTTCCAAACTGGCTCAGAGTCAGCTACCCAAATCGCTAGCTTTACCAGCCAAAACGTTGGCCGGCCAATGTCGATTGTGGTTGATAACCGCGTGATTTCAAGCCCACAAATTAATGGCTCTTTGCCTGGCGAAGGGATCATTACCATGGGTTCGACTGGCACGACGGTTGCTGAGCAAAATTCACAAGCTCAAGCCCTGCAAAACCAACTCAAATATGGCGCTTTGCCAGTAACCTTGATCGAAGATAGTAACCGTAGCATCAGTGCAACCCTGGGCAACGACTCAATTGACGCAAGTAAAATTGCTGGCGCGATTGGTTTGATTGCGGTTATGCTGTTTATGTTGATGTACTATCGCTTGCCTGGCTTATTAGCCGACATTGCCTTGATCGTTTACACCATCCTCTCATTTGCGATTTACAACTTGGTTCCGGTCACATTGACCTTGCCAGGGATCGCAGGCTTTATTTTGTCGATTGGTTTGGCGGTTGACGCGAACGTGTTGATTTTCGCGCGGATCAAAGAAGAATTGCACCGTGGCCGCTCATTGGAACGGGCAGTCGAAGATGGCTTCAACCACGCTTGGCCATCAATCCGCGACTCCAATGCCTCAACCTTGATTACAAGCTTTATCTTGTATGTCTTGGGTAACGGGCTTGGCGTAAGTATCATTCAAGGCTTTGCATTGACTTTGGCCTTGGGGATTATCGTCAGCTTGTTTACGGCAATCACCGTTTCGCGCATGTTGTTGCGCTTGACGATTGATCTTGGGGTTTCGAACCCACGTTGGTTTGGGGTTAACCCCGAAGAAGATGCTGCTGATGTGGCAGCCTTGTCGTCAGAGCAAGCTTAATAGCTGATTTTCAGCTATACCATCGATAAAGGATTGGGCTATGTTAGATTTAGTGCGTCGGCGCTATTTATGGTTTGCGATTTCAATTCTGACCATTATTCCAGGCTTAATTAGCATGCTGGTATTTGGTTTGAACCTTGGGGTGGACTTTTCGGGTGGTGCTCGCTGGGAAATTCATATCCCAAGCATTAGCGAAACCCGTGATGGCTTAGAAAACGATATTAATGCTGTTTTCACTGAGAGCGGTATTGAAGGTGCGCGAACTCAACTATCACAAGGCACGACCAACAATCAACAATTTGTGATTGCCTTTGTGCGCTCAAAGTCGGTGCAAAGCGATTCGGCTGAACGCAAAGCGGTGGAAACTGGCTTGACTAGCAAGTTTGGTGCGGATACGCGGATCGAAACCGTGCAAACCGTTGGTGAAACCGTGCGTGGTCGCTCAATTCGCAATGCAATTGTGGCAGTCTTTATTGCTTCCTTGGCGATCATGGGCTATTTATGGGCGGCCTTCCGTGGCACTCCCAACCCACTTCGCTACGGCGTGTGTGCAATCATCGCGATGTTGCACGACGTGTTGGTGGTGATCGGGATGGCTTCAATTCTCGGCTGGTTAATCGGCCTCGAAGTTGATGCGCTGTTTATGACCGCCGTCTTGACCGTAATTAGCTTCTCAGTCCACGACACGATTGTGGTGTTCGACCGCGTGCGTGAAAATGTGCGCCGCTCAAGCGACGATTACGAACGGGTGGTCAACCGCTCGATCGTTCAAACCTTGACGCGTTCGATCAACACCCAATTTACTTCGTTCTTTACCTTGACCGCCTTGTTGCTGTTTGGCGGCGAAAGCATTCGCTCGTTTGTCTTGATTCTGTTGCTTGGTTTGATCAGCGGTACCTATTCGTCAATTTTCAACGCTGCCCAATTGTTGGTGGTGTGGGAAAACCGCGAATGGCGCAACTGGTTTGGCCGTGGCAAAGATAACGTTAAGCCAGCCACCGCTGCCTAAATTGATCCTGCCCATCGCAGATCCAAAAATGCCCCGCTCGTAGCAACGAGCGGGGTCTTCTGTTATGTGATGTTAGGCAATCGGAATAGTCAGCAGGAAGAGTGCGCCAGGGCCATCATCATTGGCGACCCAAATGCGTCCACCATGGGTTTCGACCGCCAAGCGACAGTAGGTCAAGCCTAGCCCAGTGCCTTTGATGCCAGTTTGTTTGACTTGGGCAAACTTTTCAAAGACCCGTTCGCGATATTGTGCTGGAATGCCAGGCCCAGCATCACGCACGCCCAACAAAATCCATTGACCAGTTGGGTGATCGCTTGGTAGTTGATTGGCTTGAACTTTGTTGGCGCTAATCGTGATTGTTGATAAGGCTGGGCTGAACTTAATCGCGTTATCAATCAAGTTTTGCACGACCCGCTCTAGGGTTTGGATATCAACCGAGGCTTTAGGGGTATTTTCAGCAATATTCAGCGCTACATGGACTTTGCGCTCGTTGAGTAATGGCTCATAGTTTTGCATCACCGAACGAACCACATCATCAACCGCCACCGTAATTGGCGTGATTGGCATCTGGCCTGCTTCAAGTTTGCTAATATCCATCAGCAAATTAACCATATCGAGCAGGCGGGCGCTGCTGCGCAAGGCGATTTTAACAATCTTATCTTGGCCTTCGCTCAGGTCGCCAACCATCTTTTTGGCCAGCATATCCAACGAGGTCATCACTGAACTCAATGGCCCACGCAAATCGTGAATCATCATATACGTCAGGTCATGGCGTAGGTTTTCGGCCTCGATCTCGGTGGTAATGTCGCGTAGCACAATAATAATCGGGTGGGGGCTTTGATTGGCCGCGCTTTGAACTGGCAAGGTTGTCCATTCGAGCCATTGGCTGCGCAAACCGCCCAATTCCAATTGGCCCCGCGCCTCAGCCAAGCGCCCGCGACTAACTTTGTAGATCGCCAGCGTTAGTTCGCTCCAAGCTTCCTCAGATTTATTCCACTGGGCGCACCAGTGAGTCAAGAGCAAATCGACTGGCTCGCCCAGCAATTCGGCGACTTCGTTGCTGCCGATCATGGTTTGGGCGGCGGCATTGACCTCGACCACCCGTAAATCGGCGCTGAGCAAAATAATGCCTTCTTCGGTCGAAGCCAAAATCGAGGCTAAGCGATCGCGGCCATTGCTGACTTCTTCAGCCAAACGCCGAGTTTCGACCGCCACAGCGGCCTGGCCCACAAACAGCGAGAGTAAATCTTGGGCTTCGCGGTTGGGCAAGGTTTCGGGATACCACAAGTAGATCACGCCCAAGGTTTGGTGCGTTGCCAACAACGGTAACATCACCAAGGCTTGACCACCCAAATCGCGCAAGACACTGGGTAATTTGCTACTATCACCAAGCAACAACGGCTTATCACGCTCTAGCACTTTATGGGCAAATTGAATAATCGCCTCGTCAGGTGTGTGCTCAATTCCCAAGCCAACAATTGGTTGCAAGGTCGTGGGATCATTCGGATCGCTAAGCAATACACCCGCGCCGAGGGCACCAGTCCAATCGACCATCCCGCCAACCGTAAATTGCCAAATTGATTGAGCATTGCTGAAGGTACTGTTGATCGCCATGCCAAGCGCACTCAAGGCAGTCAAGCCTTCGACGGTTTGGCGTTGGCGTTCGTAGAGCCGATTGTTTTCGAGCGCAACTGCCAATTGCGTGGCGAAAATCTCCAGCATTTGAATTTGATCAGTGGTTGGTTGCAGGCCATTTTTTGGTGCATAGACCGTCAAAAGACCTAAAAGATCGCCGCTGGTGCTGCGTAACACCGCAAATAAGCTATCGTTGGGATGCCACATGCCAGTCCGTAGCTCTGGCACATCGACTCCATTTGAGGGATCAGGCCATAAACGCGCATCACCATTGCGCCGATGATCGATATAGTAGGTCGATTCGCCACGCCGATATTGCGGTTTGAGCAAAGCCTCGACGCGCTCAGGCTCAATCGTAATGCTAGCTTGGGCTTCGAAAATTTGGCGATCGATCCCTGCGCTGACGACCCGTTTGATAATTGCTTTATGGCCTGGCGTAGTTTGGACGAGGCTAATCGTTACTTGGTTGAAGCCCGTAGCGCTTTGCACAGCCTCGGCCAAGGCAGGCAAGACCGACCCAAGGTTAGATGCAGCCTTGAGCGCATTGCCAATTTGCACGATCTCTTGAAATTGCTTATTGCGTTGGTCGAGTTCGCTGATGCGGCGGGTCAGGGCTTGATCGGTTTGGGTGTAGAGATTGGAGTTCTCGATAGCAATTACTGCTTGGTCGGCCACCGCTTCGAGCAAGGCACGGTCGGCGGCAGTAAATGGCAAGCCATTGCGATGATTGAGAATTTCGATCACCCCTTTGACCCCGCCAGCACCCAACAATGGCACGCATAGCAGATCACGGGTTTCGTGGCCCACCAACATATCAATGCCCGTGTAAAAGGCCGGATGATCGCCTGCACGATTGGCAATCAACGATTCGCCTGTGCGCAACACCAAGCCAGCGATCCCGACATTGGCCGGAATACGATTGCCCAACAATTGCTGGCCCACCGGACTCAGGCTATAGCGGAAGACTAATTCGTTGGTTGCTTCGTCGAGCAACAGCAACGACCCTTCTTCAACATTCAAAAGCTCTTGCACTCGCCCCATGATCAACGATGGCACAGCCTCAAAATCGAGCGTTGAGGTGATTGTACGGCCAAGTTCATTTAATAATTCAAGTTGGCGAGCTTGGCGCGTCGTGCGTTCGTAGAGTCGAGCTTGCTCAAAATTATCAGCGGCGCGATGGGCCAACATCTCTAATTTGCGCAATGTGTCGGCATTGTAGCGCACATCTGGCTCAAGCGTGTAGATCACCAACGTGCCAAGCACCCGTTCGCCGAAGCGCAACGGCACGCCTGCCCAAAACAGCGGCGGAATATCATCATCAATAAACAATGGTGTGACATGATATTGGGCACAGGTTTCAAGATAGCGATCGGTAATAATTGGCTCGTTACGCCGAATAATTACCCCAGTTAAGCCATGGGCAACTGTCCATTGCGAATTGGGAGTAGTGCTGCGGCCATCAGCGTAAAAATGCGCTGCCACTTGAAACAGTTGGGATTCAGGATCATACAACGAGACAAATAGATTTTGCGGGCCAAACATCTGTTGGATACCGCGATAAACTGCCTCGATCAATGGCCCAAGCTCCAGCGAACTATTCAAGCGTTGGCTGATCAAATTAAATTGCGTTAGTTCGCGCAGCTCAGCCACTAACTGTTGATTATTGCTAATCGTGCACATGCTGGCGGCAGTTTGCAGCGCCAAGGGCAAGAGCAATTGATCGTTTGTGGTTGCTTCGGGCAAGGCCAACCAACCGCGCAAGGTAATGTGCAACAGTGGCAGCATCGTCCATTGCGTGGCATCGGCGGTGGTAATAGTTAAAATCGCGCCTTGCTCAAGCTGCGCTTGTTGGCTGCTAGAAAGCATTAATTCTAAGGGAATTTCGGGCTGAGTTTCGGCCAGATCAAGCCAAATCAAATGATAGTGGGGATTATGGCGAAATTGACTGAGGGCGGCGCTCAAGGTTGTGTGCAACCCATTAATACTCGTGGCGGTTGCCAAACGCGGAAGCCACTCACGTAAAAAGCGGGCTGAGGAATCTTCAAATGCCTGTTTTTGGGATTGCATACACATCACGCCTCACATGTGACTGGCCTATCTTACCAAACCTTAGACGTTTTGACAAAGCTCGTAGCTTGGTTGCTGGCCTAAGCAGTGCTACAATAACTACATTGTGCAAGAAGGAGTCAATTCATGTTTGATGCATTCAAAAGAAAGTTTGATGCAACCCCTGAAGGAATGGAAGAACGCGTTCCGCCTGGCCAGTATGTTACCCAAAAATTTCCAGTCTTGCACTATGGCGAGACTCCGATCTACAAAGAACTTGAACAAACTTGGGATCTACGGGTTTTTGGCGAAATTGAAGCTCCAAAAACCTTTTCATACAACGAATTTCGAGCTTTACCAACCGTCACCATCGAAAATATTGATATTCACTGCGTTACGCGTTGGAGCAAACTCGCCACAAGCTGGACGGGTGTGCGCTTCCGCGATTTTCTTACGCATATTCCAGCGCTCAAGCCCAGCGCCAAATATGTGCTGGCCCACTCTGAGGGCGGCTATACCGCCAACATGCCCTTAGAAATTATGTATGATGATGATGTATTGCTGGCCTATTTATACGAAGGCGAGGAGCTAGCGCCCGATCATGGCTTCCCGTTACGTTTGTTTGTGCCCAAAAAATACTTTTGGAAGAGCGCCAAATGGCTACGCGGCATCGAATTTATGAGCGCTGATCGCTTAGGATTTTGGGAACGTTACGGCTATCACAACAACGCCGACCCCTGGCAAGAAGAACGTCACGCTGATTAACATGCATTAGGTTTAAATAGCAAAGAACGCTGGTTATCATTTAACCAGCGTTCTTTTGATTAAGTTTAGCGGCTAATCGGTTGGGTCGAATCGATCAATTCACTAACATCGACCAACGGGGTTGCGCCGCCGCCATTAAAGACTGGCAATTTACCATCCCAGCGTAAAGCCATTTGATAACGAATCAAGACCTCGGTGACACTTTCGGCCAGCAAACGGTTGGCATCAGCCTGGGCTTCAGCCCGAATCAAAATTGAGTCAGCATCACCTTTGGCCGTAGCGCGTTGGGCTTCGGCACGACCTTGGGCTTCAACTTTATCTTGTTCGGCCTTGATTTGAGCTTGTTCAAGCTCGTATTTTTGGCGCTCAGCCGCTTGTTGGGCGGTGATTTTGTTTTCCAAGGCTTGCTTCAAATTATCGGGCAAGTGCACTTCACGAATCACAAAATCTTCTAAAATCAAGTGCCGACGTTCAAATTCGGTTGTCAATTGTTCTTTAACTTTGTCAGCTAATTCAGCCCGTTTCTCACCGCTGATATCTTCCCATGAATAGCGACCAGCCAAAGTCGTTAAGATTGAACGGGTTTGTTGGCGCACGACTTGCAGTTCAATCACATCAAGGCTTTGGCCACCCCAATCAGTGTAGAGCACCGCAGCTTCTTCTTTTTTCACCCGATACTGCACAGCCACATCAAGGTTAAGTTGTTGGGCTTCGCTGGATTGAATCTTGATTGAATCATCGCCAGCAGTTTGGCCTTCGTTATCGCTTTGGACCATAATATAGGTCTGGATTGTGACTGGATATTGCTGGATGGCGGTGGTAAATGGGTTAATTAACGTCCAGCCTGGATCAATCGCAGTCGTGACATTATTGTTAGCCTTGTTGAAGGCAATCCCAACATAACCTGGTGGAATCGTCTTCCACGAGGCCGTGAGCAAGACTAAGCCAATCACAGCAATGACGAGCGCAATGGCAATCGTACCAATGCGACGGCCCGACGGGCGATTTTTAGCGTTGCTCATGGTCATTCCTTTCAGTGTCATCAGAGGTATCGGAACGGAAACCACGCCACCAATCCATAATCATGGGTGCTAGTTCAAGTCCTAAGCGATAGCATAAGACGAGCACGACGATGGCTATAACGATTTCGCCTAATGTTCTACTCATAAGAGCCTCCTGTGAGCACAAATACTCACAGCATGAAATACGCAGCTGCTAAAACTTGGTTACATTAATGAGCTAATTTGCTTTTGTGCCAACCAAAACTTTGTAGCGTTGATCGCCTGCTAGCTCATGCACATTACTCAAAACAGTTTCTAGCAATGGTTCATAGCGCAAAAAGCGATTGGCAACAATCACCAATTGGCCATTGGGAGCCAACACTTGGGCAGCCTGCTTTAAGAGATTTTCGGCCAGTTGTGGGCTTTGAACTCGACCAACATGAAATGGTGGATTCGATACAACCAGATCAAATTGCTCACCATTAACGGCCTGAATGCCATCAGATGCGAGTACTCGGCCTGTTAATTGGTTGGTTTGTAAATTTCGCTTGGTGGCTTCAATTGCTACCATGGTACTATCGATGTAGGTTAAAGCAAGGGTGGCTTCGCGCTGTTGCAAAAACATGCCCAAAATCCCAGCACCACAACCAAGATCAAGCACACGCTGGTTGGGTTGAATTGGCACTGCATCCAATAACATGGCGCTGGCTGGATCAAGCTGACCTTGAGCAAATACGCCAGCGGTTGCTTCGATAGTTAATGCATAGTCGCCATGATTGAGCTGATGCTGGGTTGTTTGGCTTGGCCGAGCTTGCCAATGCAAAGGCCGAAACGCCATCACCACATGATGGCCTTTTTTATAAAGGGTTTTGACGCTTGGCCCGACAATCTGTTCGAGCAGCGTGGTTGCTCCGCTTAATCCAGCTTGTTTACCACCGCCAATCGCCACAATCCCGCCAGCATTGGTGTGTTGCGCCGCCAAATTAATCAGTTCTGCGCCACGCTGGTTATCGCTCCACCACAGAATATTAATTAACACCAGATCAAACAGCTTGCTGGGCGTTAAATCGGTGGTGCTAAAAAATTGGGCTGTCAACTTGGCTTGGGCAAAGCTTTGGCGAGCAGCGGCCAAGGCCACAATCGAATCATCAGCAAAACTGACCTGTGCACCCGCCCGCGCCAATGCCAAGCCAATCCGGCCAGTGCCTGCGCCGATCACCAACGCTTGCTGGCCTGGCGTAACCACGCTGGCTCCCCATTCAGCCAATAAAGTTGCGCCCCAATCGTCACGTTCGGTATCAAAGGGTACTGGCAACAACCATGCATTCATACGCATTACATCCTTAAAATAGTACAGCGCTAGCCCACCTGCTTTTGGTAGAATAGCTGCATCATTTTAATCGCGATTGGCTGGTTGCGCTATTGATCGTTTTGAGGAAGGATAGCATGACATTTTCGATTGTGGGCTACGACCCGACGACTGGTGATTTGGGTGTGGCGGTGGCCTCTAAATTTTTGGCAGTTGGCTCGGTGGTTTCGTGGGCGCAAGCGGGTGCAGGCGCGATTGCGACCCAATCGTATGCCAATCTCAGCTTTGGCCCCGATGGCTTGGCCTTACTGGCTCAAGGAACTTCAGCTCAGGCCACGCTTGAGCAATTATTGGCTGCTGACGCAGGCCGTGAGCAACGCCAAGTTGGGGTGGTCGATGCCCAAGGTAACGCGGCCACTTGGACGGGCAACGCTTGCCATAGCTGGGCGGGTGGCCGGACTGGTGCTGGTTATGCGGCCCAAGGCAACATTTTAACTGGAGCCGATGTAGTTGAAGCAATGGCAATGACCTTCGAGCAAACCCAGGGCGAGTTGGCTGAGCGTTTGCTGGCAGCCTTGCTGGCTGGCGATTTGGCGGGTGGAGATCAGCGTGGGCGACAATCGGCGGCGCTGTATGTGGCGCGGAAGGGCGGGGCATATGGCGGCGTACTCGATCGCTATATCGATCTGCGGGTTGATGATCATCAAAATCCTGTGCCCGAACTCCAACGTTTGCTAGAATTGCATCGCTTTTATCTCACACCGCCCAAGCCCGAAGATTTGCTGCCGATTGATCAGTCGATTGCGCTCGAAATTCAGACAATTTTGCAGCAAGTTGGCTATTATCAGGGTGAATGTTCTGGCAATTATGATGCAGCCACTCATGCTGCTTTGCAAGCTTATGGTGGAGTCGAAAACCTCGAAGAACGCTTGATCAGCGAAACCCACATCGATCAACAGGTCTTGAATTATTTACGCCAGCACGTTGTGCGTTGATTGAATAAACGCTTGGGGCCAAAATTGGTAAAAAAAAGCGCCAAATTGGCCCTAAAAACAGCCTTGAACTAGTTGACTCAGGCTCAGGTGTGTGCGATAATGGCGCGTGCGGTGTCTGGAAGGGCCAGACAGTAGGGACATGCGTTGGGATCGTGAACATTGACGGGATTCATCCTCTGCCTCAAAAGCGTAAACACATTCCCTCACTATTTGGAATCCTCCAATTGGCAGCCCTGTGATGCGGGCTTATTTTTGTGTAACCGCTTGTGGTAACGAAAGACGACTATGCAACCATATATTCGACCAACCTACCCATTTAGTGCGCTTGTTGGTCAGCCTCGCTTGAAACAAGCACTGGTGCTTAATGCGGTCAATCCCCGAATCGGCGGTGTGCTCATTCGTGGCGAAAAAGGCACTGCCAAATCGACGGCTGTACGGGCATTAGCACATTTGCTGCCATTAATTACGGTGGTAGCCGATTGCCCTTATAGCTGCCCGCCAGATCAGCTTGATCGTATGTGTGGTTCATGTCGTGGTCGTTTGCAAGCTGGCGAAGATTTGCCGTTGCAGCAACGCACAACTCGTTTGGTCGAATTGCCAGTCAGCGCCTCGGAAGATCGTTTGGTTGGCTCGCTTGACCTTGAACATGCGTTGGTTGAAGGCCAACGCCGCTTTGAGCCAGGTTTATTGGCTCAAGTTAATCGTGGCTTGCTGTATGTCGATGAAGTGAATCTTTTGGATGACCACTTGGTTGATATTTTGCTTGATGCTGCGGCCATGGGCATTAACACGGTCGAACGCGAAGGTATTTCAATTTCGCACCCAGCTCGCTTTATTTTGGTTGGCACCATGAACCCTGAAGAAGGCGAACTTCGGCCTCAATTGCTGGATCGCTTTGGCTTGGTGGTTGAAATTGGTGGCTTGAAAAATGTACGCGAACGGGTTGATGTAATTCAACGCCGCATGGAATACGATGCTGATCCTGAGCAATTTGTGCAACGCTGGAGCAGCAACGAGCATCATTTGACTGAAGAAATTGCGGCGGCCAAAAAACTCTTGCCACAGGTGCAGATTTCTGAGCAAGATATGGCGGCGGTGGCAATGCTCTCGCTTGAATTGGGCGTTGATGGTCACCGTGCCGACCTGGCAATTCTCGAAACGGCGCGAACTCATGCCGCCTTAGAGGGTCGCACCACGATTTCGCTCGAAGATATTCGGGTCGCGGCCCAATTGGCCTTGCCTCACCGCATGCGTCGCCAACCGTTTGCCGAAGTGCGGCTCGATGAGCAGCAACTCAGCGATGTGCTGAACAAAGCGGCTCAAGAGCGCCAACGCGGCAACGAAGAGACAGCGGGGCGTGACGAGCTAAAAAAAGCTTAGCCCCGTCGGAGGAAGCGTCCAGCGATAGCGAAGAAGCGGGCGATGAAGAACCACCGACTGGGGCACCGAAAGGCTCACCACCCCAAACCAGTAGCCAAGCAGAAAAAGGCGATGGCAAAGTGTTTAATATTGCCCAAGAATATCGCCCCAAGCGTTTGGAAACCCAAGCCGATTCAATGCGGCGCAAGGCTGGTGGTCGGCGCACTCGCACCCGTACCGAGCGCAAACAAGGTCGCTATATCACCAGCCGCGTGCCACGGGGCGAATTAACCGATGTGGCGTTTGATGCGACGCTACGGGTGGCCGCACCCTTTCAGCGCCAACGCCGCCAGCCGCATATCAAACGGGCTGTGGTGTTACATCGCAGCGATTTACGTGAAAAAGTGCGCGTTCGTCGCACCCGCAATGCTGTTTGTTTTGTGGTTGATGCTAGCTGGTCAATGGCCGCCGAAACGCGGATGCAAGCGACCAAAGCAGCGGTGCTCTCGCTATTACGCGATGCCTATCAACGGCGCGATTTGGTTGGATTGGTGAGCTTCGCCCGCGATCGGGCGACGGTGCTCTTGCCACTAACCAACAGCGTCGAAATGGCTCAGCAACGCTTGCGGACGATGCCAACTGGGGGCAAAACCCCGCTCAGTCGTGGGATGATGGCAGGCTTTGAATTGCTTGCCCGTGCCAAATTGCGCGATCGCGAAATTTTACCCTTGATGGTGTTGTTGACTGATGGTCATGCCAATGTCTCGATGACTGGCCAGCCACCGCAACAAGAAGCCTACCAACTGGCCGAGTTTATCGCCAGCCAACAAATTCCGACTGTGGTGATTGATACTGAATTGCCAAATTTCTATCGTGGCCTCGCCAAAGAGCTAGCTGATCGATTGAATGGCTCGTACTATCAACTGGAAGAACTGAGTGTTGGCCTTGCTGAACTGGTACGCTCACACCAAGAATTATCACGTATTAATATTTAGTGCGTGTAGCTCGACGATACATTTTGGTCTTTACTCTGATGATTGTGAATGCAGCGTTTCCCCACAATCATTGAGCTGAAGCACCATTAGTTGGATTTGATGGCACGATCTTGAGTTGCTATGCCACCCAACATGGCAACAACAAGGTCGCGAAGGCTGCGGTATTGGGTTGGAAACGCATGTGATCTGCTATGGAGGCTGCTCGAATGACGGACGAAGCGCAAAATGTCAGCGCGACTAACGGTGGAGAGGAACAAGAAGAGGGCGTATTGCAAAAGCTGGCCGACAAAGCCCGCGAAGTAGTCGCCGAAGTGAAGGAAGAATTGGCCGAAGTGAAGGAAGAAATTGGCGAAGCATTGGCTGAAGCCCGCGAAAAAGCGAGCGAAGTCTTGGCTGAAGTCAAAGAGCGAGTTGGCTTAGGTAGTGATGAAGAAGCTACCGAAGAAGCTGGCGCAACCTTTGAACCAAGCGGCGACGAAGATGGCACTACGCCACGACGTTTGGCCGACTTGCACGCTGGGATGGAGCTTGATGGTAAGGTCACCAGCACCGCCTTGTACGGTGTGTTTGTTGATATCGGTGTTGGCCGCGATGGCTTGGTTCACATCTCAGAAATGAGCGACCAACGCATCGAATCGCCAACCGATGTTGTGCAAATCGGTGATATTGTCAAAGTTCGCGTCAAGAGTGTTGATCCAGATGCTCGCCGTATCAGCTTGACAATGCGCTCGCCTCGTTCAGAAGGCCGCCGCCGCGCTCCCAAACGCCCTGAAGTCAACAACGACAAATTGGGCGAATTGAAGCCAGGCGATTTGGTTGATGGTACGGTTAACGGCATCGCGCCATTCGGCGTGTTCGTTGACATCGGTGTTGGCAAAGATGGCTTAGTCCACATTTCTGAGCTTTCAGAAAACCGGGTGGAAAAAGCTGAAGATGCTGTCACCGTTGGCCAAAGCTACACCTTCCGCGTGTTGGAAGTTGACACTGGCGCTCAACGCATTAGCTTGAGCTTGCGCCGCGCCAAAGAAGATTTCCAAGAACGGCCAAAAGCCCCACGCCGCCGCGAAGTTAACTTGGATGTGATTGCTCCAGGCACCGTGCTCGATGGCAAAGTCAGCGGGATTGCTCCTTTCGGCGCATTCGTTGACCTTGGCGTTGGCCGCGATGGTTTGGTCCACATCTCAGAGCTTTCCGAAGGTCGGGTTGGTAAAGTTGACGATGTGGTTAAAGTTGGCGATCCAGTCAAAGTTCGCGTGTTGGAAGTCGATCCCGATTCAAAACGGATCAGCTTGACCATGCGGGTTGAAGAAGCTCCAACCACCCCAATCTCAACCAGCGGTTCATCACGCTTGGATCGCGACTGGACAAACCCAGCAAGCCGCGAAGATCGCCCACGCGAAGAACGTCGCGCTGTTGGTGGTGGTAACCCTGGTGGCAACGCTGGTGGTGGCCGCCGCAACGAACGCCGCGAACGCCCAGCCCGCGAACCAGAAATCTATAGCGTTGGTGGAACTGAAGAAGAAGATTTTGGTGGTAATGCAACCCTCGACGACTTGTTGTCGAAGTTTGGTTCAGGCCACGACGATCGCCGCTCAGCTCGCCGCCGCTACGAAAAGCCTGAAGAGCAAGAAGAAGACGGCTTCGAGAACCGCGAATCACGTGCTCGCCGCGATGCAATTCGCCGCACTTTGCGCGATTCACTCGAAGACTAATTCGTTGTCAAGCTTCAAGCAACAGGGATGGGCTTTGGCTCATCCCTGTTGGCGTTTAAGCGTATACTTAGTGCAACCTATCAAGCATTAGCGACGTTTGATAGCTACTGGATTTTATGTTGTGAGGATTGGATGCCATGCGGACGTTTCGCATGATTTGGGCCAGCGCTGCTGGTTGGATGGTTGATTATTTCTTGACCATGCTGATTGTGCCGCTTGGCTATGCTGCGCTTGATATTAGCACTATCAGCGATATTCAATTGAATAATCCGTTGCATATCGTGGTGGCGCTGATCTTGCCCGCCTTGATGACCACGATCGGCGGTGGTGTGGCTGGTCGGCTATCGTTGGAAAACCCTACGCCAGCTGGCGCGTTGGTTGGCGGTTGGGGCTTGCTCATGCTGTTTGATTCGCCGCTGGAGCAAAATAGCTTTACCTTGGCGATGTTGATTACCCAATGTGTGGCAACGCTGGGCGCGGCTTTGGCGGCCAACTATATCGCCAAACGTACCCTGCAAAAAAGCTCATTAGAATAAGGAATATCGCTTATGTCAACAATTGTGGCCTATGTGCCAGATTTAATGTTCGGGGTGCGCGTGCGTGATGTGCTGCAACAACTTGGCTATCAGGCCTTGGTTGCTGATAGTTTAGCTGCCGCCCAACAAGCTTTAGCGCCAGATTTGGCTTTGTTGATTGTTGATTTACGTGGTGAGACCAGCGCAACTAGTGCCTTGGTGCAAGCAGCTAAGGCGCTCGACCCAAGCTTGCCAGTGTTGGCCTTTGGCTCGCATGTTGATGTCGAGCGCCAAAAAGCCGCCCGTGAGGCTGGTTGTGATAAAGTGGTGGCAAATTCCAAATTCAGTAGTGATCTCCCGGGCTTAATTGCTACCCTAGTACGCCAGCCAAGCGCAGGCTAAGTACTAGGATCGTGCATTGCCTAAGATGGCGCTATCCGTTATACTGCATCTGTTTTTATGGCGCACGTTTGCACCCTGAAAAAAGTTTAATTACGCTCGCTTAGAGGTACCTTTGTGGAGGCGACGATGACGAATGCTGTTCGCAACCCCGCTATTATTTTGGTTGAAGACGAACCTGATATCTTGATCATTTTGCATCGGATTATGCGCGATTTGACTGGTGGCTACGATATCGTCACCGTCAATAGTGCCCAAGATGCGCTTGGGGTGCTGACTGAACGCTCATGCCCTTTATTGATCACCGACCATAACATGCCAGGTATGACTGGAACTCAGCTAACCCAAGTGGTCAAGCAAGATTATGTTGACACGAAGGTGATCATTATCACGGCCTATGCAACCCCTGAGGTCGAGCGAACTGCCCGCACTGCTGGCGTTGATTACTTCCTGACCAAGCCCTTCTCGCTTGATCGCTTGGAGCAAATTATCAAGGAAGTGCTAGGCAAAGTATGAGTGTTGGGCTGTGGCAAACTCCTGAGCCAACAGCCCAGCCCAAGCTTGTAGAAACCTTGGTGATTGGTGCGGGCTTGATTGGCTCGTACTTAGCCTTGCAAAGCCAAGCCGACGTTGTGCTCGATGCCCGTCACGTTGCTGGCGGCGCTTCGGGGCGCAACGGTGGCTTGTTATTGACTGGCATTGCCAATTCGTATCAGGCGGCTTGCGCTGAATATGGCCGCGATTTAGCCCAAACCCTGTGGCGCACGACGATTCGTAATCGTGAGTTGATGATCGAATGGGCGACCAAGCTTGGCTCACCTGTACGGCGTTGTGGTTCGTTAATTTTTGCCTATAGCGAGCAAGAACATGCCGAGCTTGCCAATGCAGCAGCCTTGATGCATGAAGATGGTTTTAGCACCGAATGGCACGCCGAAGATCCAACTAAGCGTGGTTTTTGGGGCGCATTGCATAACCCCGATGATGGTGCAATTCAAGCCGCCTTGTTGACTGCGGCACTCTTGCGCGAAAGTGGTGCACAGCTGTATGAAGCTAGCGAGGTCTATGCGCTCGAATCAACTGCCGATGGTGTTTTGGTGCGAGCACGGACTGGCAATTGGCTAGCCCAACGGGTTTTAGTAGCCACCAATGCTTGGACAGGCCTACTATTGCCTGAATTTAGCCAGTTGGTGATTCCAGCCCGCGGCCAGTTGTTGGCAACCGACCCAATCGAGCCAATTTTGAGCCAAGCTTGCTATTGCGATTATGGTTTTACCTATTTTCAGCAAACGCCTACTGGCAATTTGGTGCTGGGTGGTTTTCGCAATCGCGCGGTTGCCGAAGAACAAACTTTTGCCGATTGCACTACACCGTTGATTCAAGATTTGCTTGATGGCTTTTTGCAGCGTCACTTCCCTGAGGCTGCTGCTGCACCGATTGAGCGGCGTTGGGCGGGCACAATGGGCTTTGCACCGGATCATCGGCCCTTGGTTGGGCGCTTACGGCGTGATGATCGAATTGCCTTTGCCGTGGGTTTTAGTGGCCATGGCCTTGGATTAGGCTTGGTTGCCGCTGACGAACTGCTCGCCGAGTTAGCTGGCACTCCTGCTGTTTTGTTTAGCGCTCGGCGTTTTAGCGAAACTGCCCACCTGTTCAGTTGATCAGGCTGACACATCGGTCGCACGACCGTTGAGTGATTGTGCTGCTTGCATTACACTCTGCGTTCGTGCGATTGTTGTTTTAGGAGGATCAGCTTGATGACAACTAAACCTTTAGCCGGAAAAGTGGCCTTGGTAGCTGGAGCAACCCGTGGTTGTGGCCGTGGCATCGCGGTAAGTTTGGGCGAGGCGGGCGCAACTGTCTATTGCACAGGCCGCACTACC
Source organism: Herpetosiphon gulosus (assembly GCF_039545135.1). Classification (NCBI taxonomy): domain Bacteria; kingdom Bacillati; phylum Chloroflexota; class Chloroflexia; order Herpetosiphonales; family Herpetosiphonaceae; genus Herpetosiphon; species Herpetosiphon gulosus. The sequence continues at coordinate 203,126 of NZ_BAABRU010000005.1, read as the reverse complement.
CGCAATCAGCGTTCGCCAATCAATCGAGCTGAAACAATTGACGATACTGCGGAAATGGTGACGGCGGCTGGTGGTCAGGGCATTGCCATCCAAGTTGATCATAACGATCCTGCCCAAGTTGAAGCCTTGATTCAACGGATTAACACTGAACAATCTGGCCAGCTTGATATTGTTGTGAATGATATTTGGGGTGGCCAGCATGCACTGGTTTGGGAGCAGAAGTTTTGGCAAGGTGATATTCACACCAATCTAAACCTCTTGCATAATTCAATTGATACCCACTTAATTACCTCGTTTTATGCAGCGCCACTGATGGTTGCCCGTGGTCAAGGCTTGATTATTGAAGTAACTGATGGCGATACGTTGAATTATCGCGGCCATAGCATCTACGATTTGGTCAAAACCAGCGTTATGCGCATTGCAGTTGGTATGCACGAAGATTTGAAGGAGCATGGCGTAACGGCCTTAGCCGTAACTCCAGGCTTTTTACGCTCCGAGGAAATGCTTGATTATTTTGGGGTCAGCGAGGAAAACTGGCGTGATGCCATCGCCAAAGATCCTCACTATAGCGAATCCGAAACGCCCTATTACTTGGGTCGGGCGATCGTAGCCTTGGCAAGCGACCCTAATGTTGCCCAAAAAGCTGGCAAAACCTGGGCTTCTTGGACCTTGATGGAAGAATATGGTTTCTACGATGTCGATGGTCGCCAGCCCAACTGGGGCGCGTATTATGCCAAAGTCCTAGAACAAGCATAAAATCAAAAGGCAGAAGTCAAAAGGCAAAAAGCTCGTAGAGCAACAGAGGTGGAATTTAACCACGAAGAACACGAAGAGCACGAAGGTGCTAGGATTCAGGGATTAGGGATCAGTTTAAAGCACCCTGTTTCAAACTCCTTATCCCTCGACCCTGAATCCTCACACCCTAGTCAACCATCTAAATTGGTTGAAACTATTTCGATAGCTTATTTTGATTTTTGCCTTTTGACTTTTGATTTGATTCTTACTCGACTGCCGCATTCAAAAGCACATAATGGATATGATCTTCCCACGTGCCATTGATTTTGAGGTATTTACGGGCGAGGCCTTCGTGCTCAAACCCAAGTTTCTCCACCACCCCAATTGAGCGTTGGTTGCGCGGCATAATGTTGGCTTCGATGCGGTGCAGGCGTAAATCCACAAAGGCATACTCCACAACGGCTTGCAAGGCTTCGCTGATATAGCCACGCTTGGCATAGACGTTATGAACTTCGTAGCCAAGATGGCACGACCAAAACGCTCCACGCACAATATTGCGCAAGGCTACCATGCCAACCAATTCAGTTTGATCAATTTCGGTCAGCCATACAGCAAGGCCTTGCTCACGATCACGGCCAATCCGATCGCTACGTAGGCGTTCACGTTGGCCTTCAAGCGTCAGAAAATTGGCATCCATTGTCGGCGACCAAGGTTGGCGAAATTCGGCATTAGCCTGATAGAACTCCAATACACGTTGAACATCGTATTCTTCGAGCACATGCAATTGCAGCCGTGCGGTTTGACGTAAAAGCATCGCCATTCTCCTGAAATCTAAAATGTAGGTGCAATGAGCCTTGAGCAGGCTAAAATCTTGCAGAGCACAAAATTCCCCCTCTCCACGCTTGCAGGAGAGGGGGTGAGGGGGTGAGGAAATTATTTACGCGTTGTGCTTAAAGTGGGTTGGTCAAAACAATAATCACAGCGGTTGCGGCAACCGTCGCCAATGAAACTGGCAACAAGCGCTTCCAACCAAAATCCATCAACTTGTCGTAGCGAATCCGTGGTAAGCTGGCGCGAACCCAGATCGATAAGAACAAGAAGAAGAAGATTTTGGCGGCAATCACCAAGAAGCCAACCAATGCGCCCCAGTTGCCCGTAATATCTTCGAGGTAGGGCAAACGCCAACCACCGAGGAACATCGTCGCTGCAAAGCCGCTCATGGCGATCAATTTCATATATTCGGCCATGAAGAACAATGCAAACTTCATCGAGCTATACTCGGTGGCATAGCCACCAACCAACTCTTGTTCAGCTTCAACCAAGTCGAAGGGGGCGCGGGTCACTTCAGCGGTGGCCGCAATCAAGAACAAGAAGAAGGCGATAAAGCCAGTTGGCGTAAAGACAAACCACTTGGGAATAAAGCCCAGCCATGTGCCAGCCTGCGCGTTGACCATCTGAACTAAATCGAGCGAGCCAAGTCCGTCGGCTGAGCGCGAGGCCGTCAACATCACCGGAACCAGCACTGAAAGCCCAAAGGCCAATTCATAGCTAATCATCTGGGCGGCTGAACGTACTCCGCCAAGCATTGAATACTTGTTATTCGAGGCCCAACCAGCGAGGGTAATCCCATACACCCCGATTGAGGTTACCGCCAAGAAATACAGCAAGCCAATATTCAAGCTAGCGAACGCTAAAGGAATCCGTTCGCCAAAAACTACCAAATCAGGGCCAAGCGGAATCACTGCGAAGATCACAATTGCTGGAATCGTGGCCAAAATTGGGGCAATAATAAAGACCCATTTATCGGCCAGCGACGGCATAATATCTTCTTTGAACATTAGTTTGACAGCATCGGCCAATGGTTGCAAGTAGCCATTGGGGCCAGCCTGGTTAGGGCCGACCCGATGTTGCAACTTGGCTAAGACTTTACGTTCCATCAAGGTGAGATAGGCAAAGCTGGTTAGGGCAGCAAATGCTAGTACCACCGCGTGGATAATCATCACCCATACTGAGCGATCTTGCATGGCTTAGGCCTCCCGTCGAATGGCTACTGGCGTTGCGCCACCTTCGACGACGCTGACCAAGCCGACATTATTAACCCCAACAGGTACGACTACCACGCCTTCAGGCGCAAGTTTGGTACGGTGAACTGGCAAACTGAGGCTGCCACGGCCCGAGCTAACGGTGATCCGCTCGCCATTTTTGAGCCCAAGCTTGTCGGCATCAACTGGGTTGATGGCTGCCACGGCCTTGGCCTTGCGGCTGCTCAACAAGCTGGTGTCGGTCATCAAGCCAGCATCATCATACAAGAAGGTTGCGCCAACCAACGTCCATGGGCGGTCGGCAACGCTAGCTGGGGTGTTGATGCTGAATGACTGCAAGCTCAGGGTTGTGCTGGTTTCAACTGCCGCTGGCAATTGCACACCCAAACCACCAGTATTTTGGTAGGAAGTGCCATCGAAGTAGTAATTTTCGTTGGCTTGGCGACCCCATTGGCCAGTTGGGCCTTGCAAGGTCGCGTAACTCACGCCCTTGTAGCCTGAGACATTGGCTTGAATATCCATCAGAATTTCGGCGGGCGAGGCATAAGTCCACTCAGTCCGTGTGCGGGCTTTGTCCTCGTCGCGGCGAGCTTGCTTACGGCTCTTATCGCTACCAGCCACATTCAACACCGCATCCGAGACCAATTGATTAGCCAAAGCTTGCAAAATTTGCCAGTCGGGGCGGGCATTGATCGTTGGGCGAATCGCTTGGCGGAAGCGTTGGACGCGGCGCTCGGCGTTGGTGTAGGTGCCTTCGCGCTCAGCAACACTCAAGACTGGCAAGACCACATCGGCCATCTTGGCAGTTTCTGTCAAGAACAATTCTTGCACGACCAACAAATCAAGCTTCTTCAAGCTATCAGCAGCGGCAGGATTATCGCCAACTGGATCGACCCCAGCCACATAGAGAGCTTTAAGTTTACCTTCGCGGGCGGCGCTGAGCATTTGCTTGGCATCAAGGCCAGCATTGTTCAAGGCGGCATAATTTGGCCCACGATCAGGCCGCACGCCCAAATCAAGTGCTCCACGGGCATTTGCGCCTTTGAGTAAGCTGATCAAGCCGCTATTGGCAGCACCAGCTTTGCGGGTCATCACCAAGAGGTTGGCCAAGCCAGCAGGCACACTTGCGCCAGCCGTCAAGGCATCGCGGCCATAGAAAATCACCAAGTTTTCAGCAGCACCAATCAAATCAGCGACCGCTTTGAGCTTGTCGGCGCTAATGCCGCTAGCGTTTTCATCGAGGCTGAAGCCTTTGAGTGTGGCAACTAAATCGTTGAAGCCGCGCAAGGTCGCCCGTTTGCCATCGGCTGGGGTGCTATCGATCAATGGCTTGAGCAAGGCGGCCAAAACGCTGCTTTCGCTGCCATATTTGTAGCGCAAAGCTTGCTTGGCGATGCTATCGAGTTTGGTTGGACGACCGTTGAGGGTAATTACACTGCCGCCACGCGTGTTGATTCCGCGAATCCGCAGCAAATGAACTGGCGCTTCTTCTTCGGGATCAGCGCCGAATACCAGCACGACCGTGCCTTTGCCTAGCGTCGAGAGATCGGTGCCGCTACGAATGCCATAGAGTGCGCCAACGTCGTCAAGCGGCAGATCTAAAGCTGAGCCTGAGCGATGATCGATATTGGCCGAGCCAAGCGTTTCGCGGAAGAAGCGTTGGAAGGCATACAGATCTTCGTTGGCCAACGATGTGCCTGCCAAGCCACCAATGGCTTTGCCGCCAGTCGTGCTGCGAATGCCATCAAGTTGTTGGGCAACCAGAGTCAAGGCTTCTTCCCACGAGGCTTCTTGCAGTTTGCCCGCCTTGCGTACCAATGGCGTGGTCAGGCGTTGCTTGCTGCTCGTGAAGTGATGGCCGAAGCGGCCACGATCACACAACCAAATTTCGTTAACTGCATCGTTTTCGCGTGGCATGACCCGTTTGATTTCATTGGAGCGGGTATCGAAGGTCATGTTACAGCCAACCGAGCAGTGATTACAGACGGTTGGAATTGGCTGTAATTCCCAAACCCGCGCTTTGAAACGGAAGTCGGCTGAAGTCAACGCGCCTACCGGACAGATATCGGTGGTGTTGCCCGAGAACTTGCTATCAAATTCGGGGTCGGATTGCGAGATGATATGCCAAGCGCGGCCACGATTATAGAAACCGAGCACTGGATCGCCAGCAATTTCATCTTGGAAGCGCACACAACGGGCGCACAAGATACAGCGTTCGCGGTCGAGATAAATTAAATCGCCCAGTGGCACTGGTTTTTCAAAGTGAACTTTATCGTTGTAGTCGAAGCGAGTTTTGCCCGGCCCCCAACCCATGGTCAAGTTTTGCAATGGGCATTCGCCGCCCTTGTCGCAAACTGGGCAATCGAGCGGGTGACTGGTAAGCAATGCTTCCAAAACCCCACGTTGCGCGTGCTCAACTTCGGCATCTTGGGTTACCACGACCATGCCTTCGCTGACTGGCGTGGTACAGGCGGTTTGCAAACGTGGCATCATCGCAATCACTGATTTGCCATCAGCATCAACGACTGGCTGGCGGGTGGCGGGGTCCATTTTAGGCGTGCCCACCTTGACCACACACATGCGGCACATGCCAACGGGAGCCATTTTGGGGTGATAGCAGAACACCGGAATCAGATTTTCGACTTGACGGGCAGCTTCGACGACCAAGGTGCCTTTTGGCACCGAGACCGTCTGCCCATCAATCGTCAACGTAACCATATCAGGCATGAGGCTGCCCTTTCTTGTATAAAGTACGTTTCATTAGTCTTTAGCCACGAACTTTTTAGCCACAGATTAGCACAGATTAGCGCAGATTAGATAATTTAGCGCACTAAACGCTTATATTGCAACGATGTACTGCCAAAATTAAGTAACAAGGCAATATTCAATCGTGTAATTGCTAAATAATTAAGTGTTTGCGCAACATGATTGGGATGCAATTTATCAATTGCTTTAATCTCAATAATGAGGCTCTGCTCAATTACAAAATCTGCAATAAAATCACCAACAACGATTTGTTTATATCAAACAGGCAAATGTTGCTGTTCGACAAAAAGAACATGGCGTTGTTGCAACTCATAAGCTAAGGCCTTTTGATATACCGATTCTAGCAGACCTGGCCCAAGTTGCTGATGAACTTCCATCGTGGCCCCAATAAGCGTGTAGGTCAACTCACCGTGTATAAATTTAGGCATCTTGACACCTTTAGTGATTCGCACAATGCCAATCGATGGTCATCTGTGTCATCTGTGTCAATCTGTGGCTAAAAATGTGCGCGAAATAAATTTCAACTGAAACGATCAATAATGCTTAGTGTTGTGCATCGATCGCTGCATCAAGCTCAGGCCGAAAGAATTTGATCGCGCTATTGACGGCTGAAACTGATGAATCGCCCAGTGGGCAGAAACACTTGCCAAGCATTTGCTTGCCAACATCAGCCAATAATTCAATATCGCCAACTCGTCCGTGGCCCTCGTCGATCCGCTCCCACACCTTGACCAAGAAGTGCGTGCCTTCGCGGCAGGGCGAACACTTGCCACACGATTCGTGTTTGAAGAACTCGTCAACCTTCAAGGCCGCTCGCACCACTGGAACCGAGGTATCCAGCACAACCATCGCGCCTGAGCCAAGCATTGTGCCAGCAGCGGCCATATCATCCCAAGTCATGGGCAAATCGAGGTGTTGCTCGGTGAGCCAGTTGGATGAAGCGCCGCCTGGAATAATGAACTTCAAGGGCAAATTAGGGTCGCGCATGCCGCCAGCCCAATCGAAAATGAACTCGCGAATCGTGATACCCAAGGGAATTTCATAGTTGCCCGGGTTTTTGACGTGGCCGCTAATTGAAACTGCTTTGGTGCCAGGCGATTTTTCGGTGCCAAACGAGCGGAACCAATCAGCGCCTTTTTCGATAATGCGCGGCACATTGGTCAAGGTTTCAACGTTGTTGACCACGGTTGGCTTGGCATACAAACCAGCGACGGCTGGGAATGGTGGCTTCAAGCGTGGCTGGCCGATCTTGCCTTCGAGCGATTCGAGCAAAGCGGTTTCTTCGCCACAAATGTAAGCTCCAGCTCCGCGATGGACATAAATTTCCACATCATAACCAGTGCCAAACAAATTCTTACCGATTAAGCCACGGGCGCGGGCTTCGGCAATTTTTTGCTCAAGGAAGCGTGCCCCATAGGCAAATTCGCCGCGAATGTAGATATAAGCGACATGTGCACCAATTGCAAAGGCACTGATCACAATCCCTTCGAGCAATTGATGCGGATTTTCATCGATAATTTCGTGGTTGTTGAACGTGCCTGGCTCGCTCTCGTCGGCGTTAACCACCAAATATTTGGGGTTTAATTCCTTAGGAACGAAGCTCCATTTAACCCCGGTGGGGAAGCCAGCGCCGCCACGACCGCGCAAGCCCGATTTTTTCACTTCGTCGATAATCGCGGCTGGAGTCATGCTGGTCAAGGCTTGCTTGGCCATTGAATAACCGCCATTTGCCAGATACACATCAAGATCGCGAATATTTTCAATTTCGCGATTGCGCATCACAATATATTCTTTGAGTTCTGTCTTAGGCATAAGCACCCTCACGAATGATGAAGTATGAATTATGAAGGATGAACATAACCGTAGCTACTTCATCTTTCATCCCTCATCCTGCATCCTTTATATTAGCGTTCTGCAAGGCGGCCAGAGATGCTCACGGGCTTGCCAGATTCGACATCGTTGCGCAGCTTGGTGAGCATAGCTTCGACTTTATCGGGCAAGACGCGGTTGTGAAACTCTAAGTTGGCTTGCAGCACTGGGGCTTGATCGCAAGCAGCAATACATTTCACGCGGCGCAAGGTAAAGACCTTATCTTTGGTGGTTTCGCCAGCTTTGATCCCCAGGCGATTTTCCAAATCGGCGACCAACTCTTCAGCACCACAGAAGCAGCATGGCACGTCGTCGCAGACATCGAGCACAACCTTGCCAACTTCTTCGTTATAAAAGAGTGTATAAAAACCTACGACCTCAAAAACATCGGTATAGGGCAAATCGAGAATCTCGGCCACTTCGCGAATCGAATCGCGATCCAAGCGGCCATAGACATCTTGGGCCAAATATAACAACGGCAACAAGGCCGAGCGTTTGCGATCTACAGGATAACGGGCCAAAATTCCATCAATTTCAGCCTTGTGTTGTTCGTACAGCACCCGAGGCTCCTTCTTAACGATCCACTTCACCAAGCACCGGATCGATGCTCGCAATCAATGCCACCAAGTCGGCCATCAATTTGCCTTTGGCGATGTGGGGCAAGGCTTGCAAATTAATAAATGACGGTGCGCGGAAGTGGACACGCCATGGTTTGGGAGTGCCATCGCTCACCACATAACAGCCAATTTCACCCCGGGGTGATTCGATTGCCGCGTAGGCCGAACCACGCGGTGGGCGGAAGCCTTCCGTCCACAGCTTAAAGTGGTGAATCAGCGATTCCATGCTGTAGGTAATTTCGCTCTTGGGTGGTGGTGCAACCTTACGATTTTCGGTCACATAGGGCTGGCCATGCATTTGCTTGACCCGTTCGATTGCTTGGCGGGCAATCTTGACGCTTTCGCGCATTTCTTGCACCCGACAGCGATAGCGATCGTAAATATCGCCAGCTTGGCCGACTGGGACATCGAATTGGTAGGTTTCGTAGCCGCTGTAGGGCATAGTTTTGCGCAAATCCCAATCGACACCGCTGGCGCGTAAGTTCGCACCCGACAAACCGAGGGCAATTGCATCAGCAGCATTGACCACACCAACGCCTTTGGTGCGTTGTTTCCACAACAAGTTGTTGGTCAACAAATCTTCATATTCATCGACCTTGGGCAAAAAGTGGGTCAAGAAATCTTCCACAGTTGGAATGAAGTCGGCGGGAATATCCCATGCCAAGCCGCCAACGCGGAAATAGCTGGTCATCATGCGTGCGCCAGTTAGCATCTCGAAAATATCGAGAATATACTCACGTTCGCGCATCGCATAGAAAAACACACTCATTGCGGCCAAGTCGAGCGCGTGCGTGCCCAACCAAACCAAGTGCGAGTTGATCCGTGTCAGTTCCAGCAACAACACCCGCAAGGTTTGGGCACGTTCTGGCACATCTTGCTGCATCAATTTTTCAATCGCCGCCACATACACCATATTGTTCGACATTGGCGCAAGGTAATCCATGCGGTCGGTCAGCACAATTGATTTGGTGTAGGTTTTGGTTTCGATGGTTTTTTCGATGCCAGTGTGCAAAAAGCCCACGTCGGGAGCCAGTTGCACCACGTTTTCGCCATTGAGTTCGACGGCTAGCCGTAGCACCCCGTGAGTTGAAGGGTGTTGTGGCCCCATGCTTAGCACCATGGATTGCTCGCCGTTTTCATCTGGCTGGTTATTTAATGCCACCGCCGCAATCTGCGAAGGTGTTGGAATTTCAATATCGGGATACGCATGTGCGTGCATCACCATAGCGCATTACTCCTTCGCGAAGGGCTTATTGGCATAAATCCAATCTTCGTTATGGGTGAAGGCCACTTCCTCATAGCCCAAGGGATGATCCTTGCGCTGGGGATGGCCTAACCAGTCCTCGGGCATCAAAATGCGTTCCAAGCCCGGATGCCCCGTGAAGATGATGCCAAACATATCGTAGGTTTCGCGCTCTTGGAAGTTGGCAGTTGGAAACAGCCGAGCCAAAGTTGGAATGGTTGGTTCGGCTTCGGGCACTTCGATATGCAACGTTACCCGCATTTTATTTTGAAATGAGGTCAAATGAACCACTACCTCAAAGCGTGGATCACGTCCGAGGTAATCGACCCCACATAATTGATTTAAAAAGGTAAAGGCGAGATCAGGCTCATCGCGCAGCCAACCAGCCAGCGCTGGCAATTGCTGGCGTTCGACGGTGAAGCACAAATCGCCGGATTCATCGCCAATGCGAACGGTAGGGAATTGGGCAGAAACGCGCTGCTCCAAGGTTGCTCTATCAATCATAGCTTCCTCAATGAAGAGTGACGCAGCCACGGCGAGACGCTGCAACAGGGCGTTGCCAGCGTAATGGTTGCACCAAATACAACGTAGGGCAATGCCTTAGCGCTTGATCGCCGGTGATCAAGGCCCATTGCCCCACGACAGATTGGCGAAATTTAGCCAAGTGGCTTAAGTGCGCCACGTTCTGCTTGTTCGAGCCGAATCGGCTTGCCATCGGCGTGATCGGTAATTTTGTCGCGCTTGATCTTCTCGTGCAATTGCAAAATCCCGTCGATCAAGGCTTCAGGGCGGGGTGGGCAGCCAGCTACATAGACATCGACTGGCACAATTTCGTCAACACCTTGCACGATCGCATAGTTGTTGTAGACCCCACCACACGAGGCACAATCGCCCATGGCCACAACCCACTTGGGTTCGGGCATTTGGTCGTAGAGGCGGCGTAACACTGGAGCCATTTTACGGCTGACCCGCCCAGCCACAATCATCAAATCGGCTTGGCGCGGTGAGGCCCGCATCAACTCCAGCCCAAAGCGTGACATGTCGTAATTTGAGGCTTGACCGGCCATCATTTCGATTGCACAGCAAGCCAACCCAAACAACATCGGCCACATGGCCTTGGTGCGACCCCAATTGACGACACCTTCGAGGGTTGTCGTAACAATCCCCAAATCGCCAGCTTTTTCTTCTAATCCCATCGGAGCGCCCCTTTCCGCCAGATGTAGACAAAACCAACTAGCAGAATGCCCATAAATGCGCCCATTTCGGCTAGCCCAAATAGGCCCATTTGGCGGAAATAAAGTGCGTAGGGCATTAAAAAGATAATTTCAATATCGAACAAGATGAACAGCATGGCAACCACATAGAAACGGACTGGCATCCGTTGCATAGCATCGCCCAGCGGGGTCATCCCTGATTCGTAAGGGATGAGTTTGCGCTTTGTTGCTTTTTTGGGGCCAAGGATGGCCGACAGCACCAAGGCTGCCACGGGAATCACCACCCCAACAACAAAGATAATGAAGATCGGCAAAAATGGCCGTAGCATAAGCTGCTCCTCCGGCACGGACACAATCGGCATAACGAATTATATCCTTATTGATGATTGTGTCAAAAAGGACAAAGTACGCTCACCCGCGTTTTGCGGCAATCTGACGCGGCTAAATTGACTTTGCGTTCTACTGCCTATGATACCCGATTCAGCCAATTTTGAGTAGCTGATAAAAGGATGAAGGATGAGGGATGAGGGATGAAGTCCAAAAGGTATCGTTTAGCGATCAGAGGTCAGTGGCGAGGGGCTAGGTTTAACGCAGAGGCGCAGAGTATTAATTTTCTCTCGCCTCTGCGTTAAATGCTACTACTAACTTGGTATGCTACACTCAACACAAACTATAAACCAATAAAAGGTACTGTATAATGCTAATCCTTTTCCCCGCCGAGCCATTTAATTTGCCCAACGTTGATGCTGTGTATGCAGCGGAAGCTGTTGCCGCCGAAACACTAGGGCTGACTTGGGCGGTAATCGATCTTGAGGCGTTGCTTGAGGGTGCGATCAAGCAGGCCTTGCGCCGTGTGACTGTTACTTCTGAACCAACCCTCGCAATCTATCGTGGGTGGATACTCAACCTTGCACAGTATCAACAACTCGCACAAGGCTTGGCCGCTAAAAACTACCAATTAATTAATGATGCCGCTGCATATGCCGCTTGTCATCACTTGCCGAATGTCTTACCCTTGCTTGGCGACCAGACTCCGGCTAGTTTGGTGTTTCCACAGGAGCAAGGTTTGGATGCTGCCAGCATTGCAGCACGGGCAGCGATCTATTTTGATCAGCAAGCCTTAATCATCAAAGATTATGTAAAATCGCGCAAACATGAATGGTACGAAGCCTGCTTTATTGCCAACGCCACAGACCAAGCCCAAAGTGCCCGCGTGATTCAAACATTTATTCAACGCCAAGCTGAGGCCTTGGTTGGCGGGGTGGTGTTACGGGCATGGCATCCATTGCAGATTTGGCAAACGCACCAGCAAAGTGGCTTAGCCTTGGCCTACGAGTATCGTAGCTTTTGGCTTGATGGAACGATGTTGTGGGCTACACCCTACTGGGATCATCAGCCAAGCCAGCCAAACCCTGATTGGTCGCGCTATACTGCGCTGGCCCAACAAATCCAAAGTCGTTTTTGGACATTAGATCTGGCCTTGACCCAAACAGGCGATTGGCTGATTATCGAGCTTGGCGACGGCCAAGTTTCGGGCTTGCCCGACCATACTAACGCCCAAGAGCTATTTCAAGCCTTGGCGCAACGTTTCGCAGATTAGCGGCGGGCAAACCAAGCCTCTGCTTCGGCAACCGTAGCGCAGAAATAGCAAAAGCCCCGTTTATTCTCTTCATACGCCATTTCGGCAAAATATTGGCTATGGGCATAGGTGGTTAAATCAACAATAATTGCGGCATGGATATTATATTGGCGCAGCTTGGTTAAAATTTCGCCAGCCTCACGGCTACTTAAATCAAAAAAGCCAGCAGTTAAATTTTCAGGATACAATGCTAAATTATCGCAACTTTCGCCAAAACAATATTCTAAAAGCAAGTTAATTTCACTCAGTTTTTGCAACACTGGTTGTTGCTGTGGCCCAAGCAGATAGCGTAGGGGTGGTTTTTCCACAAGCCCAAAGTTCATCGAAATCGCTCCTTATCTCACATTTCAAAAATCAATGCTGCTATTGAACCATACAATTAAGCGATTGCGCTAGGGCTTTGGGTGCATTTGGCCTAGGTATCAAGCGGGATTTGGCAATTGTTAAGCGAAATACTGAAAAATCTCATCAAGTTCTTAGCCAGTTGGCACGGAGTTTGCAAGCTCGCTATGCTACAATGGCTGCCATGAAGCGCGATGAGATTATTATGCTTAAAAAAATTCCACACGTAGCCTTGATTGTGCTGCTTTTAGCTAGTTGTAGCCGCGATGTTGTGGGCCAACCAACCACCACGCCTCTACCATCCCCTGCCCAATTGTTGCAACAAGCCGAACAACATCAACAAGCCAACCAAGTTGATTTGGCCTTGAGCGATTATCAACAGGTTTTATTGCAATATCCTGATGCGCCCGAAGCACGAGTAGCCAAATTTGGCGTGGCTTATAGTGCCTTCTTACGCCAAGATTGGGCCGCTGCGTGGTCGCAATTAAGTGCCTTTATCAACGTGCAAACCCACGATCAATGGCATTTGCGAGCGCTCTTTTTGCTGGGACGGGTCGCGGAAATTCAAGGCGATCATGCGATCGCGATCGAAGCCTATCAACAATATGAAGATCTTAAAGGCTTGTTGAGTGGCTATGCTGCTCAGCGCCGCGCCGCCCAATTGCAAGCGACCAACCAAACCGAGCAAGCGATTGCGGCCTATGCTGCCAGCGGACGCTACGATATGGCTGGTCCACAGCGAGTCACCAGTTTAAACAAAGCCTTAGAATTTTATGACCAAACGGGTCAGGCTGAACAAGCATTGGCCCAAATCGAAGTTATTTTGAGCTTTGCCCGCACCCCGAGTTTTCGCTCAACAACCTTGCTTGATGCGGCACGACGTGCTCAGCGCTTGGGCAAAACTGAACAAGCTCGAACATGGCTGCGCGAAATCATTAACCAACATCCCAGTTTGAGCGAAGCGCCAATTGCGATTGATGAACTGGCTGCTTTGGGTGAATCAACCCCAGTGCTGGCTGCCGCTGGCATTGCCTACAACCATGGTCAATATCTTGATGCTGTCAGTTTGTTCGACCAAGTGCTTGCCAATGGTCTTGCTGGCGAAGAAGCCGCTGAAATCGAGCGCAAACGGGCTTTGGCATTGCGCCAGCTTGATGATTATGCTGGGGCGCAAGCAGCCTTCAATAGCATCGCCGAGCGTTTTGCAGAGCTGCCGATTGGCCGCCAAGCACGACTTGATGCGATTCAGACTCAAGGCCAAGCTGGTGATCGTGAAGGTTCGCGTTTGGCCTATCTCGATTTTGCCGAGCGCTATCCCGATGATCCGTTAGCACCCGAAGCCTTACGCCGCATAGTCGAAATTATCTCGTGGAGCGGCGATCCGGCGGCAACGGCGAATGCACAAATTATGCTTGGTCAGCGCTACCCTTGGAGCCACGAAGGCCAGCAAGCTTTGCATGCCGCAGGCCGTTATGCGTGGGATACTGGGCAAGTTGAGCAGGCAGCGGCAGTTTGGCAATTATTGGGTGATAGCAATATTGGGCCGCCCCGCGCTGAGGGCTATTATTGGCTTGGGCGCTTGGAAATTAGCCGTGGTAATCGGGAAAAAGGCGAACAATTGCTACGTTCGGCCCAAGCGGCTGATCCCAATTCCTACTATGCGGCGCGGGTTGCTGATGCCCTCAATATTAACGATGGCGATCAATTGCCGATTGGTTCACCAATTAGCCCCGAGGCTGAGCAAGCAGGCTGGCAATGGATCGCCAGTTGGTCAACTGCGCCAACCAGTGACACCTTAGATACTGAGCCATATAGTTTGCGTGCCGAAGAACTAAGCTGGACTGATTTGCATAGCGAAGCCCAAACCGAGTGGATTGCGGCACGTGATGCTGCCTTGAATAATCCATTTAGTATCTATCGGGTGGCATTGGCAGCGTTGCGTAGCGATATGCCCTATGCTACCGTGACTACAGCTCAAAAGTTGGTGCAACTTGCGCCAATTGAGGCTGGGGAGCCAAGTGTGGCAATTCGCCAATTGCTTTATCCCACGCCGTATCCCAGCGCGGTTGTGACCAAAAGCCAAGAGTTTGGGCTTGATCCACGGGTGTTATATGCAGTTATGCGCCAAGAGAGTATTTTTAACCCCAATGCAACTTCATGGGTGGGGGCGCGTGGCTTGGCCCAAGTGATGCCCAGCACTGGCGAGGGTATTGCCCAGAATTTAGGCATCGAAGGCTTTAGTGTCGATGATTTGTATAATCCGGTGACCTCAATTCGTTTTGGAGCTTATTATATCGATGCCCAAATTGAATATATGAGTGGCAGTCTACCCGGCGCATTTGCCGCCTATAACGGTGGGCCTGGCAATGCCGAGCGTTGGGCAGATGGTCGAGTTGTGGCTGATCCCGACCGTTTTATTGAAATTATTGATTATGCTGAAACTCGCCACTATGTTGAAGTGGTTTACGCCAACTATGGAGCCTATCGGCGCTTGTATCAGCAACCATAAGTAAGAATATAGAACAACCAGCATGAACATAGGAGATTGGGAGTATCGATCCACGAAGGACACGAAGCTACACAAAGAGAGGTTGGGCTATCGGCTTTTGGAGTAGAGAATTTTTGAAATAATCAAAAACCGTTCCGATAGCCGATAGCCTAATACTCTGTGCCTCTGCGTTAAAAACCCTATGTTCTATATTCTTCTCTTCATCCCTCATCCTTCATCCGTCCTCCTTGGGTTAAGGGTTACATGGCAAATACTCGATGCCGCCATAGACTTGTGATTTAGCTGATTGACCATCGCTACCTTGAGCCAAAATATAGTATTCGAATGAACCAAAACGTTGGCCTGACATTTCGCGACTGGCAAGCAAAGTACGGCTCCAATTACCAGCACCACCTTGCATGACCGTCGATTGCCAGCGGCTTGGCCCAGCGTGATAGTACAAGCTAACATCGCCAGCAGGCAAATTATCGACTGACACGCTGATCGTAATTTGGTCGGGCATGCCACAGAGATTTTGTTCGGCAAAGGCCCGAGTTGAGGCTACAGGCTCGCCAATAATCGGCGGCAGAATTGGCATAGGCGTGTCGGTTGGCGTTGGCGGCACGGGCGTATCGGTTGCAGTTGGTGGCACAGGCGTTTCAGTTGGCGTTGGCGGTACGGGCGTATCGGTCGTCGTCGGCGGCACTGGTGTATTGGTACTGCGCACAGGCGTATTTGATGGCCGAACGATCGTTGACGATGGGCGGGGCGTACTACTGGGAATTAGTCGGGTTGGTGTTGCAGTTAACGTTGGTGAACTCGTTGGCGTAGCAGTCGGGGTTGTGGTTGGGGTTGTGGTGACACTCGGCACGCTGGTGGCACTGGGCAGGGCCACCACACGCAGGGTATTAATCTGACCAACTGCCACCTCAGCGCTCGCCGGATCACTCCATTGGCCTTGGCTGCTTTGGGCACGCACGACTAAACGGTAGGCGGCGGCTTGGCTCGGCTGCCATTTAAGGGTAGCATAGCCAAATTGTGAACCGCGCATGGTTGGCGTTTGGGTTGCCACAACTTGGTCATTAACGCTTAATTCAATCGTGCTCAGGCCCATTGGATGATAGCCATGGGCCAGCACTTGAATCTCGCCTAGTTCCAAAGCGCTGCCAGTGAGTGGTGCATCGATCCAGACTTGCGGCATAATTTGGGCTTGACTTGGCGCGGTTGCTGATTGCTGTTGACATGCAGCCAAGAGGCCAATTAACAAAATTCCAAGCCATCGTTTCATGGTTGCACCGTTAGTTTCAATGAAAAATCGCTTAGCTCGCTGCTGCAACGTTGGTTGCGGTTGGCAAGTTGGCGCTCGGCTTGAAGCGTGAAGTTCAATTTGGGGTCATTCGATTGCCTAATTTGTTCGAGCAAGGCTTGATCAACAGCTATGGTAACCACGCCATTCGTGGGCCAAGCAGCTAAATCAATTGTTTGGCTAGCGCTCCCAATTTGCAAGCTGGCGCTGGCGGGGCAAGCTTCGTTGGCTGGCTCACGTTGACTTGTGACCCTAAAACTTAATTCCAAGCCACCGACTGATTGATCGAGTCGCGGTAACATAAAGCTCACACTTCCATCAAACCAGCTGGCAGTGTAACGCCGACAAGCAGTTTCGGCTACAGCATTGCGTTGAAGCAGCAACAAACTGCTAACATAGGGATAATTGAGTTTGGTTGAGTGGCTTTGGTTGATCGGCAAGGCCGGACAGCCATCACCAACTGTTTGCTGAGCCACACCTGCATTCAAATTAAACAAACTTGGGGCGAGGGTATAGCTGCCCGCTGCCAATTTAAGCGCAGGCAAACAGAGCACTTCACTATGCAGCGAAACGGCCAAACCACGAAAGGCTTGCACACTCAAACATTCGTCGGTTGGGCTGGGCATGGTGCGTGGAGCCAAAAACACCAGGCGTTGTTCAGGATTAACTCGGGTTAATTCGAGCGGCGTTCCAGCCAAACGATCGTTAATTTGAAAGCCTTCGAGATTGGCGTTGGCACTGCAATCTTGGCCGCCGTCGCTTGGAAAACAGGTTTGTTCGCTCCATTGCCAAGTTAAAACAGTTGCCCCTGCCGCTAGATTGGTGCTACAGGCAGTCCGCCAAAAATCGTCATCCTGTGGTGCTGCTTGCACGCATGCTTCAAGATCGGTAGTCAAACTGAGGTTGATTGGTGGCGCAATTGTACTAAGCGTAGGCACTTGCTGGATTTGGGCGCTGGTGTTTAATTGGCCTTGCAAACTGAATAAATCAGCATCAAGGGCAATTATTTGCTCCTGCCCAAGATTTAATGTGGTGCTGGTGTTGCCCAGTAATTGTGGCTGTGTGCCATTCCAGCCCCAACATTCCAAATTCCAGCTTTGGCTAGCGCTGATCGCGGTTAGTGGTAGGGCGCTAGCTAAATCGTAGCCGCCTGCAATTGGCAGCAAAAAGCCTTGATTCGGCACCCGTTGCCATGGGCCGTTCGCCAACGAGCTATAGCAATAAACATCGCTCACGGCTATTTTGGGAGTAAGCAGCAAGGTGGCAAATTGGGGCACTTGCAGCGTGGCACAGGCCGTATCAGCATTCTCTAGCGCTATCACGGGGCTAGCCGCTGCGCCAGCTGGATTAAACGCCACCACATAATAGAGCGTTTGACCAAAATCGGCTGGTTCTTGCCAAAGCTGTGGACTAGCGCCATTGGCGGCAACGGTTGCCACCAACTCAAAGTGGCTTTGAGTCGGTCCAGCGCGATAGATAAAAAAGCCATCAGCATCATCTGAGGTGGGCGTAAACACCAACTGCGTTTGGCAATTGCTGCTGCCAACCAATGCCTCAGGGGCTAAGGGCAAATTAGCTGTGCCAAAACGCCGCTGCAAATCAAACCAAATAGCATTGGGGTCGTAGGGCGTGGCCAAGGGCAAACTGGCAACATCAACTGGAAGTGGCGCTTGAGTGGTGCTCAGGCTGGTGGTATTGCTGATTGGGGTAAATTGACCAGCAAGCTGAATTGTGATGCTCTGATCGCTACCCAAGGCTTGGTCTAAGGGCAAATTGCCTAGTTGGGGGTTGAGTTTCAGTAGGGTTTGGGGCGCAACATCAAAGGCTTTGCTTAGGCTTTCGAGGCTCTCGCCTGCTGATTGTTGCACCTGAAAGGTCGCGACTGGCTCATATGGCAGCACGGCATTCAAGCGTACAATCGCTGAGGTTGAGGGAATTTTAGTGCTATCGTTGGTGCGAGCGACCAAACTATGGTCGCCTAAGCCCAACGATTGCCAAGCAAACAAGCCCTCGTACAGCGTGACATTATTGGCCACTTGCATCGCCCATGGCTGCCCATCGGCCCATAATTCGACGTTCTCGATCGGCTGGCTGCCCCACGAGCGCGAATGCACG
Source organism: Herpetosiphon gulosus (assembly GCF_039545135.1). Classification (NCBI taxonomy): domain Bacteria; kingdom Bacillati; phylum Chloroflexota; class Chloroflexia; order Herpetosiphonales; family Herpetosiphonaceae; genus Herpetosiphon; species Herpetosiphon gulosus. Next base: position 184,750 of record NZ_BAABRU010000005.1, on the reverse strand, counting down.
GTCAGCACTTTGCCCACTGGAATCAAACTCTGATTAAAAGGGTATTGCAGTTGGGTAAACAGGGTTGGCGGCGTTGGCGAAAGTTGGGCGACAACCGGCTGCACCAATAAGGCATAGCCAATCAGGCCAACCAGCAGCGCCAAACTGAGAATGGCAATAATCAAAATTCCAGCACGTCGGCTCATCATAGCTACCTCCCGTTAAAGCCCAGCCATGGCTGCACCTCAAACGGTTATGCGTAAAGACCCTGGTCAGATCGTGAGGTTGCGCAGCGTCGGATCACCGATGGGTAATCCGACGCTTGGTCTTTACGTTGTATTGCCCAATCAATTAAAGGTTGTTGATTGGGCATGTGTATGTCACTTTGAGCTATTGACGAATCGTTGCTGGTGCTTATTTCCCAATCAAGGGTAGGTAAACCGCATTGGCTGCGATGGTGAGTGTGCCAGCGCTAAAGTTAATGTGGTAGTGTTGAGCCTGCAAATTACCTTGGCTAATTGGATACTCACCAAGCGGGCTGGTGAGGGTTGCGGTTGTGGTTAATGTGCCAGTTAATGCACTTGCAGCCGTATCTTGCAAGCGCAAGCCAGTTACTTGATAGCTCAAGGGCGGGTTGGGTTGGCCGAATAAACGACGTTGGTTATCAGCAACGACCTGCAATGGCGCTTTGGCAACAGTCAGCGTAAAGCTTTGCGTTACCATTGTACCAATTCCGTTGCTTACTTGGAAGATCAAATTTGGGAAACTACCGCTGGTGGTCGGCGTACCCGCCAAGATTCCGCTTTGGCTATCGAAGGTCAAGCCTGCTGGCAAGTTTCCAACCAAATTAAGGGTTGGGGTTGGGATGCCGCTTGCCGTTAGCGTGTGGCTATAGGCCGCGCCATAGCTCGCCGCCGCTGGCAATCCGCTGGTAATCAACGGAGCAATGCCAATTGTGGTCGTATCGCTGGCTTGAACGGTTATTTGCAATTCACCAGTATCGCGATAGCTGAGGCTGGCTTGATGCTCAATTGTGCCTGTGGCATTAGGCTTGACCGTGGTGGAAACTTGCAACAAACCTTGGCTGGCCGAGGAAAATGGCGTGGTCAGATTGAAACTTACTATGCCATTTTGCTGGCTACATGTGCCCACCAAGGGACTGGAAATTGTACAATCGTTGTAGGTTAATTGGCTTGGCATAAGATACTGCACCTGCAGCTCAGTCGCGGGGCGGGCGTTTGGCTCAGTTTGTTGATTATTCAAGCTCAGCGAGGCAATAACCGGAGTGTTGGGTTGCACGCTGGTCAAACCATCACTCAAGCCCAAGTACATGTGGGGAGTTTGGGCTGTAATTTGATAGATCGAGACCGAGCCGCTAACTTCGTTGGCAACCAACAACAAGGGCTTGCCAGTTGGGCTATCTTCGGCTGCGATCACATGCATACCTTCAGGCCCAAGATCATCAGGTGTGCCCGTGACATAGCTGCTGGGGAAACTACGCGCAGCGAAATATTCGAGAAATTGCGGCGCTTGCGGGATGCTCACGTCGTAGACCATAATTCCGCCCATCCGCTCCAAGCCGACAAAAGCATAGCTACGACCATCAATCGTCGCTACTGCTAAGGCTTCTGGCTCTGGGCCTTTGTCGTCACTGCGGTTATCGCGGCTGTGGGCGGTGTTATTGGCATTAAAGTTATTTGGAAAAGCGGCGGCAGTCCGGGTTTCCAAATCATCGCCACTATCAAACACCAACTGACCTGTCGTGCCATCCCAAATTGAAAATGAGCGTGCGCCAAATGCATACAGCGCATGGTGTAGACCGCCAAAGCTGCCCTTGGTATTCGTGATATTCAAGCGGCCAAGCTGGGCATCTTGTTGCAGGCTGGTTGCATTGGTAAACACACTCGAATCAAGCACGACATTTTTTACCCGCACCTCTTCAGTAAAACCTGTGTAATCGCGGGCATCACCTTCATTGGCAGTTACCAAATAGGTTTGGTTGTTGGCATCATAGCTACTAATCGTATCTGGTTGATACATACCCAACACCGGCCATGGCGCAATTGCATTCGCACCATCGCTATCACTGGGATCAAGCCCATAGCCCACGATATTGTGATTTTTATAGCCCAAGCCTTTTAGCCACTGCACTCGCCCTGCATTGAGATCGATCAAGGCCAAAGCATTATTTTCTTGCAGCGTAACATAGGCCTTGCTCGAATCGGCTGAGATAGTTAAATATTCCGGCTCCAAATCTTGGGCAACACTAGCATTTGGCCCGAAAATCCGAATTTGTGGGTCAAGCTCAGCATGGCGGCTGCCACCAAGATTAAAATCGGTAAAACCAACCAAACTTGAGGAAAGCACGCTGGTGGTCGTAATGCTGGCAAAATTTTGCGGCAAATCGATAATCGCCACCGCGCCCTCAGGGTCAACCGAATCAACTTGGTTATAGCTGTTCGGTTCGCCCTCGATCGCCACCACGATCCGGCGGCCATCGGGCGTGAAGGTCAGCATATCGGGTACTGCCCCAACCGTGATTTCATTCAAAAACACACCATCGCGATTGAACAACACCACCCGCCCAGGCTCAGTTTTGACGGCAGCATTGGCGGCCACCGCGACCAAGCCATTGTGGACGGCCACACTATTGGGCACATTGCTGCTGGTTGGCGTGATGGCGATCGTTGTAAGCAACTGTGGATTGGCCGGATTGCTCAAATCAACAATATCTAAGGCGCTGTTAAAGCCATTGATCAAGACCATGCGCTGGCTTTGCGGATCAAAATCAACAATTTCCGCCGCCCGTGGATCAGCGCTACGAAACGGGCCTGGGTTGTAACGGCCAATTCGCGTGAGTTTGATTGCCGGAGTGGGGTCGGTTGGAACGCCAGTGGTAGTGAGCGCTGGGGTTGCCAAGCTTGCGTGGGGGAGGGTTGCTAACAATAAACTTAATCCTAGCCCGTATGCTGTTCGCCGAAAACGCATAGCCGATTGCTCCTCATAGAATAAATACTATTCACACAGCGATTTTTTGCACCAGCCCTAAGCCATCGAGTATCATAGGCGTTGATTAACAAACAACAATCAACAGGTTAAATCTGCTACGATAGGATTTTTGCAATGCGTTTTGATATTTTGACCTTGTTTCCGGCCATGTTTGCTGGCCCACTGACTGAAAGCATTTTGAAACGGGCGGCTCAAGCTGAATTATTACAATTTCACTTGCATGATATTCGCGATTACGCCACCGACAAGCATAAAATGGTCGATGATTCGCCAACTGGCGGCGGGGCAGGGATGGTGATGAAGCCGGGGCCGTTGGCGCTCTGCACCGAAGCCGTATTGGCTGCCGATCCCAATCCGGCTCCGGTGGTACTGATGACTCCCAGCGGACGCGTGTTTAACCAAACCCTCGCCCGCGAATGGGCGCAACTGCCGCGTTTGGTGTTGGTATGTGGTCACTACGAGGGCATCGACGAGCGCTATATCGAACGCTATGTGACCGATCAAGTGTCGCTGGGCGATTTTGTGCTAACTGGCGGAGAATTGGCAGCCATGACAATTGTCGATGCAGTTGGCCGCCTGGTGCCCGAGGTGCTCGACCCTGAATCGCTAACTCACGAAAGCCACGACGATGGGTTATTGGAATACCCGCATTATACCAAGCCCGCCGAGTGGGATGGGGTTGCCGTACCGCCAATTTTGCTGAGTGGACATCACGCCAAGATTGCTCAATGGCGACATGAGCAGCGTTTACGCCGCACCTTGGAACGTCGCCCCGATATGTTGCGCCATGCCACACTCTCCAAAAAAGATCGTCAATTGCTCAACGAATGGGGCTGGATGAAGGATGAAGGATGAAGGATGAGGGATGAAGGGCTTTGACGCAGAGGTGCAGAGAGGGAGTGGGGTCAGGAATCAGGGGCTAGAACTTTTTAGCCCTGAATTTCACGAATCATTGTTTGAGAGCCAATAGCTCAACCCTGACAACTGATCCCTGATCCCTAGCCCCTACTCAATCGTTTTGGCGGTAACCTCAATTGCTTGCTGCAAGTTAGCATAGGTTTGCAAGCTCTGTTGACTCAAGCCTGTGTGGACTAATTCTTCGGCCACAGCGGGCGTTACGCCAACCAAGACTGGCTCACAGCCGAGCAAACGCAACATTTGCAATAATTGCTGCATGCTGGCCGCCGCCGCTTGATCAATCGCCGAAACCCCAGTTATGTCAAACAGCAGAATTTTAATTCGTTTGACTTCAACATAATGGGTCGCCGATTCGATCGCAATTTGAACCCGCTCGGCTGATAAATTGCCGATCACTGGCATAATCGCCATCCGGTTGCGCAACGGAATAATTGGAAACTGCATCTGCTGAACGGTGGTTTGCAAGGCGCTACGTTCAGCCATACTTTGCTCTAAATCGGCCAAAGTTTGTTGCAAAGCCTCATTTTGTTGCTGGGCATGGGCATGCGAGCTGGCTAATTCGCGCTGCGATTGCTCAAGCGCGGTCGAACGCTCTTGCAACGTGCTATAGGCTTTTTGTAGAGTAGTATCAAAACGGCGACGCGTTAACAAAAAGAAAATCGGTACTTGAATTAAAATCCCACCAAGCATAAATAAGAGCGTGACTCGCAAGCGTTCAAGCGATTGACGTTGGAATTGCGAAGCCCGATCAACAATTTGGCGACGCTCGTTAACCATCGTGCGGGCATTCGATTCCATATTAATTAATACTGGAATTAATTCTTGCACTGAATTCTCTGAAATATTGAAGCGGGTTTGATTTTCAAGCGTAAAGAATTCACGCTTAATCACTTCAAATGAACTCCGTTCGAGCATGCTACGCTGATCATCTTGCTCAACCCGATAAAAATCACTCAACACATTAATGCGGCTGCCAACCAAATTACGCCGCAGCACAAACTCATTGCCTAAATTGGGCGTGCCCATGCTAATTTCGTTGGCAATCACCCTCAAACGCAGAATTTCACGCTCAAGCTGAGTTGGGTTCCAGATCCCACCATCAAGCGTAAAAAAACGGGTGGCCACGCCTAAAGTTTGTAAATTAAAGCCCAACAGTACAAGCAAGACCAAAAAGATCAAGCTTGTGCCAGCAAGCACCAATCGTTGAATCCAACGGCGAGGTTGCATTATTTAATCTCCATACTCCGCAACTGCCAGATCCACATGCCAACATATTTTTCATGCTCAAGCTTGTAGGCGTGGTATGGAAAAACAATTTCTAGCGGGCCTTTATCGGCAACAGCCATGCGCTCACCATCAAGGCGGGTCGCCAAGATGACGGGCATTGTGCGTAATTCATCGATTGGAATATCAATGCTATAGTCATTCAGCGCTACGGCTTTGACTGTTTTGGCTCCCTCAGCAACCTTAGCCGCCTCAAAAATACTGCTGATCAAAACCCCTTGATAGGTGACCGTGCGACCCAAAAAAGGATCTTCGAGGGTATATTCAACCACGCCCAATTGCTCAAGCGTGTCCATACTAAAATCGAGTTGTTGGGCATTGTTGGTTTGGCCAATCAGGCCACTGAGGCTCAAAATAACCTCTGAGCTTGGAGCAGGAATCGCTTCACCCGCTTTAATCGAGGCTGGAGTAATAACCTTGTAGGTGCTCGCCGGATCAATCGTGGTTTCACCACAAGCAACCAAACTCCCCAAAACAACCATAGTAACCATCAATAACCGAAACCCAGTGTGAAACGCGCGGCCCATGCGGCAACCTCCTCAAACCAACAGCGAACGACAAAGTGTAAAGTAATCTTGAGCGCAATATGTCCTATAGCTATGCTACGCCAAGATAGCAATTTGTGCAATTTGCCCAAAGTCGTGTCTTAATGTAGCCATCATCCCCCATTATTGGGAATAGTTGAACCAAATTCATCCACCACATAGGGGATGCAGCAGGCCAATAATTTTTTACACTTAAACCAAAATTAAACCAAATGTTGGCTTGGTGTTAGTTTAGTGCCGATTTAACCAAAAAAGGGTTGTTATGCAACAACCCTTGGTAAGCAAACCTGAACTTGGTTATTTGGCAAAGACGCGGTAAATCGCGCCGCCAGCGTCATCGGAAATATACAAACTGCCGTCACGGCCAACAATTACGTCAACTGGTCGGCCCCAAACGGCCCCAGCATCAGTCAGCCAGCCTGTGGCAAAATCTTGGGCATTGCCAGCTTTGCCATCAGTCACTGGAATAAACACCACTTTATAGCCAGTTGGACTTGAGCGATTCCATGAGCCATGGAAGGCCACAAACAAGCCGCTTTGATAGGGTTCGGGGAAGTTGCTGCCATTACCAAACGCCAAGCCGAGCGGGGCGCTGTGGGCTTGCATCTCGACCGCAGGCGGCGTAACACCTTGGCAGGCATTCGCAGCTTTGCCAAATTCAGGGTCGGCAATCCGCCCAGAGTGACAGCGAGGCCAGCCAAAATCCAGGCCAGCACTAGTTGCTACGTTGACGGTTTCTGGTGGTTGGTCGTCGCCCAACATATCGCGACCATTGTTGGTAGCCCACAATTCGTTTGTGCCAGGCCGCCAAGTAATGCCCACGGCGTTGCGCAAGCCCTTGGCATAAATTCGGCCATTGCTGCCATCGGGATCATATTCCATCACGGTTGCCCGTCGCTCATCTTCTTCGTTACAGACATTGCACGATGAGCCAACCGCCACATACAACTTGCTTTCATCAGGGCTGAATAACAAGGTGCGAGTACTATGACCACCAGCAGGTAAGCCATCGATGATCGTTTGGCGTTGGGTATATTTGCCCTCAGCGTCAGGCTCAGTCAACTTAATCACTTTGGTAGTTTCGGCCACATACAAATTGCCAGCTTGGTCGAAAATCATGCTCGATGGCGAATCGAAGCCATCAGCAATCACCTCAACCCCATCCGCCAAACCATCGGCGTTGCGATCGGGCAAGCGTACAATCCGATCCTCGCCACGTTCGGCGGTATAAATTGCGCCATCTGGGCCAATTGCCAACATGCGTGGGCCAGCCAGTTTACTCTGAAACACACTAATGCCAAAGCCATCGGGCAAAGTAACCGTATCGGTTGGCTCGACCACAGCGGTTGGCGCATTAGGCGCAGGTTTGCCAGCACTTGTTGTTGGCTCAGGGCTTGGTACAATACTGGTTGTTGCGGTGGCAACTGGTGTGGTGGAACTGCCAGCGGCTTGGTTGAGCGGCACGGTGGTTGGTGCAATCGGCGCATCGACTTGTTGCTCGCCACAGGCGGCCAACAAACCAAGCAAACTTATCAAAAGCAGAGCTTTGCGCATGGTACCTCCTAAACATCATCATAAGAAAGGTATCACAACTCATGGATTTATTTAGCTATCAAGCTAGCCAAAGCAATGATGCCCCCTTGGCGGCTCGCATGCGCCCGCGAACTCTCGCCGAATACGAGGGCCAAACCAAGATTGTGGGTGAAGGGCGCTTGTTGCGTCGCCTAATCGAGCGCGATCAATTGATTTCGCTGATTTTATGGGGACCACCTGGCACTGGCAAAACGACCCTCGCGCGAATTATCGCTGGAGCATCGTCTGCACATTTCGAGCCACTATCGGCGGTCAGCGCTGGCGTGGCCGAATTACGCAAAGTCGTTAAAGAGGCTGGAGAACGCCGTGGAATGTACGGCAAGCGCACGGTGTTGTTTATCGATGAAATTCATCGTTGGAATAAAGCGCAACAGGATGCCGTGCTACCAGCCGTTGAGGATGGCACGGTCACCTTGATTGGGGCAACCACCGAAAATCCTTCATTTGAGATCAATCGGGCCTTGCTTTCACGCTGTCGGGTGATTGTGCTCGAAGCTTTGGAAGATGCCGCGATCGATGCGATTATCGAACGTGCATTAAACGACAACGAACGTGGTTTGGGCCAACAGCAGGTTCAACTTAGCCCCGAAGCCCGCGATATGTTGATTCATCTGGCGAGTGGTGATGCCCGCGCCGCCTTGACCGCGCTCGAAGCCGCCGCATTAACCCAAGTTCCTGAGCCAAACGGCCAGCGCCTGATCGATCTTGAGGCGATTGTTGAGGCCTATCAACGCCGCAACGTAGCCTACGACAAAACCGGCGAATTGCATTACGACGCGATTTCGGCCTTGCATAAATCAGTACGCGATAGCGACCCTGATGGCGGCTTATATTGGCTAGCGCGGATGCTTGAGGGCGGCGAAGACCCGCTGTATGTGGCCCGCCGCGTAATTCGCATGGCGGTTGAGGATATTGGCTTAGCCGACCCACTGGCCTTGGGAATTTGTGTGGCGGCCCAGCAAGCTGTGCATTTTATGGGTGCTGGTGAAGGGGCATTGGCGTTGGCCCAAGCCGTGGTTTATCTGGCCCAAGCACCTAAAAGTAACGCCGTTTATCGAGCTTATGGCGCAGTGCTACACGATGTTGAGGCTACCCGCAACGAACCAGTGCCGCTGCATCTGCGCAACGCGGTCACTGGCTTGATGAAGGGTTTAGGCTATGGATCGGGCTACCAATATGCCCACGATTTCAAAGATGCCCAGGTTGAACAGGAGCATCTACCGCCGAATTTAGCGGGGCATCGCTATTACTACCCGACAGATCATGGCTATGAGGCGCGGGTTCAGCAACGCTTGGCATGGCGTTACCCTGAGGATCAAGCTGCAATGTCGGAAGCTTCCACATCAGCCACGACACCCCAATCCCCACCGCCAAAAGGATGAGCCAAAGCCACCAAACTGGCTTGGCCCAGGCTGAAACGGCTAAGGTTGGCCACAAAATCACCAATGTGACAACCTTAGCCCGCAAGGGCATGCCCCGTTTATCGCGAAAATTGCGAATATAGCTGCCCAAATAGCGATTGTTGATCAGCCAGTTGTACCAGCGCTGTGAGCCACGCATATAGCAGGCCGCCGAAGCCAACAACGGCCCAGTAGTGGGAATTAACGGCACGAAAATGCCAATTACACCTAATATTAGAAAAATAGTCCCAAGACTAATCCAAAGCAGTTTGCGAATTGATGTCATACCACGAATCCTTCAATCTATACTACTGCTATTATAGCGCTGCTTGGGAGCCGTTTCCGTAACTTTTGTTGGCTAATTTGCTTAAACATCATCACGATTGCCCACAAAAAAGCGCAGCAGGTCAATGTTCTGCTGCGCTGAATGCTTATAGCGATGCCCTCACCCCCTAGCCCCCTCTCCCGCCAAGCGAGCGAGCGGGAACCACCATAACATCAAGGGTGGAATGCCCCTCTCCCGCCGCAGTGGGAGAGGGGTGAGGGGTGAGGGGTGAGGGAACGCTATTCGGCAGGTTTCTCTTTGGCCTTGGCTTCTTCGCGAGCCTCAATTGATTCTTGCCACATTTCGCAGGTGGTTTTGAGGCCTGAACTCAAAATCATTTTGGCGGCAATCGTTGCACCAACCGAGGCAATAATTGGCAAATTGAAGGGCAACAGGCCAATCAACAAGGGCGCTAAGGCCGTGGCAATATTATCGGCGGCTGCATTGCCACTATCGCCACCAACTACCGCCGCTGCTGTGCCACCCTTCGATTCAGGCAATTGAGCCAAAATTTGGCTGCGCTCTTTGCTTTCGCTCGCACACAACAAATTGTAAAGTTTTGGCTCGATTTCGGCCCACCAGCGTGCCCCAAAAGCCCGTAGATTTTCGCCCAAGCCCATTTCAACCCCAACTGGCTCAGCAAATGCGCCTTCGGCTTGGGCTACTTCTAGTGCAGCGGCATCGGCTTCTTCAGCTTGCTTGACTTGAATCCCAAGTTTGCGAAACAAATCATCTTCCGAAAGCTCCACCAAGGAACGAACTTGGCTTTCCAACACGGCTTGTTGATTAGTTGAATCGCTCACAGCAACTCCTTAAATAACTCAATGATGCTTGGCTGCTGATAAAGGTTATCGCACAGCCCCAACGTCACACTCCTAAACATGGGCATCGGCATCGCCATAGTAGGTGTAGGCCAAGCCCAAGGGATTGCGCTCTTCTTCGATAAAATGGCGGCGGAGCGCTGGCAAAATATCGCCAATCGCCTCGCCCTGCCCCAAACGTTCGATCAGTTTTTGGCCAAAGGCGGCAGCAAATGGTGCCAGCATCGGGCATTCAGTACCCAAAATACCACGCGCCCCCAATTGGCTGAAAAATGGAATAAAGCCGCTGCTCAAGGTTGGCAGCACTTGGGCCGATTCACACATATTCAAAATCACCAACGGTTTGCGTTCGAGTTTTAATCCCCATTGGCTCAGCAAGCGCAACGGCAACAGGCTTTGATTCCATTTCAGCCAGCTATCGCTAATATTTGGGTCGCTTGGCTGATATTCTTTCTGGCTCAAACTCAGCAAATCACTGTATTTGCTGCGCACGCTGTCATCCAACCGCGCCATTTGATCGCGAAACTTGGCCAACCAATCCGAGGTATCGTCGGGAGTTTTGGCGGTGTGTCCATGGCAATACATATAAACAATATCGCTTTTGCCGAATAAGCCGCCAAGGCTATTTTTATCGCCTGCTTCGCGTAAATCGAGCGCCACATTGCCCCGCGTTGTACTCCACGTTTGCAGCGCTTCACGATGTTGCTGGGTCACATCAACAACCGTATCGGCGATTGGCACACGGAAGTTGTAGGTTCCGCCGCTAATTTGCAATTGGGCTTGGGCGGTTGGCGCTTGCTGAGCATTTTGGGCCAGTTGCGGGGTCATAATTTCCAAACGATAACGACAACCCCAAAACTTATTCAAATCAACGCTGTTAGGATCGTTGACTGGCTCAGGATAGAGCAAACCCCATGGCACGCCGCTAGGCATGCCTTCGTGAATAATTTGCAAGGCTGGCAAGGTCTGATCGGCGCTAATTGTTTCCAGCCAGCTTCGGAGCGCCGCCAACGATTCAGCTTGCTCGGCGCTGGCTCCGCTGGGCGCAAATAAAGCCGCATACAAGCGATTGCCCACAACCGCCAGTTGATACAAACTTTCACGGCGCTCGGCCAATTTGCCACGGCTGCCTTGGCGATACGATGGTTGCCAAGTAATATCGTAGAGCGTATTTCGTGCTTGCACAATTTCATTGCTCAGACTCGCCGCATTGATTGGCAGCACCAAATTCAAGCCGCGTTGTTCGCGGCGCGTGCTTGTGCCTTCATCGGGCCATGCCACGTTCATGCGATAAAATTCGCCATCGCCAGTTAATTTACAAGTAATTTTTTTGGGGCGAATTGCCGCTAAATCAGCAAAGCCAGCCGTGCGCGAATAGCTGACCCGCGCCAACAACGGTGCAGCCAAATCGGCTTCAACAGGCGTAATTTTGAAATGCAATTCAAGGGTTTGCAGCAAAGTCCAGTTGTAATAAACATTGATCCAAATAGGAATATCATCAATTGCCTGTTTGGCAGTTAGGCTAAATTGCAAGCTGGCGCTATCGCCAGCAGGCGGCAAACTCAGGCGCTGCATCGGCGCATCAAACACCACATATTCGCCGCGACTGGCAACGCTGATAAATAAGGGCAAATCTTCGCTTATATCGGGAGTTGGCAAGGCTTGGGCATCAGTTAAACGTGAATCACTCCGCCGTTCACCGATATTAATCCGCAAATGGTAACGACTTGCGACTGCTAAGGTCGTGGTTGGGGCAACTAAATCAGGGGGATCATCGGCATAATACAGTGCTGCATTAACCACCCGTGGCGTAGTTGGCTCTGGCTCAATGCCCTCATTATCGCCACGCCGATCATCATTATGTTTGGTTGTGATTGCTTCGCCTTGCCAATGCACCGTGCGATCCGGAAAGATCCGCGTGATCGTGACGGTTAGGCCAGCCAATGCGCCAACCACCGAAACATTGCTTTGTTTCAGCTCAGCTACAGCAATCAGCGTTGCTGCATCGCCCTCTTTGGGGTTGGGAGTTGGCGTGATCACCACCCAATCGATCTGGCGTTGATTGACAATCATCAAAGCGGTTGCCAATGGCATACCCGCAGGCAAAATTAACGCAAGCGCAGAAGGAGCCACCATCGAAGTACCCTCCTAGCAGTACCAAGTGATAGCTCCATTGTACGTAGCAGCTTCATGGCTTGTCAACAGGCTAAATCTGTAGAAACCCATAGACCATCTGATAGACAGCTGGGGTTACCAACACTTCAATCAAGCCCGCCAGCACTAGCCCAGGCACAATCACTAAGCAAAATACTTTGAGATACATCGCCCAAGCCCAGAGTAAATGCCGCCCAGCACTATAGGTTGGTGGCACAAAGGCCAAGGAAGCGCCCAAGCGTAACGCTAACGCCGCTGCCATAATGCTTAAGGGAATTTCCAATAGGCCATGCGGCAACTCATAGGCTAATAGATAATTTAAACCTGTGGCTAGCCCGCCACTTGCCGCTAACGTGCTGGCCCGAAAACTAATGCTCATCAAATTGATCACTGGAGTCGTTAGGCCAAAAAAGCCGAGGCTAATCGCTGAAAATAGCCCAGCAAAGAAGAGCGAAAAGCTATTTCGCACAACCGTCACGCCAAACGAGGGACTCCACAGCGTAGCTTGATTGGTGTCTAAACGGCTCATAAGATTCGCTAATGATTGTTCGCGATCACTGACTGGCGTAAATTGGCTGCCAAAAATGATTGCTGCTACGCAACAAAGCAGCACCACCACCAAAGCTAGTCGGGTTTCGCGCCAAACTACCGCTAATTCCTGGCGATAGAAGCGTTTGAGCCATGCCCGAGCATTGCGTTCTGGTCCACGTGCAGTTTCAACATAAAACACGCCTAAGTGGTTATCGGGGTTGCTACCTGCTGGGCGAATTTCGCTGAAAAAGGCATTGAAGGCCCGATTGATTTGACTAACGTTTAGCGCCAAATGCTCACGTGAGAGAATTGATTCGCGCTTAAAACTGCCAATCCCAGTACGAGTTAGCACAATCGTCAAAATTAACATCACCGCCATAATCGCATTCAGCACGTCGAAGCGTTCGCCGATGATCAGCACAGCCTCAAGCTGTACCATAATTGCGACTGGCACCAAAATAAAACTGGCTAATAAGTTGGCCAAACGCACGGTATTAGTATGCGACGAAATCACCACTGCCGCCGAGACCATCGCCAAGGCTTGGGCAATGCTCAGCAGCACCATTTGGCTAAAGATGCTCAGGTTGATCCGCTCAAGCAAGGCGGCTGGGGCAAATAAACTCAGGCCAACCCCAAACAGCAGCATGGCAATCAGGCTTGCACCAATTGGCGGCACAATCGCCGCTAACAACTTACCACGATACAACTGATCATCGCTGATTGGCATCGAAAAAAGTGATTCCAACGAGCCACGTTCGCGCTCGCCAACAAAAACCTCAAGTGCCACAATCAGCGAAAACGAGGCTGGCAAAAAGCCAACCAACAACACAATGAAGGGCATCAGATTGACCACCCCATCGGGCGTATCAACATTTGAAAAAGCATAGATCGAGCCAAACAAGGCGCCAATCGGCACCAAAAAGGTCAGCAACCCAATCGGAATCAAAATCCGCCAGTCGCTCAGGGTATCGGTTGCTTCGCGTTGCAGAATTGTCATAACTGGGCCATAGATTTTGGTCGATTGGCTCAGGCGTTGGGTTGAGCTTCGTTTGCTGATCGTTTCGTGCTCACGCGAGAGCAATTCTTCACGATTAAAGCTATACATGCCCCAACCAACCATGGTCAGGCCAACCACCAACAGCAAGCCATTAATCAGCACAATCGGCAAAAACATGCCATTAATGATGATCAGCGCTTCAATCTGCACCAAAATTGCCATCGGAATGAGGATGAAGCTCGCCAGCAAGTTGGCAGCCCGAATGCTGGTGGTATGCGAAGAAACATAGACCGCTGCCGCAACCATGGTGAAGACTTTAATCAGCAAAATCGCCGTAATCCCAAGAATCCACGCATTGGTCAAATAGTCGCTCAGAAAAACTCGATTTGGCAGCGCGGCCATGCGCACAGGCCGCCCTAGTTCAATCGCCAAGCTATAAATGACCATCGCCACCGCTGATGAACCAACCGGTGGCAAGAGTGCGGCAAAAAACTTGGCCAGATATAAGCCACGATCGCTCATCGGCATCGCCAACAACGATTCAAGGGTTGAGCGTTCGCGCTCGCCGACAAACGATTCTAAGGGGCCAATCAAGGAAAGCGAGGCAGGCAAGAAGCCAGCAATCAACAAACCAAGCGGCACTAAGCTGCGACTGATAAATTCATCGTCAAGAAAACTAACTGCTTGGGCCACGCCCGACCGCAAAATGAGCGGTAATAGCACCGAAAGAATACATAGCGGAATCAAGGTGCGCCAATCGCTGAGCGTATCGCGTAAATCGCGCCGCGTAATCGTCAAAGCTTGGTTGCTCATAAGGCGACCTCGGCAACTGCCGCCGCATTGGGCTGCTCAAGCGTAGCACTGACCCGTTCGCGATGGGTTTGACCAACAATCGTCAGATAGACATCTTCTAACGAGCGCTGTACTTCGTTGATTGAGACTAATGGCCAGCCCCAGCCGCTAATCCGTTGAATCAACACGGGATTAAGCTGATGTGGCTCAGTCGTGCGATAGCGCAACCAATCAGCACCAACATCTTCAATTGTTAGCAAATTGGCCAGGCGTTTGGCCAGCTCTGGTTGGGGTTGGGCGAGGCGCAGCTCCCAAATTGGGTCACCCATCAATTGTTGGCTCAGCTCAGCAATCGTGCCTTGCACCGCAATTCCACCATCGTGCACCACCGCAATGCGGTCGGCCAACTCCTCGGCCTCGTTCAAATTATGGGTACACAAAATGATCGAGCGCTGAGCCGAGCGCAAGCCTGCAATCGCATCGCGCACGGTTCGGGCTGAGTGCGGGTCCATAGCAGTGGTTGGCTCATCGAGATACAAAATATTAGGGTCATGAATCATCGCCCGAATCAAGGCTAATTTCTGTTTCATGCCTTTGGAATAGCCGTCGATGCGTTTTTCGCGGGCTTCCCATAGGCCAAATTGTTGCAGTAATTGCACTGCCCGATTGCCACAATCACGATCATTCATGCCTTGCAAACGCCCAAAAAACAGCAAATAATCGAGCGATTTCATGCGATGGTAGAGGCCAGGAAATTCAGTCAGCAAGCCAACCGCATGGCGCACTTCACGGGCATGGGTTTCAACATTAAAGCCGCCAACGATTGCCCGCCCACTGGTTGGCTTGAGAATCGCCGCTAGCATGCGGATGCTGGTAGTTTTGCCAGCACCATTTGGGCCAAGTAATGCCAAGACTTCGCCAGGCTTAACTTCAAGCGATACGCCCTTTACAGCGTGAAAATCTCCAAATTGCTTACGTAACTCTTCAGCAATGATCATTGCAGAACTCCTATCCAAACCGCCACCATCATCAAAAAGGGCGTATCAATACCAGACCGCAAAAACGCTCGCTTGTCAAGGGCACAATAGTCCAATTGGGCTGCTAGTGCTCAGGTCGCTTCAACCAGCGCTGCATCTGCCAGCCAACCAAGCCACTGGCTACAGTAAAACTTGCTATCGGCAACTCAAATAGATGTTGGAATTGAAAGATCGTAATATCCGGAAACTTGAGCTGGATGAGTGACAACCCAATCACAACCACAACTACAGCCCCAACCATATAATGCAGCACAAACCAAAAGAGTTGGTAACGTTTAGGTAGTTTTTTCCGCAGCAGCAAGGTCGTAAAGGCACTAATCCAAAATCCAAAAAATAATCCCATGAGCAACCCTGCCGAAGCATATGAATCATATCGCCTAATACCCATGATCTGCCAAAACTCACGGTTGGGCAGTTTATCGCCTAACCAAATGCTGAGCCACACCCATCCCAGCAGGTTGGACATCGTTACTCCAACCAGATTTGCTACGATCGCGGTCAGAATCAGCCGACCCCAACTACGCCAAAACCAACGTTGCCAACGAACTGCGCCAGAAGGTTCAATTGTAGGAACGTGATAATCCATCATGCCCTCACTTTTGCTTGAATGATTGATCTTGCTTTACTATAGCGACAGTAAGTTGTGCCAAGTAGCAGATTTGCAGCAAATTAACAGCAGTTCAGCCAAAAGTCGGGTAGTGCAAATCACCAAGTTTATGCTAAAATCAGCATACCGTATCCATTGATCATTACGCCTGCTGGAACAGTACTGCAATGGTGCAATACTGAAGCATTGACATGAAATTGGAGAATCCCTCATGACCATGGTTGAAGAACAGGTTCCAACCCGCGAGGAAGTAAGCGCCGAAGACACTTGGGATATTAGTAGTCTCTATGCAGACCAAGCGGCTTGGGAGGCTGATGTTGAACGAATTAGCAACGCTTTGCTGCCAGCCTTGACCAGCCTGCAAGGCACGCTCGCCAATGGTCCTGAGGCGTTGTTGGCAGTCTTTCAAGCCCAAGAAGCCCTTGGCATGGTGCTCGAACAAATTTATGTCTATGCCAGCCTACGGGCCGACGAAGATACCGCCAACCAACATTACCAAGCGCTCGAAGAACGCGCCGCTGCCCTCTCAATTAAAGTTAGTGCCGCTACCTCATGGATCGAACCCGAGCTTTTAGCTCTTTCTGATGAGCAAATTCTGGGCTACATTAGCAGTTTGCCCGCCCTCGAACACTATCGCCGCGCCTTAGAAGAGCAAATTCGCTTGCGCCAGCACACCCGTTCAGGCGAAGTTGAAGAGTTATTAGCCCAAAGTGGCGAGATTAGTCGTGGCGCTCAAACCACCTTCAACATGTTTAGCGATGCCGACCTCAAATTTCCGCCGATTGAAGATGAGCAGGGCAAGCCGCTCGAAGTAACCATGGGCCGCTATGCAGTTTTGCTGGAAAATCCCAACCAACGTATCCGCCGCGACACTTTTATGAGCATCCACCGTACCTATCGCCAATTTCGCAATATGTTGGCGGCTAATTATGCTACCAATGTGCGCAGCAATATTTTCTATGCCAAAGCTCGTGGCTACGATTCAGCCTTGGATGCTAGCCTAAAACCCAAAGAAATTCCCATGAGCGTCTACGACAATTTGATCAGCACGGTGCACGAGCACTTGCCCAAATTGCATCGCTATGGCGCAGTTCGCAAGCGCATTTTAGGAGTTAATAGCTTGCACGCCTACGATTGGTTTGTGCCATTAAACGGCGCAGCCCCAACCAAAATCGACTTTGAACAAGGTGCTTCGTTGATTTTGAGCGCCTTGGAGCCACTTGGAGCTGAATATAGCTCAAGCCTCGGCCATGGGTTAGAATCGCGCTGGGTTGATCGTTACGAAAATAAAAATAAACGTTCGGGAGCCTATTCATGGGGTTGTTACACCTCGCAACCCTTTATTTTGATGAACTACAAAAATAACTTGAATAGCCTCTTTACCCTGGCTCACGAGCTTGGTCACTCGATGCACTCGTTGATGACCCGCAAATATCAACCCTACACCTATGGCCATTACACCTTGTTTGTGGCCGAAGTTGCTTCAACCTTAAACGAAGCCTTGCTGGCCGAATATATGCTCAAAACCAGCGATGACCCAGCTTTGCGTTTGCAATTAGTTACCCAGCAAATTGATGATATTCGCGGCACATTATTGCGTCAAACCTTGTTTGCCGAGTTCGAGCGCGAAACCCATCGCATGGTCGAGCATGGCGAAGCGCTGACCGCCGATAATCTGAGCGCCTTGTATCGCCGTTTGATCGAGCAATACTATGGCCCTGAATTGGTTATCGACGAAGAATTAGATATTGAATGGGCTAGAATTCCCCACTTCTATCGCTCATTCTATGTCTATCAATATTCCACAGGCATCTCAGCAGCCTTGGCCTTGGCCGACAAGATTTTGACCGAAGGCGCTGGCGCTGCTGAAAATTACGTCAACTTCTTGCGGGGTGGTAATTCCAAATCATCAATCGATCTGCTCAAAGGGGCTGGGGTTGATATGACCACCCCCGACCCAATTCATCGGGCCATGAATCGCTTCGGCGATTTGGTGACCAAACTCGATGAATTAACCGCCTAATCGCCTTTCATGCTCGCCCTTCGTTGTGAAGGGCGAGTGCGTGTGTTGTGTAAGGAGTTGGCATGGCCGATCCACGGGTTCTCAAAATGGCTCATACCTTGGTCAATTATTCGATGAAAATCAAAGAGGGCGAATTGGTGGTGTTGCAGAGTGAGCCTGCTGCTGCGCCCTTAGTTCAAGCAATGTATCGCGAAATTTTGCTGGCTGGCGGGCATCCAGTTGCCCACACGGTTATGCCTGGGCTTTCGCGAATTTTGCTCAATCATGGTAACGATAAACAATTGCAATGGATCTCGCCCTACGATCGTTTGGGAATTGAAACCGCCGATGTGCGGATTCGAATCGATGCCCAAAGCAACACCCGCGAACTCTCGCAGGTGGACCCCGAGCGCCAATCGGTGTTTCAAAAATCGCGGCGCGAATTGATGGGCACATTGATGTCGCGCACTCATGCTGGCAATTTTCGTTGGTGTGTTACACTGTTTCCAACCGAAGGCTTGGCCCAAGATGCCAACATGAGCTTGCCCGATTTTGAAGATTTTGTCTATGGTGTATGCTTCTTGAACGAGGCTGACCCAATCGCCAAATGGCAAGAACTTCACGATATGCAAGCCCATTTGATCAATTTCTTGCAAAATAAGCGCGAAGTGCATATCCTAGGTGAGGGCACCGATATTCGGCTGGGGATCGCTGGACGCAGCTTTGTCAATTGTGCTGGCGATGCCAACTTCCCTGATGGCGAGTTCTTTACTGGCCCCGAAGAAACCAATGTCAATGGCGTTGTACGCTTTTCGTTCCCAGCGATCTATAATGGACGCGAAGTCGAAGATGTGCAATTAACCTTCGAAGATGGTAAAGTAGTCAAGGCAACAGCCAAGAGCGGCCAAGATTTCCTTGAGCAAATGTTGAATGTTGATGCTGGCGCACGGATTTTGGGCGAATTTGCCTTTGGCACCAACCCCAACATCAAAAATTACACCCGTAACATCTTATTCGATGAGAAAATGGGTGGTACAATCCATATGGCAGTCGGCGCTTCCTACCCTGAAACTGGCGGCTTAAACCAATCGGCAATCCACTGGGACATGGTTTGCGATTTACGCCAAAATAGCGAAGTCTATGTCGATGGTCAATTGTTCCAAAAAAATGGCACATTCGTGGTCTAAACTTTCCCTTTTTACTCCCAACTAAAGCATGTTCGAGGGTATGAACAACACTGTTCATACCCTTTAGGCTATCATTCAGGCAGTGACGCAAGTTCTGGGTTATGTTGGTTTCTGGCCCAACACCCATCGCAATGCGGCTGCTTGATTATTGAACCATTTCTGCTGTAAGGAGAGTCCGATGGTCGTATCTCGCTCACGGGCAGTGCTCAAAAACGTTGCATGGCTGACATGCGGCGCGTTGATCGCCCTACTGATCGTCTATCTGCGGCGTGATCCGCAGGCCACCGCCGCCCCGAACATCACCACTGGTAAGGTCGAAATTGCCAACCAGAGCAATCGGGGTGGCTATGATCCATTGTCGTTAGCCGAAATCGAACAAGCCCAAAAGTTAGCCCTAGCCGAATGGCAAGCCAAACGCGGCAAATTTGTTGAAAATAAGGCCGTGCCTGCTGATGCCCAATTAGAGTTTGTCAAAACCGAGCGCCACGAA
The DNA here is from genome assembly GCF_039545135.1 of Herpetosiphon gulosus. Taxonomy (NCBI): domain Bacteria; kingdom Bacillati; phylum Chloroflexota; class Chloroflexia; order Herpetosiphonales; family Herpetosiphonaceae; genus Herpetosiphon; species Herpetosiphon gulosus. The sequence goes on along the minus strand of NZ_BAABRU010000005.1, from coordinate 165,079 downwards.
GAAATCCAAGCTGTCTATGATAAGGGTTCATGGCAACGTCGCGCTGATGTACTGATTTTCGATTATGCCAAAAATAGCTTGGTGGCCGTGTTGGTCAACCTTAGCACAGGCAAAGTCGATGCCTTGGAGCAAGCCCGTGGCAGCCAACCACACCCAACTGATCGTGAAACCGCTCGCGCCTTACAATTAGTGCTCGATCACCCAGCATTTGGGCCACAACTGCGCGGTGAATACCAAGCCTTGACGAAAAAGAGCCTGACCAAAGCTAGCCAACTTCACGCTGCTGGTTTTGTGTATATCGCCGAACCCCAAATTGATAACGCCGCAGTGCTGCGAAGTTGCCAACAAAATCGTTGTGTGCAATTGTTGCTCAGCGCCGATAATGAATGGGCGGTCAATAGCACCCCGATTGTCGATCTCTCGAATGGCCTTGTGGTTAGTTTGAATCGTTAGGAGTTTGGTGATGAAGCTTTCAGCACGTTGGGGCATGCTGCTTGGGATGCTATTAATTGTAGTCAGTTTGTTTAGCACCCAGACTCAGCAAGAAGCCAATGCCCAGACCCGCGACCGCTGCTCAGGCGGCAATTTTGTGATTAATAAAACCTTGGCAAATGGCGCTAATTGGACATTATGTTGGGAAGAACGCAGTAGCGAAGGCATCGTGTTGCGCGGCATTCGCTATACGCCACCCAGTGGTAGCCAAATTTCGGTGATCAACCAAATCAATTTGGCCCAAATTCACGTACCCTACGACGATAATACTGCACGTTTCCATGATCTCTCGGATTATGGCTTGGGTGGCGGTCACCTGAATAATATGGTGGCAGCAGATTGTCCCGATGGTACATTGATTCAAAATAATAATCGCAATGTGCTGTGTGCAACGGTTGTACCAACTGGTTATGCCTACAAATACTATGCCCAAGTCAAACAAGGCTCGGCCTTGGTACTGCGCTCGGTTTCGCACATTGGTGCATATAATTATGTTAGCCAATGGATTTTTCACGACGATGCCACGATTGAGCCAGGCATCGGCGCGACTGGTAAATTGCAAAAATGTACCAATGTCGCCAAATATGGCTGGAAAATCGATGCAAGTAGCTGTCAATATGGCACATCACACATTCACAATTACTACTGGCGAATCGATTTTGCCCTTGGTGGCAATACCAATAACGTGGTTGAGCAGATCGAATTCGATTCGAGTGGTGCTGCTCAGCGTAATCTTCAATTGCAAGACTACACCGCCGAAACCGCAGTTAAATTCAACCCAGAAACCTTCCGCTCATGGCGGGTTAAGAACAAAACGGTCACCAATGCTGATGGTCACCCAATTTCCTACGAGTTGATTCCCAATTCGGATCATGTATTCCGTGGCCCAACCTTCGAGCCCTGGACGAATAATGATGTGTATGTGACCGAAAACAACTCATGTGAACGTTGGGTTTCGCACAATAACGGCAGTGGTTGTGCTGACGATGTCAGTGGTTTTGTCAACAACCAAACCCTGACTGACCCGATTGTTTGGTTTGGGATTACCTTCCATCACCTGCCCCGCGACGAGGATGACCCGTTAATGTCATCACACTGGAGCAGCTTCCAAATGGTTCCCCGCGACTTATACGCCAGCCAACAACGCTAAAACATCAAAACGCCCGCTCAGCTTGAGCGGGCGTTTTTTATGGCTATTTGCCAGGAGTTGGCGTAATCGTTGGGGTTGGTGGTGGTGGCGGCGTTTGCTGTTCATCCAAGAACTTCAGCGCCCAGAACAATTGTGAATCGGCACAACTGGTTGCTCCATCGGCTGGGGTGCGATTCAAAATACATTCAACCGGATATTGGCTTGCATCATCCGAGAATGGCACCACATAATCGGGCGTAATCCCCAGCGTATGAATCGCTCGCTTGTTGGGAGTTAGCCAATGGGCCACGGTAATACGGGCTTCTGACTTATCAGTCAGAGTATGCACACTTTGGACTGAACCCTTGCCAAAGGTTTTTTCACCAATCAAGGTTGCGCGTTTGGTATCTTGCATTGCACCAGAGACGATTTCTGAGGCACTGGCCGAACCACCATTCACCAAAACCACGACTGGAATATCAAACAACTCTTGGGGCGTGCCTTGTTGCAAGGTGCGATATTCCCTTTGGACCCCATTGCTATTTTCTTGATAATGGGTCACGCTATCTTTGGTAAAGCGACCAAGAATATTTTGGGCTTGGGTAACATAACCGCCTGGGTTATTGCGCAAATCAAAAATAATCGCCTTGGGATTATTGGGCTTGAGTTTGGCAATCGCTTGATCCAATTCATCGTAAGAGGTTTGCTTAAACTCGCTCAATTGAATATAGCCAATATCGCCAATCATGGTTGAGCGCACACTGATCAATGGAATCGTATCACGCACAATTGTAATATCGATTTGTTTCTCTTCGCTGGTACGATAGACCGTGATCACTACTTGCGAACCTTTGGGGCCACGAATCAGCTTGATTGCTTCGGAAAGCGCTTGATCGCGTTCAAGATCCGCAATGACTTCACTAATTTGCTTCCCATCGACCGCGACCACAATATCGCCAGCTCGCACATTGGCTTTTTCAGCAGGTGAGCCTTCGATCGGCGAAACAATTAAGATCTGGCCTTCTTTATATTCGACATAAGCGCCGATGCCCTCGAAATTGCCGCGCATATCCTCGCGTGAGCGTTCGGCAGCTTCAGGTTCTTGAAAACCAGTAAAATCATCGCCAAGCGATTGGAGCATGCCGCGAATTGCGCCATACATCATTTGTTTTTCGTCGATTGGCTCGGTATGGTAAAACTCTTTATTGACCAGATTCCAAACTTCCCAAAAGGTTTGAAAATCTTTATCAGCGCCCGCAGGTGGCAACGCCTGAGCGGTAGCTTGCATAATCATGGCAGTTTCGGTAGCCAAAACTTGATTAGCCGCCGTCATCACCTGTTCTTTCGAGGTGCTCCCCCAATAATAGCCAGCCCCAAGGGCAATCGCGACCACCAGCAAGACTCCAACAATCCCACTCAACACCACCCATACTTTTGATGATGATGCAGAGTTACCGCCCGACGTGGGCTGGAATTCGCTCATAGAAAACCTCGTTTCATGCAATTTAACCTAGGCTAATCCAGCCTGTCTAGCAGTGTACAACTTAAGCACCTAGTTGTAGGTTAGGTTGGCATTAGCAATCGAATGGGTGGGCCGCGTTGACGCTCAGGCTATGGTTCATGCTAGCACGAATTTGGGCTAAACCATTGATCAAATTGAAACATAACTGCTGCCAAAGCGGCAATCGGAGCTGTCTCAGCCCGTAAAATGCGCGAGCCTAAACTAACGCTTATAAGGCCTGCTTGGTGAGCAGCCTCAAGCTCGTTGTCGCTCCAACCGCCCTCGGGTCCGCTCCAAATTGCTAGTTCTTGGCGTGGCTCTAAGGCCAATGCCGCCTTGAAGGACAAGGTTTGGCCTGTTTCGGCCAAGAGCAAATGGCCACGGGCTTGAGGCAAGGCTTGGGCTACGGTTTGGGCTTCGTGCAAACTTGGCAAACGCCCACGGCCTGCTTGCTCAGCCGCCTCGCGAATAATCCGTTGCCAGCGTTCGCGTTTGGTCGCCGAAACATCAGCTTGCGAACGCTCACACAATAAGGGCACAAAGGCGGTTGCGCCCAGTTCGGTACATTTTTGCAAGGCAATTTCAAAACGTTCGCCTCGGGTCAGGGCTAAATAAAGCGTAACATTGATGCTTGGCTCGCCATTCGCTGCATAGCGTTGCAAAATCCGACCCTGCGCTTCACGCTTGTTCAGGCTAGTCAATTCAGCAATATAGCCCATGCCAAGCCCATCGAGCAAGGCAATATGCTGACCAACCCGCAAACGCAGCACGTTGTTCCATTGGTGCAGCAATTCACGTTCGGCCACAAATAACGCTTCGCCCTGAATCGACTCGGCGGGCACAAAAAAGCGATAGGTATTTTTCATTAGGCTGGTTTGCGATGGGTAAACGCAACCCAATCGCCTTGGGTGCGCCGTTCAACTTGCTCTAAGCCAACTGCTTCAAAGGCCGCCACTACATCGGCTTCGCGCTCGTTGATAATGCCCGAGGTGATTAGCACGCCGCCTGGTTTGAGCGCTGCGAGGTAATCATTGCCCAACACAACATGCACTTTAGCCAAAATATTTGCTAAAATTACATCAAACTCGTTGTGATGGCGATAGCTTTGGGGTGTGCCAAGTTGTGCGCCTTCCCAACCGAGCCAATGCTCCAACGGTGCAGCGCCCAAACTACCTTCCAAGGCGGTTACCAAGGTTTCGGCATGATTAATGCGAGCATTTTCGGCAGTCGCTTTAACCGCGATTGGGTCGGTATCCAAGGCCAAAACTCGTTGGGAGCCAAGTTTGGCCGCACCAACTGCTAAAATGCCTGAGCCACAGCCAAGGTCAAGCACTGTAGTGTTGTTAAATTCGATCAATTCCATCAACTCAAGACAGAGCTGGGTGGTGGGATGCAAGCCAGTGCCAAAGGCCATGCCAGGGTCGAGATTCAACACAACATCGTTTTCAGTAGGCTGATATTCGAGCCACGAGGGTACAATTACGAAGCGTTGGCCGATGCGGCGAGTACGATAATGCTCCTTCCATGCATTGGCCCAATCTTCCTCAGCAATAGTTTTGACGTGCAAATCGCCAACTGGGCGCATCATGCCCAGCACCCACAAACCGCGTTCGATCTGAGTTTGAGCATCGGCGGCTTGCTCGTTGGCCAGCAGGTAGGTACGCACAATCACTGGTTTATTGGTATCAATTTGATATTCAGGTGAGTCGAGTGATGGAATGATCGCCTCTTCGACTGCCACACCACCGTTATAGCCATATTGGGCAAATAATTCCGACACACTTTCGACCGCTTCGGTATCGACGGTCACGCTCAGTTCGAGCCACTGCATAAAAACCCCTGTTTAGAAGGATGAAGGATGAGGGATGAAGGATAAATAGCATTCCTCAGCCTTTCACTCCTTTTTTTGATAGCCAAAATAATTCAACGTTACAATAAATCCCTCATCCCTCATCCCTCATCCCTCATCCCTCATCCCTCATCCCTCATCCTTTCGTCGTCCAGGTTGTGCCGTTAGGGCCATCTTCGAGTTGGACATCAAGCTCGCTCAGGCGGTTGCGTACTAAATCGGAGAGTGCCCATTGTTTGGCTTTGCGCAACTCAGCGCGTAGCTCAATCAACAATTCGATAAAAGGTGCAGCATCGGTTTTGCTGGCGCTATGTATCTCTAAGCGTAAACCCAGCACGGCAGCTAATTCGCGTAAACGGGCTTGACCTGCTGCGAACGGCTCACCACCAACGCCTGCATCACGGGCAGCGTTGATCGAACGCACCAGATCAAACAAGACCGCCAAGGCCGCCGCGCTGTTGAAATCAGCATCCATCGCTGCGCGGAAATCGGCTGGCGCTTTGGCAACAATCGCATTCAGCGTATCGACGACTGGGCCGCTGGTTGCCGTGCCATGAGCGGGCTTGAACGCCGACATAATGCGCTCAAGTTTGCGTTGGGTATCAGCCAAAACCTCATCATTATAAACCAATGGCGCACGATACGAGCCAGAAAGTACCAGCAAGCGCATAATATCGGCAGAGTGCTCGCTTAAAAATTGATCAATTGTGATCAAATTGCCCAGCGATTTGCTCATTTTCTCGCCAGCCAATTGCAGCATGCCATTGTGCATCCACACTTGGGCGAAATTTTTGCCAGTTAATGATTCGGTTTGGGCAATTTCATTTTCGTGGTGGGGGAAGATCAAGTCGTTGCCACCACCATGAATATCAATCTGCTCAGCTAATTCGTGCAAACTCATGGCCGAGCATTCGATATGCCAACCAGGTCGTCCTTGACCCCATGGACTTTCCCAAGCTGGCTCACCTGGTTTGGCCGATTTCCAAAGCGCAAAATCTAACGGATCATCTTTGGCTTCATCGGGAGCAATTCGAGCGCCGGAGCGCATATCATCGACAGCACGGCGCGAAAGTTTGCCATAATCTTCGTCGGCTCGCACCCGAAAATACACATCGCCATTGCTGGCGTGATAGGCCGCATCTTTGGCAATCAGGCCTTCGATAAATTGAATAATTTGTGGGATGGTGGTTGAAACGCGTGGATAGGCTGTGGCGGGCAGCACATTCAATTGGCCCAATTGATCAAGAAATGCCAAGGTATAGCTCTCAGCCAATTCCATGGGGTCGCGGCCCTGCTCGTTGGCACGGCGAATAATTTTATCGTCAACATCGGTAAAATTCATCACGTGGCGCACCGTATAACCCGACCATTCCAAATAGCGCCGCACCACATCGAACACCACCGCTGACATGGCATGGCCAATATGCGCATCAGAATACACCGTCGGCCCACAGACATACATCGACACATGGTCAGCAACCAACGGTGTAAACGGCTCGGTCTGGCGGGTGAGCGTGTTGTAAATTGCTAATGCCATAAGTGTGGCTCCTCAACACAAAAAATTAAATACCGTCAGCGTAGTGCATCTCATAACTTTGCAAATCATCAAGGCAATCGAAGGGATCATCGCCATTGGTGCGTTGGGCGCTGAGCGCAGCAATATGGTAGGCTTGGCTACCCATAGCGCTTTCAAGCTCAACCACCCGTTGATTTAAATGTTGAACTGATTCGTGCAAGGAGCGCAGCATCGCGCCCTCAGGGTCGGGCAACATTTCGACACGGTTGGTTTGGCCAGTTTGCGGATCACGGGTGGCGACGACCCGCGCAGGCACGCCAATCGCGGTCGAATGAGCTGGCACCGGCTTGACCACCACCGCGCCGCCGCCAATCCGAGCGCCATCGCCGATCGTAATTGCCCCGAGCACCTTGGCTCCAACTCCAATCACCACATTATTACCGATGGTTGGGTGGCGCTTGCCGATTTCCTTACCCGTCCCGCCGAGGGTCACACCTTGATACATCACCACATCATCGCCGATAATCGCCGTTTCGCCAACCACAATGCCCATGCCATGGTCAATGAATAGACGATGGCCAATCGTGGCCCCTGGGTGAATTTCAATGCCTGTGAAAAAACGCGTGATTTGCGAGAGCAAGCGCGGAATAAACGGCAAGTTCATGCCCCAAAGCCAGTGGGTTAGCCGATGGATTTGCACCGCTTGAAAACCCGGATACAGTAGCACCTCAAAAATTGAGCGAGCAGCAGGATCATTGTGTAAAATTGTCCGAATATCTTCACGAACCAAACGCCACCAATGCCGCATAACGATCCATCCTTTCGCAGACAAAAAGAAAGCCCAAGGCCATTAGCCTTAAGCCAAGTACCTTGGGTTCTTGAATGTCGCTTTAGGCCGCAGCCGATGATTCTGATTTGCTGGCTTCGGCTTTGGGTGCTTCAGGCTTGCTTTCGCTGGTAGCAGCAGCAGGCGTGGCACTGCTAGCATCGCTGCTGGCTGGTGCTGGAGTGCTTGATTTGCTGCTGTTGCTGCTATTATTGCCTGCACGACTATCATTAATATACCATCCACTACCCTTGAATACCACGCCAACCGGTTGAAACACACGCTTGATCGTGCCTTGACAGCGCGGACAGATCGTCAGCGGCTCGTCAGAGAAGCGTTGAAATTGCTCGAATTGTGCGCCACATGCTTGGCACGCATACACATAGGTTGGCACGCTACCATACCTCCGACAGGATGAAAGTTTAACGTAACAAAGCCCCAAAAGGCACTCTGGCTCATTTTACCGTAATTATGGTTGCTGATCAACCAGAGCAAAGAACATAGAGCAAAGAACATAGAATATAGGGGTCAGGTCAGGAATCAGGGGCTAGAGATCGGTTTTGATTCGCGAAGGACACAACGTGTTGTAACCGCGAAGATCGCGAAGATCACGAAGGTTATGTTTAGCCACAGATTGCACAGATTTGCTTGATTCGCTGACCCCTGATTCCCAGCCCCTAACTCCTGGATCTTCATCCCTCATCCCTCATCCTTCATCCTTTTCCTGCTCTTGATCTTCAATTGGTTCTTTGTGATAATGGGATTGGGCAATGTAGCTCACATTAATGCCGCCCGATCAGCGTTCTCCATTTCAGCCACAAGGGAGATAGTATGCAGATCGATCCATCCACAACCGCGCTCGTCTTGATCGAATTTCAAAACGATTTCACTTCGGAAGGTGGGGCGCTCCACGGCGCTGTCGCCGAAAGTATGCAAGCCACCAATATGCTAGCCAACGCGATCGAAACGGTCAAACAAGCGCGGGAAGCAGGCGTGACGATCATTCATGCGCCAATTTCATTTGCCGAAGGCTACCGCGAAATTACCAGCCACCCCTATGGCATTCTTAAAGGCGTGGTCGATAACAACGCCTTTCGCAAGGGCACGTGGGGCGCAGAATTGGTTGATGTGCTGACCCCAGCAAGCAACGATATTGTGATCGAGGGCAAGCGTGGCCTCGACACTTTTGCCAGCACCAATCTTGATTTTATTTTGCGTAGCCGGGGCTTGACCAACTTGGTTTTGGCGGGCTTTTTGACCAACTGCTGCGTCGAATCGACCATGCGCTCAGGTTATGAACGCGGCTACAATGTAATTACCCTGACCGATTGTGTGGCCGCCACCAGCGCTGAAGAGCAACAAGGCGCAATCAGCAAAGATTACCCAATGTTCTCGCATCCCATGGATCATCAGCAATTCCTCGAAATTTTGAGCGGACGTAGTGCCATGGTTAATGCTAGTCGCGGCTATTAATCAATGAATCACGCAGCAGAACTTCAGGCTGAGGTTTTGGCTGCACTTCAGCGGTCGGTTCGTGGCAAGGTTCACGCCGACCGCTTGACATGTGCGCTGTATAGCACCGATGCCTCATCCTATGCCGTCATGCCCAAAGCGGTGGTTATTCCGCGCGATCGTGACGATTTGCAGGCAATCGTCGAAATTGCTCAACGCTACCGTGCGCAAATTGTGCCGCGTGGCGGTGGCACAAGCCTCTCAGGCCAAGCGATTGGCGCGGGAATTATCGTTGATCTCTCACGTTCATTCGGCCAAATTGGCGATTTTGATTCGAGTAGCCGCCAGATTTGGGTTGAAGCTGGCTGCACGCTTGATCGTTTGAATCATTTCCTTAAACCGCATGGCTTGATGTTTGGCCCCGACCCTTCATCAAGTGCTTCGGCCACGATCGGCGGCATGCTCGGCAATAATTCAACTGGCTCGCATTCGATTGTGTATGGCCTGACCGTTGATCATACTCTCGCCATGGAAACGATTTTAGATGATAGTTCGGTGGCAATTTGGTCAACCCAAGCAGCCAACAATCCCCGCCAACAGCAGATTCAAGCCCAACTTGGCCAGATTGTGGCGCGGTATGCGCCAGCAATCGAGCGTGATTACCCGCAGGTTTGGCGCAATGTGGCTGGCTACAATCTCCAACGTATGCTGCAACATCAGCAACAGCAACAACCGTTTAGTGCTGTGCCAATTTTGGTTGGTAGCGAGGGCACGCTCGGCTTGACGGTTGCCGCCCAACTCAGTTTGGTAGCACGGCCAAAGGTCACTCGGTTGGCACTCTGGCATTTTGATGATCTCCAACGAGCCTTGGCTTTAGTACCCGAAATATTGCGCTTTAACCCAAGTGCGGTCGAATTATTTGATCGCTATTTTATTAATTTGACCCGCCAAAACCCTGAGTATGGTTCGCGCTTGAGTTTTGTGGTGGGCGAGCCACGCGTGGTCTTAATTGTTGAATGGACGGGAACCGATTCCAACGAATTAGCCGCCAACGATGCCGCCTTAGAAGCGCATTTACGAGCGCTTGGCGAAACTGGCCTGATTGTGCATGAAACCACACCCGCCGCCATTGCCAATGTTTGGGCGGTGCGCAAAGCTGGCTTAGGCTTGTTGATGAGCCAGCGCGGCGATGCCAAACCCTTAGCGTTTGTTGACGATGCAACCGTGCCAGTCGCTCGTTTGGCCGAATATGCCCGTGGCGTTGAAGCAATTTGCCGCGACGCTGGCACTGAAGCCACATTTTATGCTCATGCCTCGGTTGGCTGCTTACATATCAATCCATTAATTAATTTGAAAACTGAGCAGGGCTTGGCCCAGATGGCTCAAATCTCGCAGGCCGTTGCTAGCTTAGCAATGAGCCTTGGCGGTACGACGACGGGCGAACATGGCGAAGGCTTAGCGCGATCAGCCTTCAACCAACAATTGTATGGCGCAGAATTGCACCAAGCCTTTGGCGAAATCAAGCAACTGTTCGACCCCAACCAAATCTTCAATCCAGGCAAAATTTTAGCAGCACCCCAGCCATGGCAACCTGAAATCCTGCGGATCAACCCCAGCTACCAAACGCCGCATGCGCCCAGCGTAACCTTTTTCGATTTTACGCCCGATGGCGGTTTTGCAGGCTTAGTTGAGATGTGTAATGGCCAAGGGGTTTGCCGCAAAGATGATGCTGGCGTGATGTGTCCATCATATATGGCGACTCACGATGAGGCCAATTCGACTCGTGGCCGTGCCAATGCGCTGCGTGCAGCGATGACTGGTCAGCTTGGAACCGAGGGTTTGAGCAGCCCTGAATTGAATGAAGCGATGGATTTATGCCTTGAATGCAAGGCGTGTAAACGTGAATGCCCATCGATTGTTGATATGGCACGGCTTAAATCGGAGTGGCTGGCCCAGTATCAAGCAACCCATGGCGTGCCGTGGCGCAGTCGTTTGTTTGGCCAGATTGCCAAAATCAATCAGCTAGGAATGCTGGTTCCCCGCTTGAATAATTGGGTTTTGGCCCAACCAATCACCCGTTGGCTGCTCGATCGCAGCTTGGGCATTGATCAACGGCGGCAATTGCCAGCCTTAGCGCTTAGCTCATTTCGGACATGGTTTAAACGCCAAAGCCAAACTCAAGCCGCACCGCGTGGCCCATTAATTCTGTGGGATGATACCTTTACGCTTTACAACGAACCACAAATCGGACAAGCTGCGGTCAAAATTCTTAGCGCCGCTGGCTACAAGGTCTATTTAATCGAAGATCGGCGTTGTTGTGGCAGGCCATTAATTTCGAAGGGAATGTTGGCCGAAGCTCGTGCCAATGCTGAGCACAATATCGAACTGCTTGCGCCATTTGCTGAGTTGGGCGTGCCAATTATTGGCCTAGAGCCAAGTTGTATCGCCAGTTTTCGCGATGAATACCCAGCCCTCGTATCAACCAATGCTGCCAACATTGTGGCGGCGCAAAGCTATTTCATTGAAGAATTTTTGGTCAAACTGGCGGCTGAAGGCGTTGCTTGGCCTTGGAAAGAACAATTACCAGCCGATCAGGTTTTAGTCCATGGTCATTGCTATCAAAAAGCCTTGATCAGCACCAACCCATTGTTGGCGATGTTGCGGCTTGTGCCAAACTTGGCAGTCCACGAAATTGAAAGCGGTTGTTGTGGTATGGCTGGCTCGTTTGGCTATGAACGCGAGCATTACGCGGTTTCAATGGCTTGTGGTGAGCAGCGCCTATTTCCGGCAGTTCGCAGCAGCCAACAGCCAATTCTCGCGGCAGGCATGTCCTGTCGCCATCAAATTGAGGCTGGCACAGGCGTAATCGCCCAGCATCCAATCGTGTTTTTGGCCGATTGTTTAGCTGATTAAGCTACAAGCAATCGTAGGAATTTTCATCTTTGTTCAATTGTTTGTTCATCCAACAAATTGACAAAAGCCATGGCTTTGGCGTATAGTATGGCCTTGAAGAGTCGTGTGTATTTTGATTCCCCTAACCGATCACCATGCCCTGCCTACGGGGCTATTTGGCGGTTGCGCTGAGGCTATCGCTGCTCCATAGGCATCGCAACAATTCTAAAACTACAATCTAAAACGATGCGAAGGAGCCGTGTTATGTCAATAGAGACATTAGCGCCGATCACCGCCGACCGCACAGGCACAGTTTTTGTGCATGATGTTATCAGCACGCACGCCCAGCATTCACCACAGGCTATTGCCATTGCTACCAGCAAATTCAAGTTGAGTTATGCTGAGTTTGAACAGCGCACCAATCAGCTTGCCCATTATTTGCACCACCAAGGAGTGCGCCGTGGCCACACGGTTGGCGCTTGCTTTGAACGCTCGGTCGAAGCAATGATCGCCGCCGTGGCGATTTGGAAAGCAGGCGCAGTCTACTTACCGCTTGATCCGAGTTATCCTCAAGAACGGCTTAAATATATGTTGGGCAACAGCGGCGCAAGTTTGGTGCTGGCAACGCAACTCACCGCCAGCCAATTTCCCGAGCAACAATTGCATATTTTTGAGCAATTAGCCACTGAGCTGGCACAACAGCCAAGCCATGCCCCTGAACACCAACTCACGCCTGATGATCTGGCTTACATCATTTATACCTCTGGCTCGACTGGCAAGCCCAAAGGTGTACTCGTACCCCATCGCGGCTTGGCCAATTTGGCGGCTGCCCAAGCTGAGCGCTTTGACATCAACAGCCAATCACGAATTTTGCAGTTTGCCTCGCCCAGCTTCGATGCTTCGATTTCTGAAATGCTAACGGCTTTTTTTCAGGCTGCGACTTTGTTTGTAGCCCCAACGAACGATCTTTTACCCGGCCCAGACTTATTGACAACCCTGCGTGATCACCAAATCACAGTTACCACCTTGCCGCCTTCGGTGCTGGCTTTACTCGACCCACGCGACTTGCCCAATTTACAAACCATCGTTTCGGCTGGCGAGGCATGCACCGCTGAAATTGTGGCTCGTTGGGGCACAAACCGCCGTTTTATCAATGCCTATGGCCCGACCGAAGTCACGGTTTGCACCACGATGAGCCAGCCCTTGCGCTATGGTATGGCCGTCAGTATTGGCAATGCGATCAGCAACAGCCAAACCTATATCGTTGATGAACACTTAAATTTGGTCGAAGGCGAGGCGGTTGGCGAATTATTGGTCAGCAGTGTTGGCTTGGCACATGGCTATCTTGGCCTTGGCGAGCAAACTGCCGAGCGCTTTTTGCCTAATCCATGGAGCGAACAAGCTGGCAGTCGCATGTATCGCACTGGCGATTTGGTGCGACGCTTGAGCGATGGTAGCCTTGAGTTTCGCGGACGGATCGATCATCAAATTAAACATCGTGGCTATCGCATCGATCCAGGTGAAATTGAAATGTTGTTGATGGAATATCCCAATGTGCGCCACGCCGTGGTGACGCTGCATCACGACCATAACCAGACCGAGCGCTTGGTTTCGTATTTGGTGCTGCACGGCGAAGTGATGCCCTACTATCGTGATATTTACCGCTATTTGGAGAGCATGCTGCCCAAATATATGGTCCCGCTCTCGTATACCGTTGTAAAAGAATTGCCGCGCACGCCCAATGGCAAGCTCGATTTAGCCGCCTTGCCCGAGCCAGATTTTGCGTTGCTGACCGTTAGTGAAATTTATGTAGCCCCGCGCACACCGCTTGAACAGCAGATCGCTGCAATTTGGGAAGATATTTTGGATACCCCCAACATCGGTGTGCTTGATGATTTCTTTGATGCTGGCGGCCACTCGCTACTGGCAACCCAAATTGTTTCAGCAATTCGCAGCACTTTTGCGGTGGAAATTCCGCTCTCAGTCTTGCTCGGAGTTGAACCAACTATCGCCGCCACTGCCCAATTGATCGAGCAATATCAAATTGCCAATGCTGATGATGCCGAGCTAGCCGACCTGTTGAACGAACTCGATGGCCTCTCCGATGAAGAAATTCAAGCCTTGTTAGCTGATGAAGGAGCGCTCACCGCATGAACTTTTTGCTGATTCAGCCGCTTGATTATTTGTTTGTCTCTGGCGGGGCACATAAAGCCAATCGTTTTTTGATGGAAGGCCTCGTACAGCGCGGCCACAAATGCATCGTGCTCTACCCGCTGGAAGAAAATCGCGAGAAAAATGGTAAAGAAAAGTTGCTCAAGCAATTGGAACAACGCCAAATTCAGGTGGTTGATGCCAGCCATCCCGACATGGTGCATTACCACATGAACGGGGTTGATGTCTATGCCTCAGGCGGCTCGCTGAGCTTCTTCACCAAACTTATTCATCGGATTACCAACGAATTTAACATCGATTGGACGATTGTCACCGAAGATCGCTCATTTTTATGGGTCGAGGTGGCTCACGAAGCTAATCCAGGCCGCGCTATTTTTCTCTCGCATAGCCAAGCAACCCTGCCATTCGGCCCCGAATGCTTCGTTGACGACCCGACCAAAACCCGTACCTTGCAACAAATGGCCGATTTAATCTGCGTTAGCGAATACTTGCAACGCTATGCCAAAGAATGGGGCAATCTCGATTCGACCGTGCTGCGCTTTCCATCGTATGGCACAGGCCCATTTCCGTTCCTTGCCAACTTCGATCAAGGCGCGGTCACGATGATCAATCCGTCGCTGCTCAAGGGCAGCCCAATTTTTATTGAATTAGCCCAGCGCATGCCCGAAGTCCAGTTTGCCGCCGTGCCAACGTGGTCAACCACTGGCAAAGATCGGGCAATTCTCGAAGCTCTGCCCAATGTGCAATTTATTCAGCCCTCACCCGATATGAACGAGGTGCTCAAGCATGTCAAAGTGCTGCTGGTGCCGTCGCTGTGGGGCGAATCGTTCGGCCAGGTGGTGGTTGATGCAATGTTGCGCGGCATTCCAGTATTGGCAAGCGATGTTGGTGGCTTGCCCGAAGCCAAACTAGGCGTGGAATATCTGCTGCCAGTCACCCAAATTCGCGAATATAGCAGCATTTCAGCCAAAGTCTATACGGCAATTCCAGTTGTGCCAGCCCAAGATGTTACGCCGTGGGAAACCACCTTGCGGCGTTTGCTGAACGATCGTGAGCATTACAACGATTTGGCTCAACGTTCGCAAGCCGCTGCGCTCAATTTTATCAACAACATTGGCATCGAACATTTCGAACGCTATTTTCTCAACCTGCAACCGCGCCAAACTAGCGTCGTGCCAAGCTTGACTCCCGACCCCAAAGTGCAACGAGCCGCTCAGTTGGCAGCCCTGCCTGCTGAACAACGGGCGCTCTTAGCCCAACGCCTGAAACAACGCCGAGGTGAGCAAGTATGACCGAAGTCGCACGCCAGCTTGAAGATCTTTCGCCCGAACGCCGTGCGTTGTTGGCCCAACGTTTGCGCCAACGCCAAGCTGCCAAGCCAGTACCCAGCATTCCAGCGCTGGCCCGCATCGGCGAACGTCCAGCCTTTGAACTTTCGTTTGCCCAACAACGCTTGTGGTTTTTAAGCCAGTGGCAACCAGAAAGCGCTGCTTATCACATTCCAGCAACATTCAGCATTGCTGGTGAAATTAATGTTTCTGTATTGCAAACTTGTCTTGATACGATTATTCAGCGCCATGAAGTGCTACGCAGCACGATCGAAGTGCTCAACGACGAGCCAATGCAGGTTATTCAGCCATTTCGTAGCTTTAAGTTAGAAATTTTGGATCTCCGTGGGCTGAGCAACGAGCAGCAAGCCAGCCAACGCCAGCAGCAGATCGAACGCCACAGTCAGCAGCCATTTGATCTAACTAAAGACTTAATGCTGCGCGGGTTGTTGCTGCACACGGCTGATGATCATGCTGAATTGGTATTGACGATTCACCATATTGCTTGCGATGGTTGGTCGATTGGGGTCTTGTTGCGCGAGCTTGGCCAACTCTACGAAGCTGGGTTACGCGGCGAGCAGCTTGAGCTACCAGCGCTGCCAATTCAATATGCCGATTTTGCGGTTTGGCATAAACGTTATGTGCTTGAGCAAGTGTATCAGCAACATTTAAATTTTTGGCAAACCCAATTAAGCGGCACGCTACCCTTGCTCAATTTGCCAACCGACCATGCTCGACCTGCGGTCAAACGCGATCTTGGGGCAACCGTCGAATATCATCTGCCTTGGAGTTTGGTCGAGGCGGTTGAGCGCTTGAGCCGCCAAGAACGAGCCACACCGTTTATGCTGTTTATGGCAGCCTTTCAAGTTTTGCTCTATCGCTATTCGGGCCAAAGCGATTTAATTATTGGTACGCCGATTGCCAACCGCACCCGCCGCGAAATCGAAGATTTAATTGGATTTTTCGTCAATACCCTGCCAATTCGGGTCAATTTGGCTGGCTCACCCAGCTTTCGCAACCTGATTGCCCAAGTTCGCCAAACCTCGTTGGCCGCTTTCGAGCATCAAGATATGCCGCTCGAACACTTGATTGATGTGCTCAAGGTTGAACGTAGTTTGAGCCATAACCCACTATTTCAAGCCTTGTTTGTGCATCAAACCACCAGCATTCAAACGGTCGATTCAGGTGAATTTGGCTTGCAATTTGGCGGGGCAATCGAAACTGGCAGCGCTAAATTTGATATTAATCTGAATTTAGCCGCCAATCGCGCCACCTTTGAATACAACACCGATCTATTTGAGCGTAGCACGATCGAACGCATGGCCAGCCATTTCCATAGCTTGTTGGAATATGCGGTGACCCATCCCGATGCCAGCATCGAGCATTTGCCCTTGCTGAGCAGCAGCGAACGCCAACAATTGCTGCAAACCTGGAACAACACCAGCGCCAATTATCCAGCAGTCGATTCAATTGTGAGTTTGTTCGAAGCCCAGGCGGCGCGAGTGCCAGAGCGCACGGCCTTGCATTTTGAAGGCCAAACCCTCAGCTACGCTGAACTCAATCAACGCTCCAACCAACTAGCCCATAGCTTGCGCCAACGCGGCATCGGCAGCGATATGCGAGTTGGGTTGTTTATTGATCGTTCGTTGGATTTGTTGGTGGGAGCTTTGGGGATTCTCAAGGCGGGCGCGGCCTATGTGCCAATCGACCCAATTTACCCCCAAGATCGCATTAGCGCCATGCTCGAAGATGGCGCGGTGAGTTTGCTGATTACGCATGCCGAGCTAGCCGCCGATTTACCAGCGCTCGATCTTGAGGTGCTTTGCCTTGACGATGCTTGGCCAACGCTTGCCCAAGCACCAACCCATAACTTGAATTTGGAGTTTGATCCGCGCAGTTTGATGTATGTGCTGTTTACCTCTGGCTCAACTGGCCGCCCCAAAGGTGTGGCGATCGAGCACCGCAATTATGTCAATTATATTCAAGGCTTATTGCAACGGATCGAAGCCGAAGATGGCTGGAGCTATGCCTTGGTTTCGACCTTTGCCGCCGATCTTGGCACTACCAACGTTTATGGAGCCTTGTGCAGTGGCGGCGAATTGCATATTGTGGCCTACGAACGCGCCACCGATCCCGAAGCCTTCGCAGCCTACTTTCGCCAACATCGCATCGATGTGATGAAACTTGTGCCAAGCCATTTCGAAGCCATGCGCGGCTTGAGCAATTTGGCCGATGTCATTCCCAAGCAGCGCTTGATTTTGGCGGGTGAAGCCAGTTTTTGGGAGCAATTAGCGGATATTCGCCAACTTCAGCCCAGTGTGCAACTGCAAAACCACTATGGGCCAACCGAAACCACGGTTTCGATGCTGACCTACCCAATCCCCAGCCAACCGCGCTACCCCAGCAGCACCGTGCCACTTGGGAGACCCTTGGGCAATGTACAAATTTATGTGCTCGATCGTCAGTTGCAGCCAACGCCGCAAGGTGTGCCAGGCGAACTCTACGTTGGTGGCGCTGGCGTGGGTCGCGGCTACATCGGGCGGCCCGATCTGACCGCCGAGCGTTTTGTACCAAATCCATTTAGTGTTGAGGCAGGAGCGCGGCTCTATCGCAGCGGCGATTTGGTACGCTATCAGCCTGATGGCGCGATTGAATTTTTGGGTCGGATCGATCTGCAAGTCAAAATTCGTGGCTATCGGGTTGAGTTAAGCGAGATCGAAACTGCGATTCAGGCCCAAGCCCAGGTTGCCAATAGCGTGGTGATTTTGCGCGAAGACACGCCAGGCGATAAGCGGCTGGTCGCCTATATCGTGCCAGAAGCAGGCCAAAGCCTAAATATTGGCAGCATTCGCGAGGCACTACGCAACAGTTTGCCCGATTATATGGTGCCAACCGCCTTTGTTGAATTGGATGGATTGCCACTTAATCCCAATGGCAAAATTGAACGCCGTGCCTTGCCTGCCCCCAGCAACGAGCGCAATCTCGATAGCTACGTTGCCCCGCAAACCGCCACTGAACACGAATTGGCAGGAATCTGGGCCGAAGTTTTGGGGCTAGATCAAGTTGGGATCGACGATAATTTCTTCGATTTAGGCGGCGAATCATTTAAAGCAATTCGGGTTGTACGCAAAATTGGTAGTCATATCAGCGTTATGACCCTGTTCAAATATCCGACAGTACGTGAATTGGCCGCCCATCTCTCGGGTGCAAGCAGCGCTGAGAGCGGCGGCATGCTCTATGAATTGACCAAAGCCCAAGCTAAGCAATACACCACGATTGTGGCAATTCCCTATGGTGGCGGCAGCGCGATCACCTATCAACCATTGGCCCAAGCCATGCCCAAGGGCTATCGTTTATTGGCCGCTGAGCTACCTGGCCACGATTTCAGCCGCCCCGACGAGCCATTGCAAGCCTTGGAAGTGGTTGCTAGTCAGCTTGCCAGCGAAATTCAAGCCAAAACCCAAGGCCCAATTGTGCTCTATGGCCATTGTGTTGGCAGCGCCATGACCGTAGAAATTGGGCGCTTGTTGGAACAAGCAGGCCGCGAAGTTCAAGGGATTGTGCTTGGTGGCAATTTTCCGGCGGCGCGAGTGCCAGGCCGTTTCTTTGAATGGCTCAACAAACTTATGCCCGCCGATCGTTGGATGTCGGATCGGACATATCGCGATTTTCTCCGCGCTTTGGGAGGCTTCACCGAAATTGTTGATCAAGCAGAACAAACGTTTGTAATGCGTAGCTTGCGCCACGATGCCCGTGAAGTTGAGCGCTATTTCACCCAAGCATTTGCCCAAAAACAGCCGCAACAACTCAAAGCGCCAATCGCCTGTATTATCGGCGAGATGGATCGGGCGACCGAATATTACCAAGAGCGCTACCGCGAATGGGAATATTTCAGCAACAACGTCACGCTGCATGTGATTCCCCATGCTGGCCATTATTTTCTTAAACACCAAGCGGCTGAATTGGGCCAAATTATCGAGCAACAAACTGAACAATGGCAACAACCAAGGCCAATTCAGCCAACCGCCGCCAAAGCAAAATCGCATAAAACCAGCCTGCCCAGCCTACGAATTTTCTTTATGGTTGCCTTGGGCCAGCTGGTTTCGATGCTTGGTTCAAGTTTATCGAGCTTTGCCTTGGGCATTTGGATCTATCAACGCACTGGTACAGTCAGCGATTTTGCCTTTACCGCAATCGCCTCGATGCTACCAAGTTTGCTGGTTTCACCATTGGCTGGAGCAATCGCCGACCGCTGGGATCGGCGCTGGATAATGATTATTGCTGATACGATTTCGGCGCTTTCGACAATTGTAATTGCCATGCTGCTGTGGGCCAATAAACTAGAGGTTTGGCATATTTACCTGACAGCGGCAATTAGCTCGATTGCTGGAACCTTCCAGCGTCCAGCGTATGCCGCAGCCATGACCCAACTTGTGCCCAAACAATATCTTGGCCATGCTAACGGCGTGATTCAGCTTGGTTCAGCCACGGGCGGCTTGATTGCGCCATTTATTGCTGGCGGCATGGTGGCCTTCTTTGGCTTGGGCGGAGTCTTTTTGCTCGATTTCATCTCGTTTAGCTTAGGAATCGGGGTATTGTTCTTGGTGCGCTTCCCTAACACGCTCTACCACAAGCGCGAAGAACCATTGTTGCGTGAAATTGTGCGCGGATGGGAATATATCATCAAACGGCCAAGTTTGGTGGCGATGGTGCTGTTTTTCGCCTTGGGCAATATTTGGTTTGGCATCGCCAGCATCAGTATGAGTCCGTTGGTGCTCTCGTTTGGCGGGCCTGCCGAGCTGGGCATTGTCAGCGCAGCCTGTGCTTTGGGTGGCTTCCTCGGCGGCTTATTTATGAGCTTATGGGGCGGCTTGCAGCGCCGTGCCGAAGGCATGGTTGGCTTCGTCATCCTCGAAGGCTTTTTCATTGCCTTGGCGGGATTGCGGCCTTCGGTATGGCTGGTGGCCTTAGCGATGTTTGGTATGTGGTTTGCAATTTCGTTGGTCAACGCCCACTGGCAAGTGCTCATCCAAACCAAAGTTGGCTTGGAGCTACAAGGGCGGGTCCAAGCAACCAACCAAATGCTGGCGATGCTCAGCATCCCGCTAGGCTATTGGCTGGCTGGCCCGTTGGCCGATAAATTGTTTGGCCCTTTGCTCGAAACAAACGGTGCACTCAGTAGCAGTTTGGGTTGGATCTTCGGGGTTGGCCCTGATCGTGGGATTGGCCTGTTGATGGTGGTGGTTGGCTTGGGGGCAGCAATTTGGGCCTTGATCGGCTTCAACTATCGCCCGTTGCGCTACATGGAAGATGCCCTGCCCGATGCCATCCCTGACGCTGAAATTGCCAGCGACCGCGATACGATTCAAGCCCAAGCCGATGGTATAATCGCCGTGACGATGAAAGGATGAAGTATGAAGGATGAGGGATGAAAAATTAAACTATAGGCTATAGCCAATTCAACCTTCGTGCTCTTCGTGTCCTTCGTGGATCAACTGATCCTATGTTCTATGTTCTATGTTCTATGTTCTATGTTCTATGCTCTTAAGCCCTAACACTATCGACATTTGGCTCCTCGACTTAACGCGGCTGCGACCTCAACGTAGCCGCTTTTGGGCTGTGCTCAACCCTGAGGAGCAAGCGCGAGCCTTGCGCTTTCACTTCGAGCGTGATCAAACCCGCTACACGATTTGCCGTGGAGCAATGCGCCTGATTTTGGCCGAATATCTTGGCCGTGATCCAAGCAGCCTCGAATTTAGCCAAAACAACTATGGCAAGCCCTTGTTGGCCGATGTTGATTTGAGCTTTAACCTCTCACATGCTGGCAACTATGGAATGCTTGGCCTCAGCCAACTCGCAACAATTGGCGTGGATATTGAAGAACAACGCCAGCTTGACGACTTGGCAGGCATTGCTCAGCATTATTTTGCTCCCAGCGAACGCCAAGCCGTGCTGAATGCTGATGATCAGACTGCCGCCTTTTTTCGCTGCTGGACACGCAAAGAAGCCTATATCAAAGCCCATGGCATGGGTTTGTCATTGCCACTCTCTAGCTTTGCGGTCTCGATCGAGCCAGAAATTACCCAAGCCCTCGAATGGAACCGCGAAAACACCGTCGATCAATGGCATATTCAGCCACTCAGCGCACCCGCTGGCTATGCCGCTGCCCTCGCTTGCCCACGAGTAGTTGGAGCAATGCAGGTGCAACAGCGCGATTGGCTGGGCTTGCCCGAGTAAAGCGTGAAAGCCTCATTTTTTGTCAAGCCGCCAGCCCTGTGTTAAAATGCGCTATTGCGTTGAGCACGCACTAGCTTGAAGGGCTTTTGATGCAGCGGTTTCTCCAATCTTCGATCATTCTTCTTCTGACCATGGCTTTATTGGGCCTTGGCAGCCTGTTGATCGCTCAATGGTTACGCCCTGATCGTTCACCCCGCATCTGGACAGGCGGCAATATTTTGGCCAACGCCGATTGGCACAGCGCCGCCGATAATGGCATTCCTGACGGTTGGTCGGGCAATGGCCTCAAACGCGCCGACACCACCAATGGCTATGTGCTCGATGATCAATATAGCTTGCAGTTATATGGGGTCAATAGTTTTGCCCGCTCACCGCGCTTAACTACCCAAGCAGGCCAGCGCTATCGACTAGGTTTTCAAGCCTTGATCGATCCTGGCACGCAGCGCAGTAGCGTGGGCGCACAAATTCAGGTTTGGGTACATTGGGTCGATGCAGCTGGCGATGATATTCGGCTGGATAAACAAGCCCCCGTTTTGCTGGGCTTCGATAACCAAGGTGCACCAACTTGGACTCCCGTGCTGGTTGAAACTGAACCCAGCCCCAATCAAGCGACGTGGCTAGCAATTTCAATCCACGCGCTTTCTGATGACCCAATTTATCTTGATAATTTGAGTATGGCAGCGGCTGGCATTTACATCGAACCCTATCCGCAGGGCGCAATTGCCGCCGTGAGTTTTAGCGTCGATTGGGAAACTGCCATGGGCGGGGCGATTCACTCGCTCAGCTTACCAACCAATGCGATCAGCAGCGCCACAACCTTGGGTTTGCAAGCTCGCCAAGGCACATACAATTTGCTGGACTTGTTTGCGCCGCATCAGATTCGCGGCACATGGTTTGGCAATGGCTATAATTTTTTATTTGGCAACCAAGAGCGCCGCACTTGGATGGGCGATCCAACCTTTGCTTGGGCTGCCAGCACGCCGCGCCGTTGGCAAACCATCGATTGGTCGCAAACCCCGTGGTTCAGCTATGATCCCTATGGCACGGTCGCGAGCGATCCAGCCTGGTATTTTGGCGATTTGCTCGAACCGCTGCAAACGGCACAGCAAACGATCGAAAGTCATACATTTAGCCATATGTACGTTGGATTTGCCCATGCCAAAGAGTTAGCTAGCGACAGCGACGAGTGGCAGGCTTTAGCAATCAGCCAAGGCATTGCACCTGCTAGCAGTTTAGCTTTTCCGTATGGCGGCAGCGATGGAATGACCGAAGCCCACTGGCAAACCTTGCAGGCCGCAGGCATTCGCACCGTCGTGCGCACCCGCGTGCTCGATGCCAGCAACTTGCAGCGCGGCTTGAATGATCGCCACTTGTTGATCGATCGGCTCTGGTGGCAACCGCGCCAATTGCCAGGCCACGATCTGGTTGCCTTGCCCGATGTCTACCTGACCCCACAAACTGCCGTGACTGCAACCAACTATTTGCAGCGAGCGATCGCTAGCGGCGGCGTGATCGATATCTATGCCCATAATTACGAAATTTACAACCCTGAGCAAATTGGCGTTTGGCAAACGGCAATTCAACAGGCCATAGATGCGCAAGCGTGGATCGCCACGGTTCCAGAGATTGCCGACCGCTGGCGAGCACTCCAAACGCTCCAAATCACCATCAAACAAACTCCTGATCAACTTCGGCTTCAGCTCGCCAATCCCAGTCGTTTCGATTTAGCCCAGCTTAGCTTGCGGCTTCCGGCTGAGAGCATTGGCAGCGATAGAGGCAACTTTGATCAGGCTAACCATCGGCTGATTCTTGATTTACCAGCAAACTCCGCCGAGGAGATTACGATATGGCTCAAACCATCAACGCCGCACGTACCGTAAATGGCCAACGTCGTCGGTTGGGCGGCTTTCATTGGTTTTTGTTGTTGCTGACGATTGGCATGACCTTGCTGATTTCAGCGCCAACTCTGTTTTTTCAAACGGTTCAATACGATGCCAGCGCCACAATTCAGCTCGATGCCCAGCGCTATCGCAGTTTTATGGCCGAGCAAGCTTTACAAAATCAGTTGTGTGATGCGAGCCGCAATGTAGTCAAAAGCATTTTGCCCAAATTTGGTAGCAATACCTTTGGTTCGGCATGCGCCGCGCCCGCCGCTGATGGCAGTTTGGTATTAACCGCTCAAGCCACTTCGCCCGAAAATGCCCAAGCTGCCGCCGATTACACCGCCCAAAAACTGATTCAGCAAATTCGCGCGGCTGGTGGTCGTGATAGTTTGCGCCGTTTGATGGAGTATGAACTGGGCTTGTTGCTCAAGAATCAGCCCGCCAACGATGAGCTTGGGCGACGTTTGCGCGAATTAATCGGCGTGCAAGCCTTTGATTTTTCGCTGCATGCCAGCACTGAACTGCCAACGATCAATGCCGAAGATTTGAATGATCTGATTCGGGCATTTGAAGTGCGTTTTGATCAAATTGCTTTTGAGTTACGTCAACCAGATTTGCCTGTCGAACGGGCACGCGATCTCAAAACTGCCCGTGGTTTGATTGGCACGATCTTAACCGATGTGCTCTACTCCGACCCACGCTACCAATCAGACGATAGCCAAATCAGCGCTGCGTATGTCAAACAAGCGGCAATCTTGCCAACCGAAGCTCGTTCACAAAATTTTGTGCTTAAATTCGGTTTAGCCTTGATTGTTGGGATTGTTGGCGGCTTTTTGTTAGTACTAGCCGATCGGGCAATCGGCATCGTCGATAAAGTTCGTGAGCTGTGGGAATATCGCGAATTGATTCGCAACTTGGTGCTGCGCGATTTACGCTCACGCTACAAAAACTCGGCTTTGGGCTATGTTTGGTCGTTGCTCAATCCATTGTTGATGATTTCGATCTTCTATTTAATTTTTGGCCTACTGCTGAATTCCAATATTCGCCATTTTCATATTTTCTTGATGGTGGCGTTATTACCGTGGAATTACTTTATCGGCGGCATGGCTGAAGGGATGATGAGCGTAATCAGCAATGCCAATTTGGTCAAAAAGGTCTATTTTCCACGTGAAATTCTACCAATCACCACATTAATCTCGAATTTGGTGAATTTTATGCTGGCCTTACCGATCATGTTTTTGATTATGTTCATCACTGGTGCACCAATCAAAGCCACACTTTTATTGATGCCGGTGATTATTGTGATCGAAAGCATGTTTATTTTGGGCATGATTTTATTCTTATCATCGGTGATCGTGTTTTATCGCGATGTTTCGCATATTATGGGGATTGTGCTGCAACTGTGGTTTTTTATCACGCCAGTATTTTATCCTTTAGATAATATTGCCAGTGCCAATTATGCCAAACTGGTGCGCTGGCTCAATCCCATGGCCTCGATTGTCGATTTCTATCGCGATATTGCCTATGGTGGGGTCACAACGATTCCCGATTATCCAACGCCTGGCTTGCCCAGCCTCGATGGAGTTGCCCGAACTGGCCTGACCGCCCTGATTGTGCTGTGTTTCGGAGCCTATGTGTTCAACCATTACAGCGCCAGATTTGGCGAAGAACTCTAAGCGAGGCAATTATGATTATTTTTGAAAATGTTTCCAAGCATTTTACGATCAAGCGTGATCGGCGCAATAGCATTCAGGAACGCATCGCCGGTTTATTCAAGCCCCAAGTTATGCCCGACGAGGATTTTTGGGCGCTGCGCGATGTCAGTTTTACGATCAATCGTGGTGAAACGGTTGGCTTGATTGGCCACAATGGTTCGGGTAAATCGACCACACTCAAGCTCATTACACGGATTTTGCAACCCAACAGCGGCAAGGTAATTGTCGATGGCCGTGTTTCGGCCTTGCTTGAGCTTGGTTCAGGCTTTCACCCCGATCTAACAGGTCGCGAAAATATCTTCTTGAATGGCTCACTGCTCGGCTTCAATCGCATCGAAATGGCCGAAAAAGTGCCAGCGATCATTCGCTTCTCCGAGATGCAAGAATTTATCGACATGCCCGTCAAGCACTATTCATCGGGGATGTATATGCGCTTGGGCTTTGCCGTGGCAATCAACGTCGATCCCGATATTTTGATCACCGACGAAGTGCTCGCGGTTGGCGACGAGCTGTTTCAGCGCAAATGCTTGGATCGAATTTATCAACTCAAACGGCGTGGCAAAACAATTTTATTTGTCTCGCATGCCTTGGGCCAAGTGCGCGACTTATGTGATCGAGCCTTGTGGTTTCACCATGGCAATTTGATGACTGACAGTGCCCCAACCGAAGCGATCGACGCTTATTTAGCGGAAACCAACCAACGTGATGCCGCGAGGATCGAGGCCGAAAAAGCCGCCGAAAACCCCGAACCAGAAACACCCAGCACCGAAGAAGAAGCCAAAAGTGCTGAAGAAATTGAGTTTGATGCACGCCGCTGGGGCAGTCGCGAGGCTGAAATCTCCAAGGTGGAATTGCTCAATGCTGCTGGTGAAGTCATTCAGACCGCAACCACAGGCCAAGCCTTAACCATTCGCATGCACTATCAAGCCCACCAACCAATTGAAAAACCGGTTTTTGGCGTGGCGATTCACCATCGCACAGGCTTTCACATCAATGGGCCAAATTCGCGCTTTGCTGGGCTAGAAATTCCCCAAATCGCCGAACAAGGCTATGTTGATTATCAAATCGAAAACCTGCCTTTGCTGGAAGGCAATTATGAACTTTCGGTAGCATTGTATGATCATACCCTGACTCATGCCTATGATCATCAAGACCGTAAGCATGATTTACGGGTTTACGCGGCCTCGATTGGCGAACAATTTGGCGCAATTTATATTCCTTCGCAATGGTCTTGGCATAAATAAACTGGATCACAGCAGCATTCGCTGGTTAATCCGCAATAGTTTAATGCAGGGAGAACTTTATGCTCAAAACTTGGCTCAAACCACAAGAATGGTCGTTTGATCGGTTTCTCCTATGGATTGCTGGATTAATGCTGCTGGGAATGGCGTTATTAGTTCCTTTACAAAGTGATACGTGGTGGTTGTTGCGCACAGGCCAAGATATTGTGCAGCAACGCACGATTATTACCACCGACCTGTATAGCTGGACCAATCAAGGGAATTTTTGGCCCAATCACGAATGGTTAACTCAAACATTAATGTATTTATTCTATGCAATTGGTGGTTTCCCACTACTAGTTGGGGTATTTGCGGGCATCATTGTATTTACATGGCATTTAATCTATCGTTCAGAAAAAATCAATCCAAAATTAGCAATTCTATTTCTAACCCTTGGAATTGTAGATAATGCTAAAGGCTGGAGTGTTCGGCCACAAATTATCACCATTTGTTTATTTGTTCTATTAATTTTGATGATTCAAAATCGTAAATATCATTGGTGGATTATTCCATTTATGCTGGTTTGGGCCAATCTGCATGCTGGCTTCGTGGTTGGAATGGTATTAATTGGTATTATTACTGCGGTAAATATTGTCCAGCGCCAAGATGTTGTGCGTTGGCTCGCTATCAGTGCGCTCTCATTTTTGGCAAGCTTATGCAATCCGCATGGCTATGAATTATGGTTATTCACGCTTAATTCGCTTGATAGCAGCACCTATGCTTATATCGAAGAATGGCAACCGCAAAAGTTTACTAAATTTGCGAGCTATCCTTATTTTCTACTGGTTACGGTGCTTGGTTTAGTTTGGTATCGACGACGTTATAAGCCAAGCACCAATTATGAATGGTTTTTAGTGCTTGCAACAATTTTATTTGGCATAATGGCATTCCGTTCAGTACGTCAAAATGTCTTTTTTGATGTTCTGGCAGTGTTATTATTATTCAAGATCTATGCAGTAACGCCCTACAAGCCAGGCAAATTGAGTGCCTTTGAGCCAATGCAAGGAGTTATTTTAGGCTTAACGGCGATTATTGCAATTGGCTTAGTCATTTTTAGTTGGCTGCAACGCACACCATTATTATCACCAGCGATTCTTGATTCAATGAAGAATTGTCCTGGGAATATCTATAATACCTATAATAGTGGCGGCGATTTAATTTGGTATTTGCCAGAACGACCTGTTTTTATCGATAATCGTTTTGATCCCTATCCGACCGATTTCATGAATACCAGTATGCAAACTGAAGATAATGGGCAATATCAACCATTATTTGAACAATATAATATTGAATGTGCCTTAGTAGAAATTGGCAGCCCAATTGGCAAAAACCTGCAAGCCGATAATTGGCAGGTAATCAGTCAAAATCAAACCTATCAAGTATTTTCTCGCCCATAGCCTAGTTCAACGATATTGCCAAGAAATTGGATTATCGTCAGGGAGGTTTTGCATGCGTCGATGGTTTTCGATCAGTTTGCTGTTGATTGTAACAGCATGCAGCACAACCGGAACACCCACCGCCACTGTGCCAGCCCAACCCAGCCCAACCGCCACGCTAGCGGCCAGCCCAACCCTAGCACCAACGGCGACAACCCAGCCTAGCCCAACCAGTGTGCCAACTGCCACTCCGATCAGCAGCGACCCCCGCACTGGGCGACCTGCCATGGCCCGAGGCACACTAACCCAACGCCCCTACATCACCATGATCGATAACTTTCCGGCGGCTTATCCGCAAACTGGCTTGGATCAGGCAGCAGTTGTGTTTGAGGCCTTGGCGGAATACGGCGTTACTCGCTATATGGCAGTTTTTACGCCCGAATTGGCTGAGGTTGCAGGCGATCTGGGGCCAGTTCGCTCGGCTCGGCTTTATTTTGTGCAATGGGCCATGGGTTTTCGAGCGGTCTATACCCACGCTGGTGGTAGCCCCGAAGGCCTCGAACGCCTCGCCGCCGATCCTAATGATTTGGTGATTGATATCGATTTGGTTAGCTTGGAAAGCCGCCAGATTTTCGATTACTCCCGCCGCTCGTTACAGCGCGAGGCTCCACATAATTTGTATACCAGCGCTGCTCAAATTGCCCAATATGTTGATGATCGGGCGAGCGACAGCGCTGAGGCCGATGTTAACGACGTGGGCTTTTTATTTGAGCCAGAAGCTCCGGTGGCTGAGCCAGTTAGCACAATTGATTATTTCTTCATCTACCCCGAAGATCCGGCGGGCTGGCGCTACGACCCTGCCACCAACGAATATGCCCGTTTGCGACGCGGTGCAGCGCACGTCGATGCGGTCAGCGGAGCACAGCTAACCTTCAAAAGTGTTGTGACGATGGAAGTATTCGAAGCTCCGATCATCGGCGATGATAAAGGCCGCATCGATCAGCAGGTGATTGGCGAAGGTCGAGCGTTGGTTTTCGCCAATGGCTCGCTCCAAGAAGCTACGTGGCGCAAGGATTCCGAATCGGCTCCATTGCGTTTTTATGATCAGAGTAACGCTGAAATCATGTTTCCAGCTGGACCAATCTGGATCGCCGCCATGCCTAGCTTGGATAATGTAAGTTATCAGTAGGGACGAGGGATCAGAGGTTAGGGGTCAGGGATCAGGTTTGATCCACGAAGGACACGAAGAGCACGAAATAATTAATCTTCGTGGTGCTTCGTGTCCTTCGTGGATCAATCATTCAACATCTTTCAAGGTGCGCGAGGCCAAAGTTAATAAAAACAAGCCATAGCCGACCAAAATCGCTATATTCGTCCAGATCACGCTCGCGCTGGGCGTTTTGCCAATAATTTCTTGAATTGCATCGTTGGCATAGAACAATGGAAAGGCATGACCAAGCCAATTAGCCCAGGTTGGCAATTGCTCAGGATTAATCAACAAGCCCGAAAGAAACACCGACGGCAGGATAATCATCGGAATAAAGGGGAAAACTTGGCCTTCATGCCGCGCGAAGGTCGAGATAAACATCCCCAACATCACCGAGGTAATTGCCAGCAACCAAATTACCCCAAACAACATCGCCAAATCAGCCCAAGCATATTCTAAATCGAACAACCACAGAGCTTGCGCCAAGGCAATTGCTGCTTGGAAAGTGGCCAGCAGAATATAGCCCAGCACATAGCCGCCGATAATTTCAATCCGCCGAAAGCCATTGATAAACATCCGCTCTAGTGTTCCGGCGGTGCGTTCTTGGACTAAGACAATTGCACAGAGCAAAAATGCCAAAAAATGCACCATAAATGCAGTGATCGGCATGATATAGCGGGCATTATTGAAGCCCTTGGGCATGGTATCGAAGAAAATTTTCAACAGATAAATAATTAGCAACGGAGCCATGACCGATAACCCAAGCAAGCGTTTATCGTGGCGCAGCTGGGTTAGCACCCGTTTGGCAACAACTAAAATACGGCTCATTCGGTCACCTCGCTTTTTTGCAGCATGCGCAGCACAATCGTTTCGAGCGAATCGGGGTGTAACGCCAACGTTTGAATTGTTGGATTCAGCCCATAGCTATGTAAGGCTTCGGCTAATGCGTCGGGCGTGCTAACAATTTGCTGGTCAGTGGTTTGCTCAGCTTGTTTGATGATTAATCGGGTTTGACCATGCTCCAAAATCGCTTGGGGCGTATCGACAATCAAAATTTTGCCAGTTTGTTGGATAGCAAGGCGGTCGCAGAGCAAGGCTTCATCCATCAAGTGGGTACTGATAAATAAGGTTGTGCCAGCATTCGCCAATTCGCGAAAGAGCTGCCACGAACGCACCTTAAGATGCGGATCGACTGCCGCAGTCGGCTCATCAAGAAAGAGCATACGTGGTTTGTGCAGCAGAGCACAGGCTAACGAGACCCGTTTTTTCATGCCGCCCGAAAAGCCATACACCGGATGATCTGCGCGGCCAGTTAATTCGGTAAATTCAAGTGCCGCTTGAATCCGTTGCTCCAACTCGGGCACGCCGTGAGCACTGCCAAAAAACCGTAAATTTTCGCGGGCCGAGAGATCTTCATACAGCGCCACGCCTTGGGGCATATAGCCAATCAAGGCACGGAGATTAGCTTGATCACGTAATGGATTAAGGCCAAGCACCTGCCATTCGCCGCTATTGGGCTTGAGTGCGCCAACCAAGGCCTTAATCAAGGTTGATTTGCCAGCCCCATTCGAGCCAAGCAAGCCGAAAATCATGCCTTCAGGCACCGTCAAATCGACACCTTGAAGGGCTTGGACATTGCCGTACCGTTTGGTGAGTCCCCGAACTTCAACAGCGTTCATGGGTTTACTCCTCTGGCTTGAGTCCATTCAGAAAAATATCAATAATCGTTGCAATATGTTCGTCGTCGGTTAATCCATCGGCCTGCAAGCTGGGCAAAATTACTTTGCTCAGCATTTGAGGCATGAGCATCCCCATAAAGGCGCGGGTGCTGGCGCGGGTATCGTGCTGGCGTATCCGGCCAAGCTGAATTTGATGGATCAAATAGCCTTCCAGAAATTGCTTGATCTGCGGCACAATCTGTTGGTTGATCACCTCAGTTGGGTTACGTCCCAACAGCATTTCACCCAAAAGCACCCGCATCATCTGCACAGTGCGCGGATTATCGCCTGCTTGCAGGTAGCCTTTGGCCAATAATCCCAGCAATTGCCGTGGCTCTAGATCAAACAAGCCATCAAGCGATTGCATATTTTGCAAGATCGGCATTTGAACTTGCATCACTGCTTCGAGCAACGCATCTTTGTTCGGAAAATACCAATAGATCAAGGCTGGCGACTGAATCTGGGCGCGGGCGGCAATTGATTTGATCGTGGCCCCCCGAAAGCCTTTTTCGGCAAATTCGGCCCGTGCAGCCTCAAGAATAGCCTCGCGCCGTTGCTGTTGTTCATCAGTCATACCTTACCTCAAAAACTTGATTGAACGTTCAATCAAGAGTATAACTAATCTAAATAGGGCTGTCAAGGGGAATTTTGGACAAACAAAAACGCGATCAAAAAACTTGATCGCGTTTTTGCTGGAGCCTAGGCTACTTGCTGGCCCACGGTATCCAAACATCATACTCGTTGAGCACAGCCGTACTCGTCGGAGTTGGTATGTCAGTCGGTGTATTCGTCGGTGTGTTGGTTGGCGTATTCGTCAGTGTATTCGTTGCCGTCGGTGTGTTGGTTGGCGTGTTAGTTATCGTTGCTGTATTCGTCGGTGTATTGGTGGCCGTTGCTGTATTCGTCGGTGTATTGGTGGCCGTTGCCGTATTGGTCGGCGTATTCGTTGCAGTGTTGGTTGGCGTGTTCGTGGCCGTTGGTGTGTTGGTTGCTGTCGCGGTTGGCGTTGGAGTTGGCGTACTACCGCCAGTGCCTTCGCGCAACGGGCCAGCTACGGCTAAGCCATAGGGTTGGCTAGCAATTGGCACATTATGCGCATTAACCTCAATTTGATAAGCCCCAATTTGCGGATTATTGATAATGACCCCTTCGACGTTATTGGTGCGATCGCCAGTGCTCTGATTGTTGCCATAATAGCGCGTACCATCAGGCCCAATCACCACCAAATCAAGATCGTTAACCAATTGTTGGGCCGCTGCCAACGAGGCTGGCGGATCTGTCCAGTTGAGCATAACCCGCAACGGTTGAGTATTGGTCAGCACAGTTAGCGGCTGGTTGGCAGTATGATTGTAGGTAATCGTTTGGCCTGTGCTCAAGCCAGCAGTTCGATCGGCCACCCACAAATGATAGGGGGCAGGTTTGGTAATAAAGCTTAAATTGCTGCGACCCCAGCCAGCCACACTATTTGGTCGATTGTAGGGAATTTCTTGGGTTACGCCCGTGCCATATTGACCTGGCGCAATATCAACCGTGGTATTCAGGGCAATTGCTTTGATCACTGCTGCACTTGGGGTAATCATACCTTGGGTCGCCAGCCATTCGCGAATAAGCGCAACCGTACCAGCAACCAACGGTGTGGACATCGAAGTACCACCCGAGTACACATAGTTGCCATTGGTTTCGTGCACGCCCCATAAGGTGCTAGCACCACTACCATAGGAGCGCGTTGAAACGATATTTGTGCCAGGCGCAACCAAATCGGGTTTGATTCGGCCATCATCAGTTGGCCCACGCGATGAAAATGCCGCCATGCCATTGGCATCATCAGAAAGCGTATCGGAGAGAATTGGCTCGGTTGCAAAACAAAAGCTGAGCAACAGCCAAGGTAAGCCCGTATAACCACCCGTTGGGCGTGGGCTTTCGCTAGCGCCAACCGTAATCACATTTTTGGCCGTACCCGGTGCTAATAACGAATCAGGATCGACTACGCCATCACCGCCAGTACAAAAGCCTAATTCACCAACCGTTCCATCGGCTCCGCTATTGCCAGCCCCAAACAGCATCGTATAATCGGGGTGTTCCCACAGAAATTGGTCAGTACGCTGAGCACTATAGGGGTAACCACCAAACGAAGCCTCGGTATCAGTCACAGGTCCAGTCAGATCGCCCCAACTATTACTATGGATACGAGCACCTGCGTCATAGGCTTGTTGGAACATGGGGTAAAAATCGGTAGGCAGGCCAATAATGTTGCCACTAAGGTCAGCCTCAAAGGCTTGGACGACTAACTTAGCTTCAGGCGCAATCCCCGCCATCGAACCAGTATAGCTATGCGTAGCTGGGTTTGAGCCAGAAAGTGCGCCATTCCCAGCAATCGAGCCAGCAACGTGGGTTCCGTGGCCATGGTTATCATCCCAATGCGCTCCAGCAGAGAGCACATGGGTCGCTTGAATTCGATTGGCAAAATCGTTGCTGACCGTTGCCAACGAGCCAGTATCCAAGCCTGTGTCGGTGTAGGCTACAATTTGATTTTGGCCATACAACTGGTGGTTAGTCCAAACCGGCTCGACTTGTTGAACTTGACGAGCATATTGATCAGCCAATTTAGGTGTGCTTGATACTTCAATCCAGCGTACTTCGTTAATCCGCGCAAGCTGGAGCAGTTGATCAATCGTCGTGATGGCATCGAGCTTGAGGCCTTGGGCTTTGACCGCTTGCTCAGCGCTGGCCAGTTGGTTATCCCAGCCAATTGTGCGTAAGGGCAAGCCTTGGTAGCTCCCAGTTTGGATTAGCCTCAACAAACCAGGCTGAAACTTATCAGCCAACGTCCAATCGCCACGGGCATAAAAACCATCGAGCCGACTAGCGGCAGCTTGTTGGGCAGCCGAGCCACGCACCAAATAGGCATAATCAGGTAGATATTCAATAATGCTTAACCCAGTAGCTTCGAGTGCTTGCCGCTGCTTGAGCAAAATTGGCCCACTAAATTGAATAACCGCATACTCGGCAACCGCCTGTAACAACGGATCATTTTGGTTGGCCTGATTCACCACGTTGAGATCGATCGTACCGCGTTGCAGATACAACTTGGGCGGGATTGTCGCGCTAGGGGGTTTGCTAGCCGCGCTTCCTAGGCTTAAAAAAATTAAGCCTAGCAGTAAAAGACCATGAAATATTCGCATGCCGACCTCCAGGTGGTTGTGGTAGGTGTGCCACGAGAGAATTATAAATATTGCACACCGTTGAGGGAAATCAATTGTATAAGTATAAAAAATTTTTACCCAAATTACTAGGGTGAATTTGAGTAAAGGATGAAGGATGAATTATGAGGGATGAAAGATCAAAGAATCTATGAATTGGAATCAGGCTTCAGGCAAGCGGATTTACCGCTGAGGCGTAGAGGGTGATAGAGGTCAGGGGTCAGCAATCAGGAGTCAGTATTGCTGATTGTCCAGCTAATTCAAAACAGACTCCTTGTCCCTGAACCCTGACCCCTCGCCCCTTCGTGCTCTTCGTGCTCCTTCGCAGATCAACCTACCCCAATTAACTAGAGAACGTGCTATCATAGGCGCACAATTCTACCCAGCCAATCTAGATAGGTTGCATCGTATTATGACATCTGCGCCATCAACTGGCACGACCTCGCTGCGTCGCCAAACCAAAATTGTGCTAGGAGCCAGCCTCGTGCTGCTGGTAGTTGTGCTTATTTTCCCACTGCGCATGTTGCTGCTCCAATCGTTTGCCGAGCTTGAAACGACCTCAATGCAAACCGACCTTGATCGGGTATTGAATGCCTTACAGTTTGAGCAAAATCGGCTCGACACGGCCTTGGTTTCATGGTCAACCTGGGATGATACCTATGCCTTTATCGAGGCTCCCGATGCTGATTATATTAGCAACAATGCTGGCGATGATGTTTTCGCAACCTATACATTTAATATTATGGCCTTTCTCAACCAACAACAAGCCTTGGTGTATGGACGAATGGCCGATGCAGATACATTTAGCGACTTACCAGAAAACTTTTTACCATTTGTGCAGCAAATTCCGCAACTAACGACGTTTAGTGACTCCAGCCAACGCAACTTGGGCATTGTGCGTTTTCAAGAGCGAATTGTGTTGGTTGCTGCTCGCCCGATTATTGATAGCCAAGGTCAAGGGCCAATTCGCGGCACGGTGATTTTTGGGCGCTACCTTGACCAACAGGTGCTTAATGATTTAGCTGCGGTCACATTATTTCCCTTCAGTTTGGAAGATGTGCTCAATCCACCAAGCGATCTGACAAGCAGCATTCAGCAATTGAGCGATGTCAATCCCCGCCAAATCATCCCAATCGATGAGCATGCCTTACGTGGCTTGCAGCAAATCAACGATCTCCAAGGTAACCCAGCCCTGATTATCAATATTATTCGGCCACGCACAATCTACAACCAAGGTCATCATGCCTTGCAGTTTGTGGTGATTTTGACCTTTGTGGTGACGGCTATTGGTGGCTTGGTATTGTATTTTTTGCTCAATCGAGTGGTCATCAACCGCGTGTTGCGCTTGAGTAACGAAATCAAACACGTTGCCAATAATCTGCATGAACGGGTAGCAGTGGTGGGCAACGATGAGGTTGCGGGCTTGGCGACCAGCATTAATCAAACCTTGAATGTGCTCGAACAAGCGCAGCTCGCAACCGCAGCCGCAGAAGCTGAGCGCAATCAACTGCAAGCCAATACCCTAGCTGCCCAAACCGAACAACTTGCACTCCAAGAACAATTGATCAAAGCCCAAGAATTTGTGATCGCCGAGCAAGCTACGCCGTTGATTCCCTTCCGTGATGATATGCTGGTGATGCCCTTGGTCGGCGCGATCGATCAAGCCCGTGCTAACCACATTTTGGGCACATTATTGCAAGGGGTTGAGCAACAACACGCTCGGATCGCCATCATCGATATTACTGGGGTCGCCCAAATTGATGGCTTTACCGCCGAGATGTTGCTCAAAGCCGCCAAGGCTGTACGTTTGCTCGGCGCTCAATTAGTGCTAACTGGCCTCAGCCCAGAGATTGCTCAATCGTTGGTTGGCTTCGGCCAGCAGTTGAACCAACTTACCACATTTAGCACCTTGCAGGCAGGCATTGCTTGGAGTATTCGACGCTAAATTCGCTCTTCTCAAGCAATTTTGGCCATGCTATGATGGGGAACAGTTTTGTTCCCCATTATTAATGTTTACCCGAACCAAATCAAGGAGCAGAAGTATGGCCGATTATCATGTTCCGCATGCAGCTCAAACCCACGTCAGTTTTGCTTGCCCTGAATGTGGTAGCAAGAAGCAAACGATGAAACCATTACTGACCTCGGGTATTCACATGTTTCGCTATTATGTCCAGTGCATTGACTGTGGCTATGAATATACCTATAAAAAGCCCTTGCCCAATTTGAATCGTCAATTGCGCAAGGACCCTTTAGCCTGGTTTATGTTAGCAGCAATGCTGTCGCTGTTTGCCTTTATGCTCTTTGGTTAGCGGCGCAGCAAGCGCAAACCATTGGCAACCACCAATAACGTGCTACCTTCATGGCCAACCACGCCTAACGGCAGGGGAATATTGCCAAACAAGGCTGAAGCGATCAGCACCACAATCACGCCGCCAGCAAAGGCAATATTTTGCCAAACAATGCGTTGGGTGCGACGGCCAAGCCGTAAAGCTTCAGCCAATTTCAGCAAATCATCACTCAGCAACAACACATCGGCACTTTGCACAGCCACATCAGTGCCAGCAACGCCCATTGCCACGCCCAGTTGAGCAGTAGCCAAGGCTGGCGCATCATTCACGCCGTCGCCAACCATCGCAACTGGACCATAGCGTTGTTGCAATTCTTCAATAATTTGGGCTTTGTCACCAGGCAAAAGTTCAGCACGAACATCATCAATGCCAATTTGGCTGGCCACATGCTGGGCTACAGCTTGATTATCACCAGTCAACAGCACCACTCGTTCCACACCCGCAGCGTGCAGCGCGGCAATCGCTTGCTTGGCATCAGGCCGAATCGTATCAGCCAAGGCAATTAAGCCCCATACTTGTTCGGTAGTGCCAACACCGATCACGGTTGCGCCTTGGGCTTCAAGTTTGGCAGCTTGGGCGAGCACCGCCTCGCCCCATAAACGGGGCCGACCAACCTGCACCAATTCGCCATGAACATCAGCTTGCGCACCCATCCCAGTGATCGATTGGAAATCAACCGCAATTGGGACGTTCAGTTTCTGATCTTGAGCATGGGCGACAATCGCTTTCGCCAAGGGATGTTCTGAGAAGGCTTCGACCGCTGCTGCTGCGGTTAGCCATTGTTCAGTTGAGCGTTGACCAAGATCCACAGTTTGCATCACGCTCAATTGGCCAGTCGTGAGCGTCCCTGTTTTATCCAAGGCCACGACTTTAATTTTAGCAGCAGCTTCAAGATAGCGCCCACCTTTGAATAACATCCCGTGGCGGGCAGCATTGGCCATGGCCGAAAGCATCGCCGCTGGAATTGAAATCACCAAGGCACAGGGCGAGGCCACGACCATCAGTGCCATTGCGCGGTAGAGCGTGGTTTTAACGCTCCAATCGAGAAACAGCAACGGAATCGCAATCGCCAACAAGGTCATGGCCACCACGGCATAGGCATAATATTGGCCAATTACCCGATCGGTAAAATCTTGGGCTTTGGCTTTTTGGCTGCGAGCTTCGGCCACGGTTTCAATAATTCGTGCCAAGGTCGTATCACCAACCGCCACGGTTACCTCGATGGTCAGTGCGCCAGTGGTATTGAGCGTGCCAGCAAAGACCTTGCTGCCAGCGCCTTTATCAACTGGCACTGATTCGCCAGTAATTGCTGCTTCGTTAATTGACGAAGCGCCGATCCGCACAACCCCATCAACCGGAATCCGCTCGCCAGGCCGCACCAATACCCGATCGCCAATCGCTAAATCGGCGACGGCCACCACTTGTTGCGTACCATCGGCAGCGATCAGCGTTGCTTGGTCGGGAGCCATCTCCAATAGTGCATTGACGGCCCGATGAGTTCGACCCATGGCATAGGTTTCGAGCGTATTGGAAAGCGCAAACAAAAACATCAAAATTGCGCCTTCGCGGGGCTGACCAACTGCCGCTGCCCCGATTGCTGCCACAATCATCAAGAAATTAACATCGAATTCGCGTTGGCGCAGGCTTTCCCATGCATTGCCCAGCGGAAACCAGCCGCCGCTGGCAAACGCTACCACATACAATAACCAAGGCAACCAAGTTGGCACGCCCGCAACACTTCCGGCAACCCAGCCCAAACCTGTGGCGATCAAACAAATCGCGGTTAGGCGCATCATCCATGGCAATGCTGCTAGCTCATCAAGCTCGGCTTGGGCCTCAGCATGCAGGTGGCGGCTATTAACACTTGTGGTAGTCATGATACCTGCTCCTTAGCAATGAGAATCATTCTAAATTGCTGATAAAAAAATTTCGGCTATTAAACCTGTTTTATTAGTTTTATTTAGAATGATTCTAAATTGAGTCTAAATAAAAAGTGCCGAAGCACTCTTTACTGATTTAATTTTTACAACGTTCGCAACGCCCGTAGACCACCACATTGGCTGATTCAAAGGTTGCTCCGGCGGTTGAGGCGATCTGTGCCAGCATCAAATCAAGCTGTGGTGCATGACAATCGATAATCGCGCCGCATTGCGAACACACAAAGTTCATATGCGGAGTTGTATCGAGGTCATAGCGGGTGTGCTCATCGGTATTCAACGGCATTGGCTGAATAACCCCCAGCTTTTCCAAGGTTGTAATCGTGTTATAAACCGTGGCCTGACCAATGCCATGCTGCTTAACGACTTCGACAATCTCAGCAGCAGTAGGATGCCCGCCATGACGAGCCAACGCCCAACAAACCGCTTCGCGCTGCGGCGTTGGCCGATAGCCATGATGTTCCAATTCGCGTAATAGGCGACGCGCCCGCTCTTCAGGTTGCATAATTGCCATTGTGCTTCAACCTTAGAATGATTCTAATTACTATTCTAGCATCAGGATTCATTTTTAGCAATATTTGCGGGTAACGTCAAGTTAAGCTTCGACAACAATTGGGGTTTGGCAAGAGCCAAACCCCAATTGTTATCAGAATCTCTCAGTAGCATTCATCCATAGATTTAAAGCTAACCCCGTAGATTATTAACGCATTGCCGCAGGCAAATAGACCTGCTTGGTCGGCACAAAGACCGCCACACCCAACGATGCTACCGTGCCCACTTTGGTAAAATCGCCAGCGACATACACATGATTGCGATCAACACTCAGTGAGTTGACGCGACCATTGGGCTGGCTCAGCAAGCCCCGGAAATTCGTGCCATCAAAGCTCGCAATTGGGCCTGTTGTCGCCGCATCAATGGTGCTGAAATCGCCGCCAAGATAGAGCGCACCATCATCACGCCCAGCCATGGTATAAATGCCACCGTCAGCTGTAGCAATTTCATCCAAACTGCCATCGGGATTAATTTCGTAGAAATTGCCAGCAGTATTGACCATGAACAGTTGGCCGCGCCACATGTCAAGGCTATAACGGGCCTTAGGCACTTCCATAAACTGAATTTCGTGCCAATTTTGGCCATTCCAACGCTGAATTTCTAAAAATTTCGAGTCTAAATCATTGAGTAGATTAATTGCATAGAAATTATTCTCGAAGAAAAAGAGATAATCCGAGCGATTGAACCAATCTGGTTGGAGCCGTGGATTCAAGCTCGTGCCGTCAAACTCCAAAATACCAGTGATTGGTTGACTGGCTTGTGGTTGAGCCAGATAAGCAAAGATCTGTTGGCCTGATTCATACCAATAAACTGTATCTGAAACATTAATATTTGCGCTCGTCCAGGTTGTGCCATTCAAACGCCAAACATTACTAGCCGCTTGACCAGTAGCCAAGGCTTGCGGCTCAAGGAAAAAGCTATAAAGTTGATTGTTGGCGCGATAAAACTGTGAAAGGCCAAACGAATCGTTAGTATCGGTTGCCAAGGTTTCCCAACTCGTGCCATTCCAGCGTTGAATTGAACCTTGGGCACTACCAACTCCATAATCGGTAATTACTGGACGACCAGCATCACCACTGACCAAGTGTTGATCATC
This sequence comes from Herpetosiphon gulosus, assembly GCF_039545135.1. Classification (NCBI taxonomy): domain Bacteria; kingdom Bacillati; phylum Chloroflexota; class Chloroflexia; order Herpetosiphonales; family Herpetosiphonaceae; genus Herpetosiphon; species Herpetosiphon gulosus. Next base: position 125,373 of record NZ_BAABRU010000005.1, on the reverse strand, counting down.
AATTACCGTCAAGGTCGCCAAACTTTGGGCTTGGGTGCCATTCCAAGCAACAATTTGGCTTGGATTAGCATTCAGCACTAATTCGCCGCCAAGGTAAAGGGTCGAGCCATTGCTGGCCAAGGCGGTCAATTTCGTAATCGTCAATGGCAAATTGGCTGCTTGCCATTGATTATTTTGCAATTTCAATAATTGCTGATTAGTTTGAATATAGAGATCGGAGCCTAAACCCACTAAACTATCAATCGAATTATCAAGCACATTGCCAATACTAACTGCGTTTGAGCCATCCCAGCTATACAGTTGGTAGGTTTGATTAGTGAGATTATAGCCCACGAGATAAATCGTATTATTCGCTGAGTAGACCGTAAAGGCACTATTAGCAATGCCTACATCAAGCGCTACCCATTGATTATCGACCAAACGCGCCAAACGGCTATCCACGCCATCAATTTGGGTAAAATAGCCACCAGCAATTAATTCATCAGCATCAGAGGCAAAGCTGGTAACTTTACCATCGAAGATTGTGGCTTGCGGTTGGACAGCGCCATTCCATTGCCCAATTGCATAGGCAAATTCGCCAGCAAATTGGCTAAACTCGCCGCCAATATAGAGGGTTTCGCTATAGCTATGCAAGGTTGCGACCGTAATATCTGGCGAAAAACGATGCAATAATCCGGTAATGCCATTGCCAATTGGCTGAAAACTTGTACCATTCCAACGGGCAATTTTGTTTTGGGCTTGTTGCAAGCGCTCAAAATCGCCAATCGCAAATAGCTCATTCTCAAATGGCAATACTTTGTGAATTTTGCCAACATCATTTGGCTGAAGCCCATAGCCATTCCAGTTTGTGCCATTCCAACGAGCTAAACCATTCACTTCCGTTTGATTGATAAAGTTAAAATCGCCTGCAACATAGAGATTATTACTCGCATCAACTGTCAATGAATCAATCGAGCCAGCTTTTTGAAAGCTGTTGCCAAGCGAGCTATCCCACGTACCATTAATTGGGGGCAATGTGGCTGATTGTTCAGCTACTGCACTCAACAACGTTCCGCCCATCATCACGCCCACGGCCAAGGTCAAACTGACCAGCGTTCGAAATGGTTTTCTTGCCACTGCAATCATCCTTCCTACTACACACACACGATTGCTTTACTATACGCTAGCTAAATCGGATTGTGCGCACGATTTTGGGCTTGGGGATCGGGAGTAGGGGCCAGCCGTCAGGGGCTAGGGAGCAGCAGTCAGGACTTTGGCGCAGAGACGCAGAGGAGCGATGGCTATTGGCTAAAGGCTATCGGCTATCGGAACAATTTGAGCCTTCCCTATGATCTTCGATAGCCAAAAGCCCATAGCCTAGAGCCTGCTGTATCCTTCGTGCTCTTCGTGTCCTTCGTGGATCAAACAGCCTAACCCAACAATTTTGGAGCTAACAACATGCAGCAACGTAAACCTGATCTCGACCACATTATGGTTACGATTAATCATCCTTTTGGTACTATTGAAACTCCTCTAAGCGAGTGGATTGCCATTGGGCCAGGCACGCGACCACTCCTCGCCCCAAGTGCTGCCTATGATACTGAAACAGGCGCAGCCCTGCCGCTTAGCGTCATCCCATTTCGATATCGCAATACATTGTTATCGCGCTTGCTGGTTCGCTTGAAATTACTACCCAACCCATGGCCAAATACGTAGCTTGGTTTATTATGATATTGGGGATCGGGAGTAGGGGCCAGCCGTCAGGGGCTAGGGAGCAGCAGTCAGGACTTTGGCGCAGAGACGCAGAGGAGCGATGGCTATTGGCTAAAGGCTATCGGCTATCGGAACAATTTGAGCCTTCCCTATGATCTTCGATAGCCAAAAGCCCATAGCCTAGAGCCTGCTGTATCCTTCGTAAATCCAATCTAGCCCCTGACCCCTACTCTATATGGTATGATGACATGGGTTTACCCACCAAAGAGTCGAGTAGCGCAGGAACAATCATGTCACTCCCAAATCAAGCCACCCCAATCGAGACCTATCGCCAACGCAGTGCCAGCTATCAGATTGAATTAGAGCAGCTCCGCCAACGCTCGGATCGCTTTGCCAATCTCCGATTAGTATTGTTCGGCACAGCGCTATTTGCGGTGATTTTTGGCTTTGCCAATGCACCATGGTGGTTTGTAGTGGCGGCTGCTTTGCTGATTGGCTTTGTCTGGATTTTGATTCAACATAATACGGTTGAAGAGCAGCGCCAACGCAGCCAAGCACTCTATCAATTAAATCAATATGGCGTGCAACGCTTGGAGCGCGATTGGGTTAATTTGCCCTTGCGCCTGCCAAGCCTCGAAATTCCTGCCGATTCATATGCCAACGATTTGGATTTGGTGGGTCGCGCTTCGTTATTGCACTTACTTGGGCATCTGCCTACGGCCTTGGGTTTGGATACGCTTTTGAGTTGGCTACTGGCTCCAGCAACCCCCAGCACCATTACATCGCGCCAACAGGCCATTGCTGAGCTAGCCCAAAACTTACAATTGCGCGAAGATTTGCACGTAGCAGCCCATCATGTCAGCGCTGAACGTGCCGATTTTGAGCAATTTCTGGTTTGGACAGAACAGCCAGCCCGAGTGCTCAACCGTATGTGGGTGGTTTGGCTAGCACGGTTGTTGCCAATCGGGCCAATTGCTGGCTTGGTGGCCTATTTGGCTGGCTGGACGAATGTGCCCTATTGGTTGGTGTTGTTTATTCTCAATATCATCGTCAGCAATGGCTTAGGCTTATGGGCCAATCAGGTGATTATGGCGGTCAGTGCGCGGCGCAAAGGCTTTGCTGGCTTTGGCGCATTGTTTCGAGCAATCAACGAGCCACAATTTCAAGCCACTTTGTTGCGCCAAGCCCAAAGCCAATTAACTGCCAATGAGGTTCGCGCCGATCATCAGATGGCTCGTTTGAGCCGCTTGTTGAGCCTTGCCGATCAGCGATTTAGCTATTTTTATATTGTGTTGCAAGGCTTTAGTTTGTGGAATATTCACATCGGCTGGTTGCTTGAGCGTTGGCAGCGCGATGTGCGTGGTCAAGCCCGCGCGTGGCTCACAACCTTGGGCGAAATTGAAGCGCTGGCTGCCCTCGCCACTTTGCAAGCCGACCATCCGAATTGGACGCAAGCCCAATTGCAGACCAACGATCAGGTTATTGCTACCGGTTTGGCCCATCCGTTGTTGCGGCCAGATAAAGCGGTGGCAAATGATCTCAGCATCGGGCCAGCAGGCACGCTCTTTTTGATTACTGGCTCGAATATGGCAGGCAAAAGCACCTTGATGCGAGCTATCGGCCTCAATATTGTGCTAGCTCAAACGGGCAGCGTGGTATGTGCCAGCAATTTGCAACTGCCAGTGCTACGGCTAGCCACCAGCATGCGCATCAACGACTCGCTAGAACAAGGCGTTTCGTACTATATGGCCGAATTGTTGCGGCTCAAAATGGTTTTGGGCGAGGTTGAACAGGCGCGGGCAGCAGGCCAACCAGCGCTCTTCTTGTTGGATGAGATTTTGCATGGCACCAATACCCGTGAGCGTACCGTTGCTGCTCGCCATATTATTGCCCGCTTAATTGGCTTGGGTGCGATTGGCGCGGTTTCAACTCATGATTTGTCACTGGCAACCGCGCCCGATATTGCCGCCATCAGCCAACCGTGGTATCTGACTGAGCATTTCGAGCGTGGCGAAGACGGCCCAAGCATGACCTTCGATTATCAATTGCGAGCTGGTTTAGCGCCCAGTACCAACGCCCTCAAACTGATGGAAATCGTTGGGTTGGTTGATCAGGATGTGCCGCTGAACGTTGCCGCCAATAGTTAGCAGGCCCATTATGCGCCGACTGTTTGATATTTTGGCAATTTGTGTGCTTTTGGGCTACGCTTGGCTGGCAACTCGCAGCCAAGGTGGCGCTGATGATCCCGTCTGGCAACGTGCCAAGGCGCGGGGTGTCTTGGTGGTTGGCACCGATTTTGGTTTCTTGCCATTTGCCCAATTAGAAGGCCAACAACCAACGGGCTACGATGTGGATTTGGTTGAGGAAATCGCTCGCCGCCTCGATTTAACCGTTGAATGGCGGCAAATTGGCTACGATGGCTTGTTTCCGGCGATTGATCCAGTCAATCCCAATCAAGTTGATCTGATTGCCGCCGGAATTATTCAGAATCCAGCTGAGGGGTGGCGGGCACGCTATAGCCAAGCCTACCTTGATGGCGGCCAACAATTGTTGGTTAGCTCTAACAACCCAATCACCCAACAAAACCAATTAACTGGCTTGATTTCAGTCCAACTTGGCTCGCCAGGTGAGAGCTTAGCCCGCCAAATGTTCAACCCGCAACAGATCGACAATAGCCCATACATCGAAATTGCTACTGCCGATCTGGTGGTACGGGGTTTTTCAGATGCAGCGATTGTTGGGAATCTAACCGCCTTAGAAACCAACAATCGCCAGCAAACCCGTACCCTTGCAAGCCTCAGCTACGAGCCATTTGTCTTGGCGATGCCAATTACTGCCTACGAATTGCATAACCAAATTAATCGTGAGCTTGGTCAACTCCACACCGAAGGCTGGATCGCCAAGCTCAACCAGAAATGGTTTCCTTAGCGCAAACGCGCCACCAGCGTGCTAACCCCAATCACCAAGAAAATAATTAGCCCAATATTGAAGCCAACGGCAAATAGTGCTGCCAAAATCGCCCCAACGGCAAACGCACCCGCCCCAGCAATCTGCATCATCAAGCCACGTTTACGCGTGGCCCAATCGATCACCCGCATAATTGTTTCGCCAATCACAGCACCCATAAAAAAGAAGAGAAACAGCGGGAAAAAGCTACAAATATAGGCTCCAATTCCACCAATCACCAAGCTAATCGCCCCAGCCTTAACTGCATCAAGCGGCTCAACTTGGTAAATTGGCGATCGGCGTTCTTTACGACATTCAGGGCAAATAAAGCCCACAGGCGTGCGTTCGCTGCATTTCGAGCAGATTGGCCGCGCACATTGAATACAGCGCAAGCCGGTTTCGACCGTCGGATGGCGATAGCAATAGAGCGTTTCGCTCGTGGGAGCCATCAACGGGGTTGGGTCAATCGGCGGCAAATTAACCGCTGGGTGTGGATTAGCCGCGCCACTTTTGAGCGCCGCCAACGCTCCTTGGGCGGCAATATTTTCTGGCTCTACTTGCAGCGCCTGCTCAAGCAACAACCGCCGCTCGTTAAATGTCCCCACTACTTCAGCCAAAGCAATTAACACAGCGACATCATTTGGAGCAAGCCGATTGGCTTTACGCAAGGCATTACGGGCAGTCGTTTTATCGCCACGTTGCGCCGCCTCACGCCCAGCACTCAACAAGGTTCCAACATCTTCAGTTTGTTCAAGGTCAAGCACAAAATTCTCCTTTCATGGCCTCTACAACCATCCAGCGCACGATGATCCGCGTAGCATGGCATAGAATGCGCTTATTAGCGTTAATCATACCGTTTTTTGGTTGTTTGAGGAATATTTCGATGCGAATTGTTGTGATTGGCAGTGGGTTCGGCGGTTTGGGTGCGGCGATTCGCTTGCAAGCCAAAGGCCACGATGTGACGATTTTGGAGAAGCGCGATAAGCCTGGTGGTCGAGCTTATGTCTATGAGCAAGATGGTTTTAAATTTGATGGCGGGCCAACTGTGATCACCGCGCCATTTATGATTGATGATTTATTTACCTTGGCGGGCCGCAAAACCGAAGATTATGTCACGATGATGCCAGTCAGTCCATTTTATCGAATCTTTTTCCACGATCAAAGCCATTTCGATTATTCCGATGACCTACCAAGCATGGTGCGCCAAATTCGCGAATGGAACCCTGCTGATGTTGATGGGTATTTGGAGTTTGTGCGCCGAGCCGAGCAGATTTTCAACAAAGGCTTTACTGAATTAGCCGATCAGCCTTTTTTGAAATTGGCTGATATGCTCAAAATTGTGCCCGATATGATCAAACTTGAGTCGTATCGCACGGTCTATGGCTTTGTTTCTAAATTTGTGCAAGATGAGCGTTTGCGCCAAGTGCTCAGTTTTCACCCGTTGCTGGTCGGCGGCAACCCCTTCCAAACTACCAGCATTTATACCTTGATCAACTTTCTCGAACGTAAATGGGGCGTGTGGTTTGCCAAAGGCGGCACAGGGGCACTCGTTCAAGCCTTGGTCAAATTATTTGAAGATTTGGGCGGCAAAATCGAGTTCAATCGCGATGTGGCTGAAATTAGCACCTACAATGGCAAGGCCACGGGCGTGCGCCTGCGCGATGGCAGCGAGATCAAAGCCGATGCAGTGGTTTGCAATAGCGAAGTGGCTTGGGCCTACCAAAACCTCTTGCCTAGCAGTGTGCGCAAAAAATACACTGACCGCAAGCTCGCTCGTATGCGCTATTCGATGTCGCTGGTCGTGATCTATTTTGGCACTGATCGGCAATATCGCGGCCAAGATGGGCCAAAACTCGCCCATCACGATATTATTTTGGGACCACGCTACCAGCCCTTGCTTGATGATATTTTCACGAAAAAACAGCTTGCCGATGATTTCTCGCTGTATTTGCATATGCCAACCTTGACCGATCCTTCATTAGCACCAGCAGGCTGTGAGGCTTTTTATGTGCTCTCGCCAGTACCGCACCTTGGTTCGGGCACCGATTGGCGGCAAGCAGCCAAGCCATATCGCGACCGAATTATGAACTTTTTGGAAGATCGCTACTTGCCCAATTTATCCAAACACATTGTCAGCGAGCATATGATCACGCCCTTGCATTTTGCCGAAACCCTAAATAGCTACCAAGGCAGCGCCTTCTCGGTCGAGCCAATCCTAACTCAATCGGCATGGTTCCGTCCGCACAATCGCTCGGAAGAAATCCCCAATCTTTACTTTGTCGGGGCGGGAACCCATCCTGGGGCTGGCTTGCCAGGCGTATTATCCAGCGCCAAAATCGTCGAAGATTTGATTGGAGCCTAAATCAATTATTCGTTGAGACCTCACCACGATTATGGCTTAATCGTGGTGAGTTTGCTTTAACCGCCAGCAAGCGACTAGATTGAACCAGAATAGGTGTGCTATAATCACGGTGTTTTGCCAAATCAACACGAGGCTCCAAATTTATGCAATTACTCTATTTAAGCTTAGATCAACTAGAAGCCGACCCGAACGGGATTCGCCAAGATCAAGGCGATATTGCCGCGCTAGCCGCAACGATTGCCGAACAAGGCCTGTTGCAACCACTTGGGGTTATCGGCATTGGCGCAGATCGCTATCGCGTGGTTTATGGCGGGCGACGCTTGGCAGCAATTAGCTCGCTCGGCTACGAACGCGTGCCATGCATCAAGCTTGATCTGCAAGAAGCTGACCGCCTAACCCAGCAATTGGCCGAAAATGTGGCTCGCTTGGATCTGAATGATTTAGAAAAAGCCGTGGCCTTCAAACGACTACGCGATCAACTGAATGAAGTTGGGGTAAATGGCGACCTCGATGAGGAAGTTGGCAAGCGAGTTGGCTTGGTTGGCCGCTCGGTGCGCCGCTATTTGAGCTTGCTTGATCTACCTGAGGAAGTTCAAGCCTTGCTGCGCAATGGCGATTTGAATGTAACCCAAGCTCAGCATATTCGGCGTTTGCCCAACGAACGCCGCCAAGTTGAGCTAGCCCGTTATGCTGCTGATGAAGGTATGTCGGCGGCCCAAATTAGCGGCTTGGCTGCCTATCTGACTGCCAACCCCGAGCTTTCGGTTGAGGCCGCCCTCGATGCGCTCGAAGGTGGCTTGGAATTACGCACCGAACGCATCGGCGAAGTCGAGCAAACTGGTGGACGATTAAGCCGTGGCTCGACCGAGAGCGCTGGCCTTGACCCCGATGATGCTGATATTTGGGATGATGAAGACGAGCGCATTCAGCAAGAGCACGATCAATTCTTCGCGGTCGTTGAAGAAACCGAAGCCAAGAAGAATAAATCACGGGTTTTCCGCATTCGCTCGCTCGATCAAATGGTCGATGAAACTGATCGGATTTCACGGGCAGTGCACGAGGGCGATTTCAGCAAATGGCTGGAAAGCGATGAAAATGCGCCATTCAAAGTACGGCTCGTGCTCAAGCAAATCGAAACCCTGAGCAAAGCTCTGCGCAGCACCTTGCAAGACCAAGGCTGGGAAAACGAGGAGTGAACCGAAGGATTTAGGGGCGAGGATTTAGGGGCGAGGGGTCAGGGGTCAGGAAGTAGGGTTAGGTTTTAACGCAGCGGCGCAGAGCGTTGAGAAGGATGACGGCTGAGGGATGAGGGATGAAGGACGAGGGTAAATCTGTGGAATCTGTGGCTAAAGAAGCCTTCGCGATCTTCGCGTGCTTCGCGGTTCCGTTCCTTCGTGTCCTTCGTGCTCTTCGTGGATCAATCTTCGCGGTTGCTGACCCCTAGCCCCTGACAACTGACCCCTTACTGATAACAAGGGCGGCTGCAAGTAACCTTGCAACCGCCTTTGACGATTAGGGTTATGGCTGATCAAGCCAACGCTTATTCGAACGCTTCCCAGTGTTCAGGTGATCGCCACAAGCTTGAAAGAATTAGCTCGCGAATCGAGAGAAATTCTTTTGGCAAGCGGTCGTAAAGTTTGATGAACAATTCTTCGTGTGAAAGAATTTCCTTATTCCAATCGTCGCGATCAACCGACATCAACTCATGGAATTGGTCTTCACTGAAGTTTAGGCCACTCCAATCAAGATCTTGGTAGCGTGGCATCCAGCCAATTGGGCTTTCGATGGCGACTGCGTGACCGTGAGCACGTTCGACCACCCACTTGAGCACCCGCATATTTTCGCCGAAGCCTGGCCACAGGAACTTGCCATTTTTGTCTTTACGGAACCAGTTGACACTGAAGATCCGTGGTGGGTTTGGAATGGTACGACCAAACTGCAACCAGTGGTTGAAGTAGTCGGCCATATGATAGCCCACAAATGGAAGCATTGCCATTGGGTCGCGGCGCACTTCGCCAACTGCCGACATTGCTGCTGCCGTGGTTTCCGAACCCATGGTTGCTGCTTGATAAACCCCGTATGTCCAGTTGAAGGCTTGGTAAACCAATGGCATCAAGGTGCTACGGCGACCGCCAAAGATAAAGGCCTCGATCGGCACACCTTGGGGATCTTCCCAAGCTGGGTCGATACTTGGACATTGGCTGGCTGGTGCGGTAAAGCGGGCATTAGCGTGCGCAGCTTTGCGGCCACAGTCAGGAGTCCATTCTTGGCCCGTCCAGTCGATTGCTTTGGCTGGTGGGGTTTTGGTCATACCTTCCCACCAAATATCACCTTCAGGCGTGAGCGCAACGTTGGTAAAGATTGTATTTTTGCTCAAGGCGGCCATGGCGTTTGGATTGGTTTCCTCAGACGTGCCTGGAGCTACGCCAAAGTAGCCGCTTTCTGGATTGATTGCATACAATTTGCCATCTTTGCCAGGTTTAATCCAAGCAATATCATCGCCGACCGTGGTTACCTTCCAACCATCCATTGCGGTTGGTGGAATCAGCATTGCAAAGTTGGTTTTGCCACAAGCACTTGGGAAGGCAGCAGCCACATAAGTTTTTTCACCAACTGGCGATTCAACCCCAAGTACCAACATATGTTCGGCCAACCAGCCTTCGTCGCGAGCCATATTCGAGGCAATCCGCAGGGCGAAGCATTTCTTGCCAAGCAAGGCATTGCCACCATAACCACTACCATACGACCAAATCGAGCGTTCTTCGGGGAAGTGCACGATATATTTTTCTTTTTCGTTACACGGCCACGAAACATCGGCTTGGCCTGGTTGCAGTGGTGCACCAACCGAGTGCAAACAAGGAATAAAGTGACCTGTTTCGCCCAGCACCGCATAGACATCACTGCTCATGCGGGTCATAATCTTCATATTGACCACAACATAGGGCGAGTCGGTCAATTCAACCCCAATGTGGGCGATTGGCGAGCCAAGTGGTCCCATGCTGAATGGAACGACGTACATGGTGCGACCACGCATTGAGCCATCGAACAAGCCGTTCAGTTTTTCCTTCATTTCCTTGGGATGCATCCAGTTATTGGTTGGGCCTGCATCGCCTTTGCTCAAGCTACAAATAAAGGTTCGATCTTCGACCCGAGCCACGTCGGAAGGATTTGAACGAGCTAAGTAACTATTGGGGCGTAATTCGGGATTCAATGGAACGAAGGTTCCAGACTCAACCAAGCGCCCACACATCAATGCATATTCTTCGTCAGAACCATCACACCAATACACATCGTCGGGCTTGCACAAGGCAACCATTTCTTCGACCCAACGTTTGAGTTCTTGATTGCGTACATAGGCTGGTGCGTTCATAATACTGATTCCTCCAATGCTTCGCGATGTCGGGTTTTCTGTGAACCCCCTGCACGCCATCGCGAACCTGTCTATAGAATACCAGCCCACGTCTAAACTTAAGGAAAAACTTCACAACTTAAGGCAGAGGGATGACAACAAAGCCGAGGGATGAAGGATGAAGAGCGAGAAGATTAGGGGTCAGGAATGAGTGCAGGTTTTAACGCAGCGGCGCAGAGGATTAATGGCTAAAGGCTGAAGGCGCTAGGCTATCGGAACGATGCTTGATAATTCCAGGGTCGTCCATCTATAGCCTATATGTAATGGTTTATCGCATGAACAACGGCCAGCATGCCCTCACCCCCTGACCCCCTCGCCCGCACGCGAGGCGAGGGGGAACCGCTCCAGGCGTGCTCCCCTCGCCCGCCGCCGTGGGAGAGGGGCTGGGGGTGAGGGCACGGTATAATTAATTATTAACCCAATGAACCATTACATCTATAGCCTATAGCCCCAGCTTCGCGATCTTCGCGTTCTTCGCGGTTTAACATCAACCTCATCCCCAACCCCCAACAACCGATCCCCAACGTTCCTACTTCGCCCCAGCCAAATTGAGCAACACGCCCTCTAGGGCCAATTGCGGGCTAACATTCTCGCGAATTTGGGTGACTGCATCATTAATGCCCTTGAGTGTTTTATGAATCGCAGCTAATGGCAAACGCGCCAACGCCTGTAAATCTTCGATTCGATCGATATTAATCAGGCCTTGCTGAGTGCCAGCGGCGGTCAGTAGCACATCGCGCCACCAAACTTGCCACAATTCGAGCATCGCAAACAGCTCATCACGCTCGCGATTGGCCTTGCTCCAGCTTTCGGCCCATTTGAAACGCTCAAGCAACGGCTTGCTTGGCAACTCAATCAAACTCTCAAGTTGCTCGGCGCGAGCTTGCAATAGGTCGGGCGATTGAGCCACCGTGGCGGCCCAGCCGATCCGGCCTGCACTCCATGCGGCCACAATCGCCGCATCATCGGGAGCAATCTGCCAGCGTTCGATTAATGCTTGGGTCACTTGTTGGCGTGGCACTGGGCGCAATTTGAGCACATGACAACGCGAGGTGATCGTTGGCAACAAATCGCCAGCACTATTAGCCACCAAAATCAAGGTGGCAAATGGTGGTGGTTCTTCGAGGGTTTTGAGCAAGGCATTGGCGGCTTGTTCGGTCATGGTTTCGGCATCATGCATAATAAATACCCGCCGTCGCCCTTCGTAAGGTCGCAGCGCAATATCAGCCTGCCATTCGCGCACGGTATCGATGCCCAAACGAGTTTTGATGCTTTCGCTAGCTTTTTGTTGGGCGGCCTGTTCAGCTAAGCCCACAATCCGCACATCGGGGAAATTACCCTTAGCAATCCGCTTGCAAGCGCGACAGTTGCCACAAACATCACTATTGTTGGCTTCACAGTTGAGCGCTTGAGCCATATGTAGGGCGAGGGTTGATTTGCCAATATTCGGCAATCCGGTCAGCAAATAGGCATGGCTAGCTGAATTACGGGCAATTGCCAAGCGCAATAATTCGACCGCCCACTCATTTCCGATGATATTCCATGCTCCCACCGCTGTACGCTCCAATCCATCCAACGATTGATCTATTTGAGCCATGATACCAAGAAAATAACTCAGTACCAAATAACTGAATGTGAGGTAAATAGATGCCAACGATTAGCCGCATGCAAGCAACACAAATTGACCAAGCCGCCGCCTTTATGGCCCAATTTCAACACGACCCTAGCACCCATTTGGGGTTTGCCGGCCCACAAGCTGATCAAATCGCTCAAACATGGCGTGAGCTTGAATTTCCCATCGAGCAGCAGTTTGCCTTGGCCTTCGAAGCTGATCAGTTAATCGGCTTGATTGGCTTGGAGCAAATTTCCGATACAGGCCGCGCTTTTTTGTGGGGGCCAATTGCCTTAGACGAACATCGCTTTGAGCTAGCCGATGCGCTCCTAGCCGAATTATTGCCAGAACTCCAAGCGCATGTCACCATGATCGATATTTTTTGCAATTTGCAAAATCAATTTGTGCGTGATTGGGCTGCTCACCAGCAATTTTACCAGCGCAATACCCATGCAATTTTAAGTTACAAACGTTCACAATTAACTGAACATGTAACTGCTAGTGATGTTGAGATATTGCCCGCCGAATTACATGCGGCCTTCTGCGAATTGCATGATCAACTATTTCCCCAAACCTACTACAGCGGTAGTCAAATTCTCGAACGGATCAATCATGATCGCCAAGTTTTTATTGTGCGTGATACTGAGCAATTACTTGGCTACATTTATGCCGAACGCCAACCAGAGTTTGCCGAAGCTGGCATTGAATTTGTGGGCGTAACGCCTGCTGCGCGTGGCCGAGGAATTGCAATCAAGATTATGCAGTATTGTTTAGCATGGATTTTCAGTGTAGAAACAATTCAAGAGCTGGAATTAGTCGTCGATCATGATAATCCAAGTGCGCTTAAAGTATATGAACGCGCTGGTTTCACTTTATTACACGAAATGATTAGCTTACGCCGTGATGTAGTAACACAATAATCAAATACTGAAATGAATATTTGAAAATAGCGTGCAATAACACGCTATTTTCTTATTTAAGCGCCAATTCTTGCTATTAAATTCAATGAATCGTATATCAATTGGCGCTGAAGCAAAACCCTTACCCATAACTAAAACGATTTTAATCTATCAGGCTATATACATAACAGTGTATTAATTATTTTTACAACTTGGGCTATAATAGAGTACGCATTTCGAGAAATATGCTGTATACTTTGATTCTCCTTTCTCAACGATGCGTAGAGGAGTCTTTATGCAACGACGTATGTTGTTACATCATCCGACCCGCGACCACTGGCTGGTGATCGCTGCGACGGATTCGCAACCATGTACTGCCGTCTCGGAACCCCTCCACCCTGATCAACTTGGATTCCCCTTGGCTACGTTTCCATTGCACCCTCTTGAACAACACAGCGAGCCGTTCGATTTGGCCGAATATGTGTGTATTCGAACGAATCGTGAGGAAAGCACTGCCAACGAAATTGCCGACATGCTCAATAGTGCAATTATGATGGAGCTTGATCAAACTGCGGTAACCCTTGGGTTTAGCGAGGGTGATCAATTTTTTAAACAGCAGCCCCAACGCTATATCCAAGAGATTACGCATTGGCTCAATACGCCGCCATCCAATTTAAACCTCGAATATTTGTTGATCGATCAGACTGAAACTCAAGCACTTTTTCAAATTCGTGATCCAACCACACGCCAAGTTTGGCGTTTGACCCGCACGCTACCTACGGCTGCGGCCAAGCCCGATGGAGTTGGCTGGGGTTGGTCGGCCTAAATATCCAATACCCCATCGAGATCAGCTTACAAGGGTAGGTTTTAACGTTCCCTCACCCCCAACTCCTCTCCCACTGCGGCGGGCGAGGGGCGTTCCAATCATCATGATGGACGGCTCCCCCTCTCCTCGCGTGCGGGAGAGGGGGCTAGGGGGTGAGGGAACGTTAATCGACGGTAAGTCCCATCCAAATCATTGTTAAAAACCTACCCTTGTAAGACCGAGATCAGGGCTTGATCCACGGTGGGGTATGCTAGGGATAGGAAGCTGGTTAGGTTGTTTTAATGGTGATTGCTAAATTACGCCCCCAACCTTACTTTGAGCATCGCGCGGCTTGCCCCAATAAATAATTTGTTTCCAAGCATCGGTTGGCTCATCGGCAAAAACCATCACCAAATCGCCACGCTGTGCGCCATCTAAGGCCATGGCAATCGCCTCGCGCTCGTGACGAGTATAGTGAATATTGCTCTCAGCAAAGCCTGCCTCGGCTAAACCCTCGCGAATATAGCCAGGCATTTCGCCCTCTTTACGGCCTCGCAAACTGGTGTCTTCTTTGATGATAATCTGATCAAAAACCCCTGCCCCGAGCAAGCGTCCAATCTCACGCGCATCAACATCGCGCCGATCGCCAGGCACTGAGATCACACAGATCGCCTTGCCTTCGCGTGGCAATTGACGCACTACATCGATCAAGTTGCTGACCGCTGCCGGATTATGCCCATAATCCAAAATCACGCGGAAGGGATGTTCATCAAAGACATTCAAGCGCCCAGGCGTTTGGTAGAACGAGGTGGTGAAGGTTCGCAAGCCTTGGCGAATGTTTTCAATACTGATGCCCAAGCTATAGGCTAGCGCCGCAGCGGCCATGGCATTGGCAACATTGAATTTGGCTCGACCTTCCAAGGTTGCCGGAATCAAGTGCGTCCATAACAGCGGAATATGGCGGCCCTTATCGTAGAGTGTCACCATATCGCCATTGACCCCTTTTTCGACCACGATTGCCCGCCCGCCCACTTGGACTTGCTCACGCACCAAGGGATTGGCTGGATCAAAGCTGAAGTAGAAGGGCTTGGCGCGAGTACGCGATACCAATTTTGCTACCAGCGGATCATCGGCATTCAACACGGCCCAACCATCACGCTTGATCACTTCGATGATTAGCGATTTAACTTTGGCCATTTCTTCGAGCGTATCGATGCCACGCAGGCCAAGGTGATCGGCGCTAATATTAAGAATCGCGCCAACATCAACTTCGTCGTAGCCCAAGCCTTCGCGTAAAATACCACCCCGTGCAGTTTCAAGCACAGCAGCATCAACCGTCGGATCGCGCAAGACCATCCGCGCCGATTTGGGGCCAGTCATATCGCCGCGCAGCACCCGTTCACCATCGATATAAATCCCATCGGTGCTGGTCATGCCAACATGATAGCCCGCCATCTTGAGAATATGCCCAGTCATGCGAGCGGTGGTGGTTTTGCCGTTGGTGCCAGTTAATGCTGCCAGCGGAATACGGCTTGGTGTACCTGCCGGAAATAGCATATCGATCACTGGGCCTGCTGCATCGCGCGGCGTGCCCTCGGATGGTGCAACGTGCATGCGAAAGCCGGGCGCTGCATTAACTTCAACAATCCCGCCGCCAACCTCACTAACCGGACGGCTGATATCGGGAATAATAAAATCGATGCCCGCGACATCCAAGCCGACAATTTTGGCGGCGCGAATCGCAATTTGGGCATTTTCATAGTGAATCATATCGGTGCGATCGATTGCCGTACCGCCAGTTGAGAGGTTGCCTGTTGAGCGCAAATACAACACTTGGCCTGCTTCAAGCACTGTTTCTAAGCTGACTCCAGCTTTTTCCATGCAGCGCTCAGCTTGATGATCGATCTCCAGTTTGGTCAAGACATTTTCGTGACCAACCCCGCGCCGTGGATCGCTATTGACGATCTCGACCAATTCAGCCACTGTATGTTGGCCATCGCCAACCACATGGCCAGGTACACGCTCGGAAACTGCCACGACCTCGCCATTAATCACCAAAACCCGATGATCGCTGCCTGGCACTAGTTCTTCAACAATCACATACGAGCGATATTCTTGGGCTTGGGCAAAGGCAACTTGGACTTCTTCTTCAGTAGTCAGGCCAATCGAAATCCCACGGCCATGCGAGGCATCCAAGGGTTTGACCACCAAAGGATAACGCAAGCGTCGCGCTGCTTGCACCGCACCCTCAGCTGAGCGTACCACCCGCTGACGAGGCACAGGCAAACCAGCATCTTCGAGCAATTTATTAGTCAATTGCTTATCTTGGGCCACTTCGACCCCGATATGGCTGGTTTGCGAGGTAATCGTAGCTTGAATCCGTTTTTGATATTTACCATGGCCAAATTGCACCAACGAATGCTCATTCAAGCGCAGCCATGGAATCCCACGCTCCTCGGCAGCCTTGACCAACGATGCAGTTGAGGGGCCAAAAGCCAAACGCACCGCCATCCGCGCCAAATCTTCTTTCTCGCGCACCAAATCAAAGGTGGCCCGTTCCCCAGCGGGCATGGCTGAAGGCAAGTTTTCGGGCAACAAAAATTGAATCAAACGCAGCGCCAGATTGGCGGCCTCGATCCCAACATCCTCTTGACCATACTGAAAAATTACAAAATACTGGCCATCTTGGCCTGTGCCACGAGTTTTACCTTGGGTTACGTAGGTGCCGGCCAAACATTGCAACTCAAGCGCCAAATGCTCCAACACATGGCCCAGCCATGTACCATCGCGCAGCCGCTCCACAAAGCCACCTGGTCGCCCCAACGAACAATGATGATCGTCGAGGCTGGGCACGAGCGCCAACAAGCGATCAACAAAATCACCCAACAAATGGGTTGGATAAGCCTCAAGCTCCTCAAGATCAACCGTCATGTTGATCGCTGGCTTATACAACCAATAGTTAGGCCCACGATAGACGCGCGTGTCGAGAATTTTCATCGGGAAACCTCCACAGAATAGTGGCAATGGGTAGGCTAGAATTTGGGGAAATACGAGTGGGTGGCGCAGCGTTGAGCCACGTTGCGCCGTATTGTACCACGAGCAGCGAGCGCGGCAAGAGGCTCGCTAAATCTCTGGGTCGGCGGCTGGCTGTTCGAGGCTGGGGGCAACTGACAGCGCAGGCATCACCACTGGCGGAATCACCTCACGTTTGATCAGATCATACGACCAACCATGGGTCAGCACATGCAATTTCACGCCAACGATGGCCTCTTT
Organism: Herpetosiphon gulosus; assembly: GCF_039545135.1. NCBI lineage: Bacteria > Bacillati > Chloroflexota > Chloroflexia > Herpetosiphonales > Herpetosiphonaceae > Herpetosiphon > Herpetosiphon gulosus. Next base: position 108,375 of record NZ_BAABRU010000005.1, on the reverse strand, counting down.
TTGGCCAACTTTGAGCTGATGAATATTGCTATAGGTAATACCAGCGCCATCAACCACCGTCACCGAGCCTTCACCAATCACCTGCATCAGATGATCATCATCGATCTCAGCGGCAGTATTTTCATCAAGACCCAGCCCAATCAGATATGGATTAAAGCTGACTGCCGCGATCAAACGCCCCAGCCGATGGCGAGCGCCAAAGTGTTGATCAAGCACAACCCGATTGGTTAGCCCAAGCCCTGGCCCAAATTGCACCATGCCATAGCGTGGCACTAGCCCTTTGGCCCCATAGGCGATCATATGGGCACTCATCGCCGAAGCGCCCGCACTCGTGCCCGCCACCGGAACCCCCCGCGCGTTAGCTCGCCGAATAGCTGTGGCAACAGGTGTGCCACCAAGCACCGCCGTGAGCTTCAATTGATTGCCGCCGGTCATAAAAATTCCAGTTGCTTGGGCAATAATCTCGCTTGCTTGCGGATCATTGGCATTGATCCGTTCGCGAACTGGCAATAATTCGACGCTGGCAACGCCTAATTTGCCAAACACCTCAAGGTATTCGCGGCCACCATCAGGCAATTCCGAGGCGGTAGGAATAACCACGATGCGGGCGTTGGAGCCGCCTGCAAGCTCAAAAAAACGTAATAAAATTAACCGTCTGCGCTGCAAATCCATTGCGCCGCCAATTGGCAGCAACGCACCGCGAACGTGTCCATCTGGCACTGGCGAAGGCATTGGGCATCCTTCCATCACTGGAGTAGTTTGAAAGCTGCATTATTACGGATAGCAGGGCTTTGTGCAAGTGTGGGTGTTGGTTGTTGGGGGTCGGGGATTGGAAATTAGAAGAGCATTCAGTACCCTCACCCCCGACCCCTCGCCCACTGCGGCGGGCGAGGGGAGCACTCCTAAAGCGGTTCCCCCTCGCTCGCAGGGCGGGAGAGGGGGCTAGGGGGTGAGGGCATGAACCATTACAGCTATGCTCTATGTTCTATGTTCTATGTTCTTCTGCTCGCTACTAATCAACCGCCAGTTCTTCGGGGCTGATAAAGAAATCGACAGCGCCACTGCCAATTTCATAATATGCCCCAATCACCGCAATTGTGCCAGCCGCCTCGAAGGTTTGGACAACCGGATTTTGGCGTAAACGAGCGACTTGGGCGCGAACATGCTGGGTCACGGCCTCGCGCATGCGAGCTTTTTCGTCGCGAATCGCTGGCAAGCGCTCACAAACTGGTCGAATTTGTTCGATCAGGTAGCGAATGTTGGCCGATTCTTTGGCAATCTGTTCGTCACTAGCCAAGGCAGCCTTGACCGCGCCACAGCCTTCATGGCCCATCACCACAATCAATTTGCACTTAAGATGCGAGATCGCATATTCGATGCTGCCTTGAGTGGCTGGATCAACAATCTGGCCTGCCACCCGCACCACAAACAAATCGCCCAAATTACGATCAAAAATCATTTGTGGCGGCACGCGGCTATCCGAGCAGCCCAGAATTACCGCAAATGGCGTTTGACTAATAATTTGCGAACGGCGTTGATTGACACTGACCACCGTGCGTTGGGTTTCGCCGCTAAAAAAGCGTTCGTTGCCCTGTTTCAAGGCCTCAATTGCCGCTGCTGGTGTATCAACCTCAGGCCCGCGTAGGTTGGCAATATCTTCCATTGAGGCTCGCCCACGAATCGCATCAAGCAGGCGGCGATCAATATTCTCATCAGGAAACTCGGACATAATGCTCCTTCTAGATAGGTGTCAGGGGTCAGTTTTTAACCACGAATTGTACGAATTACACGAATAATTAGCTAAGCACCGATAACCCAAACCTGACCCCTTCGCGCCCCTTCGCGCTCTTCGTGGTTTCGGCCTTTACGTTCTTCGTGCGCTTCGTGGATCAAAACGCGCCCTTACTCTACGCTCTATGTTCGTTCTGGCTCAAGGCGCGGACGTGGGCCGCATGATCGGGGGCCAGCACAATCGATTCGCCCACGAGAATGGCATCAACGCCCCATTCGCGCAAGGTTGGCAGCACCTCAGGACCATGGATGCCACTTTCGGCGACCAACACAGGCCGCTGAGGATCGCCGATTGCAGGCAAACTAGCGCTAACCCGTTGGGTGGTAGCAAGATCAACGCTAAAACTATGCAAATCGCGGTTGTTGATGCCAATGATTTGAGCCTGGAGCGCCTGAGCACGGGTCATCTCATCCTCAGTATGTACCTCGACCAAGGCTTCCATGCCCAAGCCATAGGTTAATTGATACAACTCATGCAGCGTTTGATCATCGAGCATGCCCACAATCAACAAAATTGCATCGGCTCCCGATACGCGGGCCTCATAAATTTGGTAGGGATCGTAGAGAAAATCTTTGCGCAACAAGGGCGTGGCATAGCCTAATTTATCGAGATGCTCATGAATTGAGCGTAAATAGATTAAGCTGCCTTGGAAAAAGCGCACATCAGTTAACACCGAAATCGCCGCCGCCCCATTGCTGGCGTAGGTTTCAGCTAGCTCAGTTGGGTTGAAATTCTCTAAAAAGACCCCTTTGGATGGACTAGCCTTTTTGACCTCGGCGATCAAGCTAATCCGATCAGGTTGGCGCAGGGCTTGGCGCAAGCTGCGCGGCTTTGGGGCAGTACCAAGTTGTTGTTCAAGTTTCGCTTGGGGAATCTTCAATTTTTGGCGCTCGACCTCGGTGCGTTTATGGGCAAAAATCTGATCTAGAATTGTCGCAGTCATCAGAAACCTCATGGGCTAGAAACCGGTGTGCATGCCGCTAGAGTAGCATATCGTTGCGGGCTATGCCAATTGGCTTTATTGTTGGGAGGCAACAATTCGTGAGTGCGATTTATGGGCGTTTTGATTTCGCCGATGCAACTGGTCAGCCCCAAGCGTTGGAGTTTCGTCAACCCTTGGCAATCTACCAAGCGACGACCAGCGCCGAGGTGCTTCCGACGATTCAAGCCGCTCAGTCAGCGGCGCAAGCAGGGGCATATGTGATTGGCTATGTGAGCTACGAGGCGGCAGTGGCCTTTGATTCGGCCCTGCAATCGTATCCGCCAGCAGCGTTGCCGTTGGTCTGGTTTGCAGCCTTTGCTGCGCCCCAAGTGGTTGAACCGACGGCGCAGCAGTATCAACTCTCACCGTGGCAACCGACAATTAGCCTTGAACACTATCGCCAAGCGATCGCGGCGATTCATGCGGCGATTGCCCAAGGCGAAACCTATCAAGTTAACTATACCTTGCGGTTACGAGCCGAGTTTAGCGGCGATCCACTGGCCTTTTATCATGATTTACGGGCGGCTCAAGCTGCCAATTATTGTGCCTACCTCAATCTTGGCGAGTATCAAATTCTCTCAGCTTCGCCCGAACTCTTTTTCGATTGGCGCGATCAACGGTTGACCACCAAACCAATGAAGGGCACGGCTCCGCGCGGGCGTTGGCCCGAAGAAGATCAACGCTTGGCGCGTCAATTATTGGCCTCGGAGAAAAATCGCGCCGAAAACTTGATGATTGTTGATCTATTGCGTAACGACTTGGGACGAGTTGCGGCGATTGGCAGCGTTGGCGTGCCACGTTTATTCGAACTCGAGCGCTATCGCACGGTTTGGCAGCTGACCTCAACCGTAGCCGCCAAAACCAAGCCCAACACCAGCCTACTCGATATTCTGCAAGCGCTCTTTCCCTGTGGCTCGATCACTGGTGCACCCAAAGTCAAAACCATGGAACTGATTCGCCAATTCGAGGCTGATCCACGGGCGGTCTATTGTGGGGCAATTGGCATATTGCGGCCTGATGGCAGCGCCACCTTTAATGTAGCAATTCGCACCGTCTGGATCGACCAACAACGCCAGCAGGCCGAATATGGTGTGGGCGGCGGCATTACCTGGGATTCGCAGGCCGATGACGAATATGCTGAAGCCCAACTCAAAGCCCAATTATTGACCGAGCGCTGGCCCCAATTTGATCTGATTGAGACCCTACGTTGGGATGGTCAGCGTTACTGGTTGCTTGAGCAGCATTTACGGCGTTTGCACGATTCGGCGGCCTACTTTGGCTTTATCTACGACCAAACAGCCGTGCTAAATGCACTCAATCAGCATAGCCATGGCTGCTCAACTGCGCTGCGAGTACGTTTGAACCTCACCTATGCGGGTGAGATTAGCATTGCTAGCAGTCCATTAATTGCGACCGCTGATGGCCAAAAGGTTAGTTTAGCTGCTACGGCGGTTAACTCCCAGAACCGCTTCCTATACCACAAAACGACTAACCGCAGATTGTATGACGAATACTCCCAACAATCCCCCGCAGATTTTGATGTATTACTGTGGAATGAGCATGGACAATTGACCGAATTTACCAGAGGCAACCTCGTGCTTGAACTTGATGGCCAGCGTTGGACTCCCCCAGTCGAAGTTGGCTTATTGGCCGGAACCTATCGTGCCGAATTATTGCAACAACGAGCAATCCAAGAACGTACTTTAGTCCTAGCCGATCTTTGGGCGGCCAGCAAAATTTGGATGATTAACAGTGTTCGCGGCTGGGTATTAGTTGAGTTAACTACTACAGAAGTTACCATTTCAGGCGAATAACACCCTAGGTACTAGTACTAAAGGTATAGTCAAAAGTGGTATAACGCGATGTGTTATATCACTTTATACTCATATAATCGCGATATGTGTGTACATTTGTGTAGCTAAGTAGCTATTAACTGATTCACCTATAGCGGTGATCAAAGAGAGGACTAAAGAATGCGCTTTGGGTGATAGACATAGGTTAGGTGGATAGATTAAGGTAGTACCAAGGTAATTTAACCTACTCGCCATGTGTCGCCGTGAGAAGCGCAGATGGTAGCCAGTGTAGAACGTGTAGATGAGGTATGTTATGCCAAATACAGCACACCTACAACAATTAGCGAGAACGGTTCCAACAACCATTCCAAGGTTGGAATCTCCGTTTCCTTCGCAAATCCATCCATTGGCAGCGGAGGTTCAACAGCAGACGACTAAATGGGTGCTTGAACAAGGTTTATTGAGCGAAGCGCGACGTAAGGCTTTTCTTGATTACAACTATACCTTGTTGATTGCCCGTTGTTATCCGTATGCGAGTGTTGAGCGGCTGCAAATTATCAGCGATTGGAATGCTTGGCTGTTTGAGCTTGATGATCAATGTGATGAAGCGCGAATTGGCCATGATCCTCAAGCTTTAGCTCGCTTACACAATCGGCTTGGGGCAGTTATTCGCGGAGCCACGGTTGCTGCCGACGAACCACTGCTAGTTACAGCCCTCGCTGATATTATGGGTCGGATGCGGGCGCTGGCCCCACAGGCATGGTTTGAGGTTTTTACCCAACAGGTTGACGATTATTTTATTGGCAATCAATGGGAAGCCCACAATCGGCTGTATTCGATTATTCCAAGCGAAATTGAATACTTGCACTATCGTAAATTTACTAGCGCTGTTGCGATCTATATTGCTTTTATTGAATTTATGAATGCAAGTTATTTAACCGCCACTGAACGTCAATCAATCGACTTACGCAATCTACAAAATTGGACAAACCTTGTACTGAGCTTATGCAATGATCTTGTTTCAATCAAAAAGGAATTACGCCAAGGCGATTGGCATAATTATGGAGCAATTATTGCATTGCAGCGTGGTATTAGCATTCCAGAAGCCTTAGAAATTGTCGCTAACGAGCATAATCACTGTGTTCAACAATTTATAACAACCAACACTCAACTGAAAAATTGTAGCGTGGCACTTCAAAAAGTATTAAACGGTATGATGACATTGATGCGTGGAAATTATGATTGGTCGGATATTACCAGCCGTTATGCTACTAAACTTACCGAATTGTCGTATGCTGCATGAAAAGTAGAGATGAATTATTTGCTTGAGAAGCAACCATCTTGTATTAGGTTTGTCAAGCATCTAGGAGATTGACTCAATGCCAACCCGTACTACATTGCATCACTTAGCCACGCTTATGCCTCGTGATCTTCCGGTGCTCTATTGTCCATTTCCAGCGGCGATTCATCCCGATGCAGTTGCAATTCAAGCCTCAACCCAAGCTTGGGCTGATAGCTTTGGCTTGCTTGATGATTTGGAAACGCGGATCTCATTTAACCAACGTGGCTATGGTACGTTGATGGCGCGAGCATACCCGAATGCGCTGGCTGAACGCATGCCAACCATTGCCGATTGGAGTACCAGCCTCTTTCTCCTAGATGATCAATTAGATCGCTTTGGCCGTGAGCACGATGCTGGAGCAATGGCCATCTTGCTACAACGCTTGATCAAGGTGCTCAAAGGTTCACCCGCCAAGCGCCACGATTTGCCAATTGTGCAAGCGATGGGCGATGTAACCAGCCGGCTGGTGCAAGGTTCGCCCGAAGCTTGGCAACACTACTTTTTTGATTCATTGCGCAAATCGTTTGCCGCGGTGCAATGGGAAGCCAATAATCGTGCCCAAGGCTATATTCCAACCCAAAAAACCTATGCCATGCAACGTTTATATACCAGTGGCACCTATTTGTGCTTAGCCTTGATTGAATTTGGCAATAACGATTTTCTGCATCCACAAGTACGGTTGCATCCAATGGTGCGGCGTTTGTGTGAATATGTTAATCGGGTAGTGTTCTACTCAAATGATATTATTTCGTTGCGCAAAGAATTATTAGCTGGCGATTGGCAAAATTTGGTGTATCTCGTACATGCCCAACATCAATTACCAATCGGCGAAGCATTAAATTATGTCGCCCGTTTGCATAATGATACAATCAACCAATTCACTCGCGAACGCATTATGCTCGATAAACTGGCTCCTGAGATTTGTTCACCAAGTTTGTATCGCTTTGTCGATGGTTTAGCTACCTGGATGCGAGCAAACCACGATTGGTCTACTATGACCTCTCGTTACCAGACATCTACCGAGGAATCCCATGGATCTCAGTATTGTGCGTGAACGCCTGTTACAGGTTGTTATTTCATTGACGGTTATCATTGGCGTATTTGGGTTAGCATTTATGGGCCTAGGAACTGTATTATCAAATACAGTTCTTTTAATAGTTAGTAGCATTATGGGAGTAAATGCGCTCATCTGTGGTTTTATGTGGTATGGTTACGATAATTATACTAATACAACCGTTGTTTGGTCGATTGGGGCAAGCTTACTATTTTCAACGATTATGTTGGCCTTGATTCAGCCAGTTTTATCAACTGGCTATATGTTTACCCCATTAATTGTGGCAATTACTGGGCTACAATATATTTCCAATGAACAAAAAGGCACGATTGTTGTCACTTCAATCAGTAGCAGTATTGTAGCTTTTTTTGCTGGCTTGTTTAGCCCATTTAAAGAATATCAAGTCTTGTCATGGTTTGTCTATCTAAATGCAGCAGTGATTATCGGGATCTTTATTATTATTGGCTTTTTGTTGTGGCAATTCAATCAGCGCCTGATTAGTATGATCGATTCGATTACTGAATCCAATGCTGCTTTGGCGCTTAAAAATGAAATTTTGCTCTCGACAAATGGTGATTTAAAAAAACAAATCGAGTTGGAAAAACAATTACGCGAGCAAATTGCTGATCTCGAAGTGCCAATTACTGAATTAGCCCACGATGTGATTTATGCGCCGATTGTTGGTCACCTCGATGATCAACGGATCGATACCTTCCGCGAAGCTTTGTTGAAACGAGTTCACGAGCAGCGTGCCCGCGCGGTTGTGCTCGATGTTACCAGCATTGCCCATATTGATACCTATGGCTGCGGTTTGCTGACTCAAACGATTCAAACGGTCAAATTACTAGGAACCCAAGTGATCCTCTGTGGGATTTCGGCCTCGATGGCGATGATTCTGACCAACTTGGGGATTTCGTTTGGCGAAGATCTGCGCGTTGCCCGTAGCCCAAGCGATGCAATGCAATTGCTTGGTGTCAGCGAAAAGCAGTTGATGCTTGGCTAAGGCTGCCTGTCGGTCGAATGATGAATCGCGGCTTCCCTCTTGCGATGGATTGCAAGAGGGTTTTTTGTGGTTAAATAGCCATTATGCCGAGATGGATTTAGAGGGAGCCTGCTGATGCTACTGACATTAACGACCACCCACACGCCTGCAACCGACTTGGGCTTTATTTTGCATAAGCATCCTGAGCGGGTGCAAACCTTTCCCTTGCCCTTTGGCTCGGCCCATATTTTCTACCCCGAAGCTAACGACGAGCGCTGTACCATCGCCCTGTTGCTTGAGGTTGATCCGGTGGCATTGGTGCGCGGCAATCGTGGCGGCGAGGGCATGCTTAGCCAATATGTCAACGATCGACCGTATGTGGCTTCATCGTTGCTATGTGTGGCGATGGGTGATGTTTTTTCGAGCGCCATGGCTGGAGTTTGCAAAAAACGCCCAGAGTTGGTCGATTTGGTGTTGCCGCTAACTGTCGAGTTGCCAGTTGTGGCAGTGCGGGCGAAGGCCGGTTTAAGCTTAATTCAACGCTTGTTTGAGCCGTTGGGCTATCAGGTTAGCGCCGAGCCAATTGCGCACGATAATCCAACGAATAGCTATCTCTCACTCAAATTAAGTGCCAATCTCACGGTTAAACAACTGCTCACGCACATATATGTGCTCATCCCTGTGTTAGATAATGCTAAGCACTATTGGATTGGCAATGACGAGGTGAGCAAATTGTTACGCAAAGGCGATGGGTGGTTGGCGCAACATCCAGAATGCGAGTTGATTACAACCCGTTATTTGCGCTATCAAAAAAGCCTTACCAGTGCTGCGCTTGAGCATTTGTTGCAAGCAGTTGCGCCTGAAACAACAACCCAAATCGAGCCAGATCAGGAACAAGTGAGCGAACCAAGCGAACGTCAAAGCCTGCATGCTCAGCGCCATAGCGTGATTGTGCAACGCTTAAAAGCCAGTGGAGCACAACGAATTCTTGATTTGGGTTGTGGCGAAGGCAAGCTCTTGCGCGAATTGCTCAAAGATAATCAATTCAACGCAGTCGTCGGCATGGATTTGAGCACCCGCTCGTTGGCAATGTTGCAGCAACGGATCGAACGCTTGCCCGAACGTCAACGCCAACGCTTGAGCTTGCTGCATGGCTCATTGCTTTATCGCGATGCTCGTTTGAAAGGCTTCGATGCCGCCGCAATCGTCGAAGTTTTGGAGCATCTTGAGCTTGGGCATTTGGCGGCTTTTGAACAAACCGTGTTTGGCTTTGCCCGCCCGAAATTAGTGCTGGTGACCACGCCCAACCGTGAGTACAATCAATTGTTTCCAAGCTTGCCCGCCGACCAGCTGCGCCACCGCGATCATCGCTTTGAATGGACGCGGGCTGAGTTTGCGGCTTGGGCCGAACGGGTCGCAGCAAGTTACAACTATCGCGTCAGCATTGAGCCATTGGGGCCAGAAGATCCCTATCATGGTGCGCCGTCGCAATTGGGGGTGTTTGAAGATGCAACCTAAACTACATTTGGCGCTCGGAACCCACGTGGTGCTGTTGCGCAAAATCGAGAATCAGGCCAAACATAGCGTGGCCCAAGTGGTTGCAACACCCTGCGAGCATAGCGAATATTACACGGTGCGCTGTGTTGATGGCACAATTTTGCAACTCACCCGCCAAGATTTTGGCCTACGCAAGCAATTTAATGACCCTTTATTGAGTTTGGAGCAACCGCAACTGGCTGAAAACCGCCAATGGATTCAGTATCGTTGTGTGGTTGGCTCACGCGCTTATGGCTTGGATACGCCCGAATCGGATACTGATTGGCGTGGCTTTTTTGTGCCACCTGCATCTGTTCATTGGGGCTTGGCAAGTGTGCCCGAACAATATGAATTGAGCGAAACTCAAGAACACTATTGGGAAGTGCAAAAATTTTTGAATTTACTGTTGCGGGCCAATCCGAATGCCCTTGAATGTTTGTATACTGATCTGGTTGAGCATGCCTCGCCCTTGGCCTTGGAGCTACGCGCGATGCGCCATAAACTACTGACCAGTCGCATTTACCAAAGCCATAATAGCTATGTGTTGGCCCAATTTCGCCTGCTTGAGCGCGATTTACGCACCAACGGTAGCCTACGCTGGAAACATGTGATGCATTTGATTCGCTTGTTGCTGAGCGGCATCCATGCCTTACGCCATGGCGAATTACGTTTGCGCCACCTTGCCGAACACGATCAGCTAATGGCGATTCGGGCTGGCGAATTGGAATGGGATGTGATTAATCGTTGGCGAATTGCCCTCCATGCCGAATTTGAACAAGCCTATGCCGCAACCAAACTACCAATTTTGCCCGATCTAGCGGCGGCGAATGCTTGGTTGCTCCAAGTGCGCCGCACCCAAGTGGACTAAGGAGCTGGTGTTATGGAACTAGGAATACCTGAATTGTCGTTGGTAGTATTGATTGGGGCTTCTGGCTCAGGCAAATCGACCTTTGCACAGCGTTATTTCAAGCCAACCGAAATTATTTCGTCCGATGCCTGTCGCGCAATGCTCACCGATGACGAAACTGATCAATCGGTCTCAGCTGATGCCTTTGATTTGGTTTATACAATTGCCGCCAAGCGCCTAGCTTTAGGCCGTTTGACCGTGATCGATGCGACCAATGTGCAAGCTGAAGCGCGGAAACCCTTGCTGGCCTTGGCTCGCCATTATCACGTTTGGCCCGTGGCGATTGTGTTGCATACGCCTGAACGAGTTTGTTTGGAGCGCAATTTAGGCCGCCCCAATCGCGATTTTGGCGATTTTGTGGTCAAGCGTCAGATCGATAATTTGCGGCGTTCGCTGCGCACATTGCACGATGAAGGCTTTCGGGTGGTACATAGCGTTACGCCTGAGCATGTTGATGCAGTTGAAATTGTGCGCCAACGCGCTTGGAGCAACCGTAAAGCTGAGCATGGCCCCTTCGATATTATTGGCGATGTGCATGGCTGTTACCCTGAACTTGAGCGCTTGCTCCTAGAATTGGGCTATAGCATTAATCTCACGCCAGGCCATAATTATGGCTTTACGGTCACGCCGCCTGCTGGCCGCCGCGCAGTGTTCGTCGGCGATTTGGTTGATCGCGGGCCAGATTCAATTGGCGTGTTGCGGTTGGTGATGAGTATGGTTGAAACAGGCGCAGCCTTGTGTGTGCCAGGCAATCACGACGATAAATTAGCGCGGGCCTTGGCTGGACGCAAGGTCAAACAAACCCATGGCCTCGCCGAAACCATGCAAGCTTTGGCTGAAACTGATGAAGATTTTCGCCAAACAGTCCGCCAGTTTATCGAAGGCTTGGTTAGCCATCTCATTTTTGATGACGGAAAATTGGTGGTAGCCCACGCTGGCATGAAGCAAGAATTACAAGGCCGCATGTCGAAGCGCGTGCGTGAATTTGCCTTGTATGGCGAAACTACGGGCGAAACCGATGAATTTGGCTTGCCAGTGCGCTATCCGTGGGCCAAAGAATATCGCGGCGAGGGCTTGGTGGTTTATGGGCATACACCAATTCCCCAGCCCGAATGGCTTAACAACACGGTTGATATTGATACTGGCTGTGCCTTTGGCGGAGCACTGACTGCGCTGCGCTATCCCGAGCGTGAGTTTGTGCGCGTTCCAGCTTTTGCTCAATATGCCATCCCAAAACGGCCTTTAGAAATGAATGCGACCCAACTTTCAGCCCAACAAGCCCATGATCAAGTGCTCGATTTGAGCGATTTTCAAGGCAAGCTGCAAATTAGCACTAGTTTAATCAACCAAATCAATTTGCGCGAAGAACAAACCAGCGCCGCCTTGGAAGTGATCAGTCGTTTTGCTATCGAGCCACAATGGCTGATCTATTTACCACCAACCATGTCGCCCTCAGAAACCAGCCAACTTGGCAGTTTCTTGGAGCATCCTGTCGAAGCCTTGGAATATTATCGGCGGGCGGGGGTCAACGAAGTTGTGTGCGAAGCCAAGCATATGGGTTCGCGGGCAATTGTGATTATCTGCCGCAACAGCGAGGTTGCTCGTGAGCGTTTTGGCGTAGCTGGCGAGCAGATTGGCGTTTGCTATACCCGCACTGGGCGACGCTTCTTTAGCGATCCTGAGCTTGAAATGGCTTTTCTGCAACGGCTGCAACAAGCCATCACCAAGCTTAATTGGTGGGAAAGCTTCGATTCAGGCTGGTTTGCCTTGGATTGTGAAGTGCTGCCGTGGTCGGCCAAAGCGCATGATTTGATACAAAATCAATATGCGCCCGTAGGAGCCGCTGCCACCGTTAGCATGAGCGCAGCCCAAGCCGCTTTACGCCAGACGGTCACGCGCATGCCCGAATCGGTCGAGTTACAAGCCCTGATTGCCCATACCCAATTGCGGCAGCAGGCGGTGCAAGGCTATGTTGAGGCCTACCAACACTATTGCTGGCCTGTGCGCAGTTTGGATGATTTAAAACTAGCACCGTTTCATCTCTTGGCTTGTGAGCAACGCCCGTTTTACGATCGCGATCATGAATGGCATATGCAAACCTTGGCGGCTTTGGCCGAGGCTGAGCCGCGCTTGATGCTGGCAACGCCCTATCGCGTGGTCGATTTACACGATCAAGCTAGCGTTGAACAAACGATCGCATGGTGGCAAAAACTGACGGCAGCAGGCGGCGAAGGCATCGTCATCAAGCCCAAACAATGGGTGGTCCAGAATTCGCGTGGCATCGTCCAACCAGCAATTAAATGTCGGGGCGCTGAATATCTACGCATCATCTATGGCCCTGAATACGATTTGCCCGAAAACTTGGAGCGTTTGCGCCAGCGCGGACTAAGCAGCAAACGTTCGTTGGCATTGCGCGAATTTGCCTTAGGCCTCGAGGCGCTTGATCGTTTTGTCAATCGTGAGCCATTGCGCCGCGTCCATGAATGCGTTTTTGGGGTGCTAGCGCTTGAGAGCGAGCCAATCGACCCAAGGTTGTAGTCGGAGAACATAGAGCAAAGAATATAGAACATAAGGCAAGTTTAACGCAGAGGCGCAAAGAAACTGAGGGGATTAGGGATCAGTTTTTGTAACCACGAAGGACACGAAGAGCACGAAGGGGAGCGGGATCAGGGGTCAGGGATTAGGGATCAGTTTGACAATCACGAAGTTCAGGTTTTAGCTACCCATGCACGCATTACGTACATCCCTCATTTCACTACATTAACGTCTGACCCCTGATCCCTGAATCCTAGCCCCTTGCCTCAACTCTGCTCCTCTGCGTTAAACCCCGCTCTCTACTTCTGATAGCGGGTAATCAAAAAGCCATGTTCTTTGAGAAATTGCAAATTGAATTTAGCGACCATGCGATGTTCAGGCTGGCTGGGCGCAGCAAAATGGCTAATAAAATAGCGCTCGCCATAGTAAAACTCTATCTCGGTTGGCGTGATGCTAAATGGTGGGGTCGCCATCAGCGGCGCATATTCTAAAGTGATAATCATTTGCTGACCGCCAACCGGCAATAATTGATCGATCGTCGCACGATAGTGGTTGCGCATTTCGTGGGGCAAGGCAACCAAGGCCGCCCGATCATAAACTAAATCGATGTTGCCCACATCAGCGCTGGTTAAACTCAAGACATCGCGATTCAGAATCGTAATATTGCCTGAAACATAGCTGGTTGGGTCGGGCTGAACATAATCAAGCTCTTGCTCAGCGAAAAATTGCTCAATCGCGGTGGTCACCAACTCCACCCCAATCACGGCCTCGGCATATTGGCTGAACCAACGCAGATCGTTAGTTTTACCACATAGGGGCACAAGCACCCGTTTGCCCTGCAAAAATTCAGGCGTGGCAAAATGTTCAACATACGGGTGAATATCGCGCCGATGAAAGCTGGTTGCGCTACCGCCTTGTTGCCAAGAATTAATCCAAAATGTTGCTTCCATTGCAGGCTCCTTAATCTCTCACAAAGGTGCAACCGATGCCCCAAGCAAATTGCTGGCGAGAAAAAGGGGTGCATGGGCTAACCGCATCACAATGGTGATTATCCTACACGCTTCTCACACTTGATTCAAATATTAATTGCTCATAATTAATTAACATCCTATTAATAAAACCTTGGTTAAAGGTCGTTAGACTAACGCCTATCATTTGGCCTAGGTTAATTTTTTTAGCTCTTTTAAGGAGTCTGTATGTCGCTTTCGCGTCGCCAGTTATTGTTGGGCGCTGCGCTAGGGGCCACAGGCGCAGTCGTTCATGAGGATGTTGGGGCAGCGTCGCTGCAACCCTCGACAACTGAAGCCATGGCAACTCCGCCATTCGAGGTCATCGCGCTCTCGCGTATGGCCTACGGAGCACGTTCGGGCGATTTCGCCCGAGTTCGTACTATGGGTTTAACTGCCTATGTCGATGAGCAGCTTAACCCTAATTTCAACAACGACACCGATTGTAACACCCGCATCGCCAACGCCACTTTGCGCATCGTCTACGCCGCTGGCACTGGCTTTCCAGCAATGGATGAAATGCGCGGCCTCGTTACCCTCAACAAAACCCAGCCCGAATTATGGGAATTGCGCGTACATCCAGCCAACGCTGAGCGCATTCGCCCAATCGACGAAGTTGTAGCCGCCAATTGGATTCGCGCAATCTACAGCAAATGGCAATTGTTCGAGATTATGACCGATTTTTGGCATAATCACTTTAATGTTTGGGCCTATAGCGATACCCGCATCTCCTCGCTTTGGTCACACTACGACAAAAGCGTGATTCGCACTAATTGTTATGGCAACTTCCGCACGTTTCTCGAAGCGGTTGCCACCAGTCCCGCTATGTTGTATTACCTTGATAATGCTACCAGCCGCGACGGCCCTGCCAACGAAAATTATGCTCGCGAATTGTTTGAATTGCACACCTTCGGCTCCCAAAACTACCTCAATAATATCTACGACAACTGGCAAGAAGTGCCGCGCGATTCCCAAGGCCGCCCAATCGGCTATATCGATCAAGATGTCTACGAGGCGGCCCGTGCCTTTACGGGCTGGACGGTGGCTGATGGCACAGGCGGCATTCCCAATACTGGCTTGTTCCATTATCTCGATACATGGAACGATAATGCTCAAAAGATTGTGCTGGCCAACTTTTTAAATGCCAATGCTGGCCCGCAAGCTCATGGCAAAGCCGTGTTGGATTTAGTGGCCAAACATCCGGCCACAATTCGCAATCTTTGTACCAAACTCTGCCGCCGTTTGGTCAGCGATAATCCGCCAGCCTCGTTAATTGATAAAGCTGTAGCAACTTGGACAGCTAACTACACCGCCCCTGATCAGATCAAAAAAACTATTCGCACGATTTTGCTAGCTCCAGAATTTTTGAGCACATGGGGCGGCAAGATTCGCCGACCGAATGAAGTTGTTGCAGCCTATTTGCGCTCAACTGGAGCCGAAGTCAAACCTAGCGCCGAGCTATTTACCTGGGTTACCTTGGCGGGCTATCGCATGTTCAACTGGGCTACCCCAACTGGACACCCCGACGAGAGCGGCTATTGGAGCAGCAGCAACGCCCTGCTCAATACCTGGAACCTGTTATTCCACTTGCAGCAAAGCTATTTCCCGCCAGCAACCTTCGATCTACAAGGCCAAATGCCCGGCAGCGTAACCACCGTGCGTCAGATTGTCGATTTCTGGATTATGCGTATGCTGGGCTATCAACCTTCAGCCTTGGTCAAAACCAAATTGCTCAAACTGATGGGCCAAAACGGCAACCTCGATCAACCACCAACTGGAACCGCCAATGACGTTAAATTACGCTTGAGCAGCCTTGTGCATATGATTGGCATGCTCCCTGAATTTTATACCCGTTAGGAGGCTGCAATGGATTTAACACGTCGTCAATTTGTGGTTGGCTGTAGTAGTGCGATTGCAGCCATGGCTGGTGGTCGGTTAGGTGGTTTGGCCTTTGCTGAGCCAGGCGATATTCAACGCGATATTTTTGTAGTGGTGTTTTTACGCGGCGGCTGCGATGGCATCGGGATTGTCTCGCCGCTTGATGATGCCAATTTTCAAGCCGCCCGTAGCACAATCACCTTTCCAGGCAGTGGCACAGGCGCAGGCTTTGAATTAGGTTCGTTGAGTAATGTGCCATTTTGGTTGCATCCCAAAGCTGCTGCCTTCAAAGAATTGTACGATAGCCAAGATTTGGCTTTTATTCACGCCAGCGGCTTGACCAACGGCACGCGCAGCCACTTCGATGCCATGGATTTTATGGAACGTGGCACGCCCGACAATAAATCGACCAGCACTGGTTGGCTAACTCGCCACATGGCCGCCACCCGCCCCGACGGGGTTGTGCCAGTCATGTCAACTGGCTCAGCTTTGCCCGCTTCGTTGCTAGGCAGCCCAAACGCTGTGACGATCTCGAATGTGCAGCGCTACGCAATGCAGGGCTATTCGACCTATGGAGCACAACAACAAGCCTCATTAAACGAAATTTATGGCCAAACTGGTAGTTTGCTCGATGGCCCAGCCACCCGTTTGCTTAGCTCAATCGCGGCGGTCAAAGCGCGTAACCCCGCTAATCCGTATGTGCCAATTACCACCTATCCCGCTGGCGGTTTGTCGGATTCACTCAAAGCGATTGCCCAGATGATCAAACTCGATGTTGGCTTGCAAGTGGCAACGCTTGATTTTGGTGGCTGGGATACTCATGAATCGCAAGTGCCAATTTTGGGCAACCAACTTGATTTATTGACCCGTTCGCTGCATGCCTTCTACAACGACTTGATTGATTATCATAGCAAGTTAACGATTGTAGTGATGAGCGAATTTGGCCGCCGTTTGAAGGCCAATCGCAGCGCTGGCACCGACCATGGCCACGGCAATTTGGCCATGGTTTTAGGCGGCAACGTCAATGGTGGGCGGATTTTCGGGCGCTGGCCAGGCCTCGCCAATGCCCAACTTGACTATGGCGTTGATTTAGCGATCACCACCGACTATCGCACGATTTTGAGCGAAATTGTGGTTCGGCGCTTGCGCAACAATCGTTTAGGCTTAGTCTTCCCGCAAATTAGCCAATATCAACCGCTGGGCTTAGTCCGTGGCACAGATCTAACGATTGATTGGACTTCAGGCTTCCGCTCATACTTACCAATGGCCCGCCGCTAGCAGCGTCGTTGCGCCTAACAGCTTGATTATAGCGTTATTAGCAGCCATCCAAAATTCGGATGGCTGCTAATCCATGTTGGGATATAACACAAAAAGCATTCGGTATCCGTAAAAGTCCATTTGCTTATACAATTACGACAGGATTTAGTAGCGCAGCTAATCGGTTGATCAGGGCTTCAAAGGTTGCAGCGAATGTGTGAGATCGCTAGCAACCTAGGCTGATTGTGCCAGCTGCCATGGACGAGATAGCCTATGATTTTGCAAGAGTTTGCTCGGTATCATTCGCATTATTTTTTTGATCCCGATGACGCGATCTTAGCACCGTTGAAAATTTCCAATCCACGCGCCATCGATGGCTTAATTTGTATGTTGCCTGGCAGCGCAGTGGTGTTTTATCGTACTCCCCGCGGGCTATTTTTGCGTTTGAATCGGCGTGAATTGCAAATTGGCGATGCCACCAGCGCCGATGTGATTCGCGGCGAAACCAACACCCTGATTGTCTATGAACATGTGTATGAGCGGTTGCGCTGGAGTTACACCCCGCCAGCTTGGATCGCACCGCTCGTTCCCAACGAAAATGCCAGCCTCGACGAGGAGCATTTTGATTTTGGGGTATTTATCTACAACGTTTTGAGCAACAAGCAACGTAAACGGCTGGTTTTTTCGCGCAAATAAGCGATCTTCGCAGATTCTTCACGGGTTCAGGCTACAATACAACCATCACCCAGTGGAGGCTTGTATGAGTGCAAAAATTTTAATTGTTGAAGACGAGCGCAAAATTGCGATTGGTTTACAAAATTATTTAGAGGGCGTAGGCTATAGCACCATCACCGCCAGCGATGGCCAAGCAGGCCTTGATATGGCGCGGCGCGAACAGCCCGATTTGATTTTGCTCGATTTGATGTTGCCGATGGTTGATGGCTTTACGGTTTGTCGTACCTTACGCTCCGAATCAAGCGTTCCAATTATTATGTTAACTGCCCGAGTTGAGGAAGTTGATTCATTGGCGGGCTTGGAATTGGGCGCTGACGATTATATTACCAAACCATTTTCGCCGCGCCAAGTCGTTGCCCGCATTAAAGCTGTATTACGCCGGGTCAATGGCGAGCTAGAACCACCCATGATTGTCCGCAAAAGTGGGATTGAGATCGACCTGCAACGTCGCACCGTCGTGATTGAGCAAAATCCGATCACCAGCCTAACTCCGACCGAATTTGATTTATTGGTAACTTTAGTGCGCTCAGCAGGCCGCCCCTTGACCCGTAGCCAATTGCTTGATGCTGTCCAAGGTGAAGAAGGCGAGGCCTACGACCGCACCGTCGATGCCCATATCAAAAATGTCCGTCGCAAGATCGAGCCAAATCCCAGCGTTCCACGCTATATTTTGACGGTCTTTGGCGTTGGCTACAAATTTGCGGAATAAAGTATGAAACTGCAACGAAAATTATTATTAACCCACATCGCAGTTGCCCTCGTTGCAATTTTGCTGATTACGGCGGTGGCAAATTTCACCGTCAATCGCTATTTTAGCGATCTTGCGGCCAAACAGGCCAAACAAGCAGCCCAAGAGTTTGCCCCAACCTTGGCCACTTGCTATGAAATTATTGGCAGTTGGGATTTTAACGGCCAGCGTTGTATGCAGCTTGGGCCACGATCGTTCATGCCGCCGCAATTTCGCCATGTGGTGGTGGTTGATATAACTGGCGAAATCGTCTTTGATAGCCGTGGGCGCGGCCAAATCAATAAACCAACCAACACAATTACCCAACGCGATATCGAGCGCGGCGAACCAATTAGTGCTGAAGATGGCACAGTCATTGGCACAGTGATTGTGCGGCCCAATCAAGGCCAATTTGGCGCAGATGAAGATTATTTTTTGAGCATGGTGCGGCGCAATATTTGGTTGGCCGGAGGAATTACCGCCCTCTTAGCATTGGCAATTGGCATCGGCCTTGCGCGAACCTTGGCTGCGCCATTGCGTAGCCTAACCGCCGCTGTGCATCAATTAGCTCAGGGCGAGCGTTCAGTGCAAGTTGACGATTCAGGCAACGATGAAATTG
The DNA here is from genome assembly GCF_039545135.1 of Herpetosiphon gulosus. NCBI lineage: Bacteria > Bacillati > Chloroflexota > Chloroflexia > Herpetosiphonales > Herpetosiphonaceae > Herpetosiphon > Herpetosiphon gulosus. The sequence continues at coordinate 89,229 of NZ_BAABRU010000005.1, read as the reverse complement.
CTGAATTAAGCCAAGCTTTCAACACCATGAGCAGCGAACTGCATCGCTCGGAGCAAGTCCGCCGCCAAATGGTCGCCGATATTGCCCACGAATTGCGTACCCCCCTGAGCGTACTGCAAATTGAGCTTGAAAGTATCGAAGATGGCGTAAGCAAGCCCACGCCTGAGGTGATTAGCTCATTGGGCGAGGAAGTGCAACAGCTGAATCATCTGATTGAAGATTTACGCACCCTTTCCTTGGCCGATGCAGGCCAGTTGAGCCTCAACCCAGTCGAACTAGAACCCCAAGATGTCGTCAATCGCGCGGTCAATCGCATGCAATTGGCGGCACGCGAAAAACAATTAGAGCTAGCCAACGATAGCGCCGAACAGATCGATTTGGTCCATGCTGATCCATCACGTTTACAACAAGTGCTGGTTAATCTTTTACAAAATGCCGTTCGTTACACCCCACAAGGTGGTAAAATTCGCGTGACTGCTCGCCAAAGTGCTGGTGAAGTTATTTTGGGCGTTCACGACACTGGCGCTGGCTTCGACCCAACCGAGGCTGCCACAATTTTCGAGCGTTTTTATCGCACCGATAAAGCTCGCACTCGAGATACTGGTGGCACTGGCTTGGGCTTAGCAATCGTCAAAGGCCTCGTGACCGCGATGGGTGGCAGGGTTTGGGCAACCAGTGTGCCGAACCAAGGTTCAAGTTTCTATGTTGCTTTACGAGCAATCAGCACCAAGGAGGGTGTATGAACGATTTGCCTGATGTAAGCGCAATGAACGAGTTTCAACGGGGCACACTCGCTGATACGCTTGGAATTAGCTTTACCGAAGTCAGTTTGGATCGGGTGGTAGCCACGATGCCAGTTGAGCGCAAAGTGCATCAACCATTTGGCTTGCTGCACGGCGGCGCATCGGTGGTTTTGGCCGAATCGCTGGCCTCGGTGGCTGGCTGGGCCAATGTGATGCACAACAATCAATTGGTTGTCGGGGTCGAAATCAACGCCAACCATCTGCGCTCAGTCCGTAACGGCGTGGTAACCGGAGTGGCCACACCACTGCATCGTGGGCGGCGCACCCAAGTTTGGGAAGTACGAATTAGCGATGAGCAAGATCGCTTGATCTGTGTTTCACGCTGCACGGTGGCAGTGGTTGACGCTGAAGCTTAGGGCCATGCCCTCACCACCTGACCCCCTCTTCCGCACAGCGAGGCGCGGGGGAACCATCCGATCATAACGCCCCTCGCCCGCCGCAGTGGGAGAGGGGTCGGGGGTGAGGGAACGCCCACGTAGTTCAATTATTAACTTCTGCCAAAAGCGCTGGTAACTCGGCAATACTCTCTAAAATCCAGGTTGGTTGCGCCATGCTGGGGGTTAATGTTTGATCCTGGCCCTTGCCTGTGCGCAACCAGACACTCGCCATCCCACTGTTTGCCGCCCCCACAATATCGGTCGTCAAATCATCACCGACCACGACAACTTCATCTGCTGAAAGATTCAAAGCTTGCATGGCCTGTTCAAAAAAGGTTTTGGTAGGCTTGCCCAAAATCGTTGGCTGAATTTGGCTGGCATATTCCAGCAAGGCCGCAAACGCCCCAGTATCAAGGTTCAAACCAGTGTTGCTTAAATAATTGCGGCCAGGCTGGCTCACTAGAAATTCAGCTCCCTGCAAAAGATGTCGAAAGGCTAGGTTAAGGCTTGCATAGCCATCGACATCGCCACAATGCCCCAACACCACATGGCTCACTGGCTCTTCAGGCTTAGGCGGATACTGCTGTTCGAGCCATGTTTTGACGATTTGCGGAGCCAGAATATATAAATTGGGGTCAGTATCGGCCAGATAGGTGGCAATCGCTTGGAGCGGGTTCATAATTTCATGGGCTTGGATCGGGATTTGGCGGGCTTGGAGTTTGGCAGCTAAGGTTTCGGGCAATTGTGAATCGGTATTGGTTAAAAATAACAATTGATAGCCAGCTGCCCGTAATTGTTCGATCGCCGCCACCGCCCCCTCGATAAGTGTGCCAGCGCTATAAATCGTGCCATCAAGATCAATTAAACATCCGCGAATTGGCATTGCAATTTCCTTTATTTCAAATAGATCTGAGCCCAATTGTATCAGTTTAGAGTTTGCACGTTCTCGATTCCAGCAGATACCCAGTTTGCCTCCCTTCCGTCCCTCCGCCGGAGGGAAACGCAGGGTATTTTCATCCCCCTGCACCCCTAAAGGACGATCTATGGATGACAAACCAATCAAAGAAGCCTCTGGAGTTATAGGCTTTGTAAGATATAGATAAACCTTATCTTTCAACTTAGACCAGCAGCATTATCAGGGCTAATTCGTGGTAGGATACAGCCTGATAATGCTGTTGCTCGTGGGGAGAGCCTTGTATGCAGATTGATTTAAATACATTTGTCATGCGCTTGGTGGCGATTGTTTTAGGTGTAACCATCCATGAATTTTCGCATGCCTTTGTGGCCTTGCGTTTAGGCGACCCAACTGCCGCCCAAGAAGGGCGGGTTTCGCTCAATCCGGTGGTGCATTTCGATCCACTGGGTGCGTTTATGATGTTTTTCGTAATGCTGGGTTATGCTCCAATGGCCTGGGGTCGGCCTGTGCCAATTAACGTCTTTCGGATTCGCTGGGGGCGGCGAGGCTTTGCACTTTCGTCGTTAGCAGGCCCAACCAGCAACTTATTATTAGCCTCAATCTTTGCCATCCCGCTCTATATTAATGGCGGGATGTGGCTCTCGGAGCAACTCTATACCTTTCTCTATTATGTGATTATAACTAATATTGGCTTGGCGGCCTTTAATATGCTGCCCTTGCCACCACTTGATGGCTTTAATACCTTTGCTGGCTTGTTGCCGCAAGGTTGGGCTACACCGATGGAGCGTTTACGGCGGCCAGCCAATATTATTTTGATGATCTTAATTCTCTTGCCATGGATGATCAATCGGCTTAATCTTGGTCAGCTTGATCTTGACCCACGGATTTTAGATGCCATGATTGCTCCGATCTACCAATTATTTCAACGGATCGTTTTGCCATTTGCTGGTTGTTGCCATGCCGTTGGACATAACCATGATCATGCTGAGGCCTAGGAGTTTTCATGAGTGCGCTGATGCGCTTAGGCCAACTCTGGGCGGCTTTACGGGCCACGGTAACTCCTGCCGAGCGTGCCTTAGTTCAACAACTTTTGACCAGCCACGAGTATCCACTGTTTGAACGCATGCCGCTGTATGATCAACGCCATTGCCTTGATGTGTATGCCACCTTGGTCGCTGCTGGTGAGCAGGATAGTGAGTTACTACGTCTGGCTTTATATCACGATACTGGTAAGGTTGATCGTCAAGGTCGGCCCGTATCGTTGATTTGGTATGGGATTGCGGTGGTATGGAAGCAGCTCGCGCCGCGATTCTATGTTTGGGCCGCGCAACAGCCACGTTGGTGGTGTCGTTCAATCTATCGTTATGCCCATCATGGGCCGCTGGGTGCTGATTTAGCCGCTGAGGCTGGGTGTTCGACCACAATTGTGGCGACAATTCGCCATTATCATGATGATGCCCCAACTGGTTTGGCTGCTCGTTTGCGTTGGGCCGACGATCAGCATTAATTCAAGGAATCGGCTGTGATTGAATATCTGCTACAGGCGTTGGGCTTGGGGCTGGCTGCTGGCCTCTTGCCTGGGCCAATGTTGGGCTTGGTGATTCGCGAAACCTTGGAGCATGGCCGCCGTGCAGGCTATTTGGTGGCCTGTGCCCCATTATTGACCGATGCACCAATTATCTTGATCGCGCTGTTTGTGGCCAATGCCTTGCCAGCCAGTATCAATCGTTGGTTAGGTTTGGCAGGTGGGCTATTTCTGATTTGGATGGGGATCGATGCCTGGCGAGCCAAACCACCAGCTGAGGCAAGTGGCGCACCATGGGCTAGCTTATGGCGGGCTTTAATTACCAACTGGCTTAATCCGCATCCATGGTTATTTTGGCTGCCAGTAGGCGGGCCATTGCTAATTAGCATTCAACGTCAGCATAGTTGGTTGGCGACTGTCAGTTTTTTGCTGGTCTTTTATCTTTTGTTGATTGGCAGCAAAATTTTCCTGTGCGAGATCGTCGCTCGTTCGCGGCGCTTTTTGCAAGGCGCGGCCTATCGTTGGGTTATGCGCGGCTGTAGTCTGTTATTGATTGGCTTGGGCATAGTACTTATAGCTGAATATCTAGGCTGATCGGCAATTGATCAGGTTAGGCATTATCCCCCATTCAGGTGGCAATAAAGCTTGACCTTGGTACACTCTTTGCTTGAGAGCATAATGCTATAATCGAACGAACCCAAGCTTTTAACCATAGATGAGTACTGTTATGAACGCATTAGCGTGTACAAATTGTCAAATGTCGCTAGCACCAGGTGCACGATTCTGTTCGCATTGTGGAACGGTTGCGCCAACACCACTTGCTATCAACCTTCCACGCGAAGCAAGCGGCACGCTGCGGCGTGGGGTGATTCTCCAAGAGCGTTATAAAATTATGACCTTTATTGGAGCTGGTGGTTTTAGTCGGGTTTATGGCGCAATCGATTTGCGGCTCAAAACGCCCTGCGCTATCAAAGAAAATAATGAATTTGATCAATCGGCTCATGCGCAGTTTTTGGCCGAAGCCCAATTGTTGGCGCGTTTGCGTCACCCCAGCATGACCAAAGTCACCGATTATTTTACTGATCCCAGCGGGGCTCAGTTTTTGGTGATGGAATATGCACCTGGCAAAGATTTAGAAAAGATGATGGATGAAGCCAAAGAGATGGTTTCGTGGCGCAAGGTGGCTGAATGGGGTCAAATCGTCTGTGATGTGCTGACCTATTTGCACACCCAAGAGCCACCAATTATTCACCGCGACATTAAACCTGCAAATTTACGTTTGACTCCACACGGCGACTTGATGGTAATTGACTTGGGGATTGCCAAAGAATATCGCGATGGCTCGGCCACAACTCGCGCTGCCCAAGCCTATTCAGGTGGCTACTCGCCAATTGAGCAATATCTGGGTCAAGGTACTGACCCACGTTCAGATTTGTATGCCTTGGGTGCAACGCTCTATCATTTATTAGTTGGTAAGATGCCGCCCGAAGCACCCAACCGCTTGCGGGGCATTTCGATGCAAACTGTCGAACAAGCTCGCCCCGATATTCCAGTCTTGTTGGCGCGGGCAATCGATCGAGCCATGGCGATTGAGCCTGAGCATCGCCCGCCGAGCGCTGCGGCCTTGCATATGGTCTTCGAACGGGTGCTTGAGCAAGATCAAGCGGTCAGCATCAGCCAACCTGCCGTGATTGCTCAAGCGGCAACCGCCCGAACCCTGCAAGCTGCGGCTCAAGCGGTGGCTACGCCTGTGGCAATTAGTCAACCACGCATCGGCACTCAACCGCGCTCGACCATCAATGCGGGGCAGCCCAGCCGCCCATTGCATGTACCAAGCGAACTCCGTGCTGAACGCTTGCCGCATGGCATTATCTGGGAAGGCGATCGACGTGAAATGGTACGGGTTATGGCTGGACCAATGCCCATGGGCAGCGAAGGCAATGATCCCGATGAAGTTCCGGTGCATCGGCTTGACCTCAAAACCTTTTTGATCGACCGTTTTCCGGTGACATGCGCCGATTATGCCCGTTTTGTGCAGGAAACTGGCACAACTGCGCCACGTTATTGGGGTGGCCCATTGCCGCCACATATCATCGAAGATCATCCAGTCGTCGAAATAACTCACGACGAAGCGCGAGCTTATGCACGTTGGGCGGGCAAGCGGCTGCCAACCGAAGCTGAATGGGAAAAAGCGGCAACTTGGGATGCCACAACTGGGCATAAGCGGGTTTATCCTTGGGGCGATCAATGGGATGAGCATCGCGCCAATGCGCGTGAAGGCGGGGCAGGCGGAACCGTGCCAATTGGCGCTTATTCACCACAAGGCGATAGTCCGTGTGGCGCAGCAGAAATGGCTGGCAATATTTGGGAGTGGACAGATACGGCCTATAAGCGCTATCCTTATGACCCAAGTGATGGCCGCGATTTCCCTAAGAATGCTGGCTTGCGCGTCACCCGTGGTGGGTCGTGGTCGTGTTCGCCGGATGCATTACGCGGAGCGAATCGCAACATAGCTGCTGCCAACGATGCTGATTTTGAGGTAGGCTTCCGTTGTGCCGCTGATGTACGCGAGGATTGGTAATGACACAAACTGCCTTAGTGTTGCTGGATGTTCAAGTCAATATGTTCGCACCCGAGGCAACGGTCTATGCTGGTGAACGTGTGTTGGAAGCAATTGCTAGATTAATTAGTGCTGCACGAGCCAACAATGCAGCAGTGGTGTATGTGCAACATAATGGCGGCCCCGATGATCCTGATGCCCCAGGCAGCGCTGGTTGGCAACTGCACGAGGTTTGCAAGCTCCAAGCAGGCGATTTGGTTGTGCAAAAAGAAACGCCCAACGCCTTTTTACACACCGATTTGGCCGAAATGCTACGCCAGCGCGAGATCAAACAGCTAGTTTTAGCGGGCTTTCAAACTGAATTGTGCATTGATACCACCTGTCGGGCAGCCTGGTCGCGCGGGTTTCGCGTGAGCCTCGCCGCCGATGCCCATAGCACCTTCGATGGCGAAACGCTCAAAGCAGCCCAAATTATTGCCCACCATAATAGCGTGCTGCGCAATTTTGCCAAAGTCTATTCAACCACCAACATTACATTTTAATCAGCAACGCCGATCGCTAGAAACTCAGCGATCGGCGTTCCTTTGATCTACGAAGATTTTTTAGCCACGAATTGCACGCATTACACGAATGATTATTTTTCGCCACAGATTGACACAGATGTTTAGGATTATGATCGTGCTAGCCCAAAGCCATCAATTCATAACCATATCTTCTCTGTGCCTCTGCGTTAAGTTCTAATTCTGATTTGCCTTTTGATTTTTTGACCTCTGACTTAACCCTATGTTCTATGTTCTTTGCTCTATGTGTAATGGTTTATTGGGTTAGCAATGATCGTTTTCCCTCACCCCCTCGCCCCCTCTCCCGCACGCGAGGCGAGGGGGAACCGGGAGTGCTCCCCTCGCCCGCCGCAGTGGGCGAGGGGCTGGGGGTGAGGGCACGGTGGAACTGGTTGTTAACCGTATAATCCATTACATCTATGCTCTAACCTTCATAATTCATCCTTCGCACCTGACTCAATATATTCAAGGCTTTGGTGGCGGAAATAGGTGTTATATAGTTCGGCATAATGGCCAGCTTGATCGAGCAGGCCTTCGTGGCTGCCAGTTTCGATGATTTCGCCCTTGCGCAGCACGATAATTCGGTCGGCATGGCGCACGGTCGAGAGTCGGTGGGCAATCACAATTGCTGTGCGATCTTTCAAAATCACATCAAGCCCTTCTTGAATCAAGGCTTCGGTTAGCGGATCGATGCTGGCGGTCGCCTCATCCAAAATTACAATCGCTGGATTTTGCAATAACACGCGAGCTAAGGCCACCAATTGGCGTTGGCCAAGCGAGAGATTGCCGCCACGCTCACCAACATCGGTATCAAGGCCATTCGGCAAGCTGCCCAACCAATCGCCGCCGCCAACCAAGCGTGCTACGGTTTGGACTTCTTCATCAGAGGCATCGGGCTTGCCATAGCGAATGTTCTCACGCACATTGCCATCAAACAAGAATGGCGTTTGGGTCACAATCCCGAGTTGGCTACGATAATCACCAAGATCAAGCTCACGAATATCCACACCATCGATTTCAATCGTGCCATGTTGAAACTCGTAGAAACGGGCAATTAGTTTGGCAATGCTCGATTTACCTGAGCCTGTATGCCCAACCAACGCAATCGTTTCGCCTGGCTGAATTTCTAGTGAGAAATTGCCTAACACTGGTTCATCGGGGGTATAGCTGAAATTAACCTGCTTGAAGTTGATCCGGCCATGCACAGGCATGAGTTTGCGATTATTATTTTGCACCACATTCGATTCCGCATCAATTAGGGCAAAAACCCGTTCGCCTGCGGCTAAACCCAGTTGAAATTGGCTCCAGAATGAGGCAATACTGGTCAATGGGAACCAAAACATGGTCAAGCCTTGGACAAACAAGAACCAATCGCCAATGCTTAAACTTTCAGTATTGACCGAAACTGCGCCCCAATACACCAGCAAAGCCGTGCCAATCCCCGCCAAACCGTTCATCAATGGAAAGATGCTGCTAAATACAAAGCGGGTTTTTTGATTAACGCTGCGCGATTTTTCATTAACTTCATGAAATTCGCTGTAAATCACTGGCTCTTGGCGAAAGGTTTTGGCCACACCAATTCCGCTGACGGTTTCTTGAATGTGGCTGCTCACCGTCGCAGTCATCCGACGCGATTGGGTGATTGTGCGGCGGGCGATTTTGCGGAAGGCCAAAGCAAATAAAAAGATAATCGGGGCAAAGCCCAGCAAGGTAAAGGTCAGCTTGACATCAATCGTAAACAGGTAGCCAATCAACAAACTGACCAGCAACAAGCGGCTCAATAGATCGAGGGTCAGGGTCATGACCTGCGAAAAGGCTTGGGTATCGGAGTTGACTCGACTGACGACCTTGCCCGATTGAAAGGTATCGTAGAACGACATATCACGCTCAAGCACTGCATCGCAGGCATCTTCGCGCAAGGCTAGCACCACATCGCCCACGGCGCGGCTAGAGAGCTGCTGGCGAACTGCATTAAAAACCCAAGCTAGCGTGGCAATCAAGCTCAAACCAACCGCCAAGTAGATAAATGTACTTAGGCTCCGATCAATCTGTAGCTGATCGATGCTAATTGAAACAAAAATTGGTAAGGCTGTATCCAGCACTGCATTCAAAAAAATTGCTCCCGCAGCAATCGCCATGGCACGGCGTTGCGGCGAGAAATAGTGCATGATGCGGCGCAATAACTGACCATCGGTATACGTCCGGTCATAGGCCTCGGCATCAAGCCCATCCATAATAAAGCCCATAATTCACCCCAAGTAGCTCAGATTTGCTGTTTATGACCTTGTTAGTATCGTTGATTTTACCCCAACTCACTACCGCCCTAAGTCGGATCTCCACACCAATTTGGCGGGATTGTGAAGGTAGATCACTGAAACCACGAAGAGCGCGAAGAGCACGAAGGGGAGCGGGATCAAGGGTAGGTTTAGCGTGCCCTCACCCCCGACCCCTCGCCCACTGCGGCGGGAGAGGGGCATTCCAATCGTCATGATACGGTGGTTCCCCCTCGCCTGCTGGGCGGGAGAGGGGGTTAGGGGGTGAGGGGATATTATCTTCATGCAAATAACCTAGACCTAAGTTTGGGCAGTTTACCCTAGTCAAGGCTCTTTGGTTCGTGTTATAGTGATAGGAGCGGTGTCAATTATTTTTAAGGATTTGCGGAGGTGTTATGACTGTTCAACAGATGCTCTGGAAGAGTGGCCCAACCGATGCGCCATTGCCCCCGGTTGCCGATGGCTCGTTTTTGGTGGGCAGTTTGCAGGCAATGCTCAGCGATCCAATTGATTTTTTCGTTAAGCAATATCAAAAATTTGGCCCGATTTTTCGCGTCAAAGCCCTCAACAATAAATTTACAATTTTGGCTGGGCCTGAGGCATGTCTCTTTTTAGCCCGCGAAGGTACCAAGCATTTTAGCTCGTGGGAAACCTGGCACTCAATGGATGCTGAAATGGGTGCTTCGAAATCGCTGATTAGCGTCGATGGCGAACAGCATTCGCGCTTGCGGGCCTTGCAAAAACGCGGTTATAGCCGCCAAACGATTGAAACGCAATTTCCCGAAGTACTCAAGGTTGTTCATGGCTTTTTGGATCAATGGCAGGTTGGTACATCAAAAAGCACAGTCACCCAACTCCAACGCTTGATTACCGATGAATTGGGGATGTTGATTGCAGGCCAAGGCCCAGGTGATTATATCGATGATGTGCGGACATTCGTGCGGATTGCGCTCATGACCCACATCACGCGCCAACGCCCAGGCATTTTGCGCATGCTGCCTGAATATCGGCGTGCCCGCGACCGTAGCTTGGAATTGAGCAAGCAGGTACTGAAAGCGCATCGTAACGGTGCACGCGATACCAACCGCCCACCAAGCCTGATCGACGATATTATTGCCGCTACCAATGATCCTAGCTTAATGCCTGAAGGCGATTTGGTCATGACCGCCTTGGGGCCATATATCGCAGGCTTGGATACGGTCGCCAATACGATGGCATTCTTGTTGTATGTGCTGACCACCAAGCCCGAGCTATACGAACAAGTTGAAGCCGAAGCCGATGCGTTGTTTGCCAATGGCGTGCCTGATCCAGCCGATTTGCGCAAAATGGAAGTGTTGCATCGCGTGGTGCTTGAAAATTTCCGCATGTATCCAATTGCGCCAGCTGTGCCGCGCACCGTCAAAGCTCCATTTGAGTTTGGTGGCTATCGGGTTGATGCAGGTATACGCACCTTGGTAGCAACTACGGTCGGCCATTTCTTGCCCGAACTCCACCCCGAGCCAGAAAAATTCGATATTGATCGCTATTTGGCTCCGCGTAACGAGCACCGCATTCCTGGGGCATTCGCGCCATTTAGCACTGGCTCACACACCTGCTTGGGTGCTGGCCTAGCCGAAGTCCAAATTATGCTGACCACTGCTGCCCTGTTGCACTATGCCAAGTTCGAAGCTGATCCAATTGATTACAAGTTGAAGAAAGTTTTTGCCCCAACCCCAGCCCCCGACAGTAGCTTCAAATTGCGCTTGGTCGCCCGCCGTAACAGCTAAATCAATTTAAGTGCGTTTATTGTGATCGGCATGGAGCATACTTCCATGCCGATTTTGGCTTGGCACGAGTTGCTTGTGGTACCATACGCTGCGAAGCCACGATCAACAGGAGTAGCTATGACAACCAGCGATTGGCAAACGCCCGAATGGGTCAAACATGCCGTCTTTTATCAGATTTTCCCTGAGCGCTTTGCCAATGGTGATCGAACCAATGATCCGGCGAATGCGCAGCCTTGGGGTACAAGCCCAACCTTGTATAATTATATGGGCGGCGATTTGCAAGGAATTATCGATAAGCTTGATTATTTAGTTGATTTGGGCATTAATGCGCTGTATCTCAACCCAATTTTTCAAGCCACAACCTCACATAAATACAATACCTTCGATTATTTCAAAATCGATCCCCATTTTGGTACGCTAGAAACCTTTAAAACCTTATTGAATGAAGCGCATCGCCGTGGAATTAAAGTTATTCTCGATGCAGTGTTTAATCATTGTGGCCGCGGCTTTTTTGCTTTTCACGATGTAATTGAAAACGGTGTGCACTCACCCTACACTAATTGGTTTCATATCTCACGCTTTCCAATTCATCCCTACGAATCACGCTATTCAGCCAATTATCGTACTTGGTGGGATTTTCGCGAGTTGCCCAAATTCAATACCGATAATCCGGCGGTGCGCAAATATTTGCTTGATGTAGCTCGCTATTGGATTGAATTAGGCATTGATGGTTGGCGCTTGGATGTGCCAAATGAAATTGATGATCATAATTTTTGGCGTGAGTTTCGTACAATTGTCAAAGATATTAATCCTGAAGCCTATATTGTGGGCGAAATTTGGACTGACGGCTCAGCTTGGCTGCAAGGCGATCAATTTGATGCCGTGATGAATTATTTGTTTCGTGATTTATGTACCGATTTCTTTGCTAGCTATCGGATGCGAGCTGCCGATTTTGCCGCTGGAATCGACCATTTGATTGTGCGTTATCAGCCGCAAGTGACCTATGTCCAATTTAATTTGCTTGGTTCGCACGATACTGCACGCTTTTTAAGCGTTGCCGAAGAAGCTGGCAAATGGGCTTTAGAGCGCATGAAATTGGCGGTTTTGTTCAAATTAATCTTTCCTGGTGCGCCATGTATCTATTATGGCGATGAAATTGGCTTGCATGGCGGCAAAGATCCCGATTGTCGGCGCTGTTTCCCGTGGGATCAACCGCAAACCTGGCAGACCGATCTCCAAACTTGGACCAAACGCTGGGTTAAATTTCGTCATGAGCATAATGCCTTACGGACTGGCCATTATGCAACGCTGTTTGCCGACAACGATATGAATATTTTTGCTTGTGCCCGTTGGGATACGCAAAGCCAATTTGTGATAGTGCTGAACAATAATGAAACGCCATGGACGCTTGATTTGCCGTTGCATGCCCAATTACCCAGCGTCGCCCACTATCGCGATGTGCAAACTGGCGAGCTATATAGCGTGGCCGAGGGCAAAATTCGCGAGGTAGCATTGGCTCCGTGGAAGCATTTGGTATTACAAGCTGAATAATCAATCAGGGCTGCCCAGCGGCGGGCAGCCCTGATTTGCTAAATCCAGCGGCGGGTTTGGGCTTGATAGGCGGTATACTGCTCGCCAAAATTCGCTAGCATCGCCCGCTCTTCAAAGGCAATATACCAACGATCAACAATAATGACGAATGCCACAACCAGCACCAAATTCGAGATCGCCGCGCCAAGCAACAGGGCAATGCCCAATAAACTGAGGCTAAAACCCAAATACATGGGGTTGCGACTCCAACAAAACCAACCTGAAATTACCAAACGATCAGGCTGACCAAAGGTTATAATATTTGTACCAATTTGGCGAAAATGGCGGGCGCTGCTGATCGCGACAGCCAAACCAGCAACCCCAATCAACAAACCAAGCCAATTAAACGGCGTTGGCACTAAAAGCCCAATTGGCCAAAGCCAGCGTAATCCCAGCATGAGGCCAATCGTCAACAAAAAGAGCCTTGGCGGGAGTAATTTTTGCATAGCCAGCGATTCCTTTCCACAACAACTGCTGCTCAATCTAGCACAGCCGTTGAATCAATGAAATCAGCAAACTATGGCCTATCTATTAACATTATTAATCATCAGCTCGCAGCCATGCCAAAATTTTCCAGGTCGCACGGCAATCGGCCTCTAAATAACGGCTGAGCAATTGCATTTCGGCGCTGGCGCGTGGATTGGACTGGCGATAGGCATACCAACCAACTAATTGGGCTTGAGAGCCGTCGGCTAAATCGCTGGGCCAAGCCGGATCATATTGGGGATCAAGTGCGGCCAAAGCTTTGGCAATGCTTTTGAGTGAATAATCCCACGCGCCTGGCACAGCGCAAGCATTATCCACCAACACATTTTTCAAATCGAACCATGGCAAATTGAGCAACAGATGATCGCTGGGCAATTGATGACGGGCCGCAGCATGGCGACATTCAACTGGCTCGGCGTTATGCCAATGATAGAGTACCGCTTGATCAAGCTGCTGATTGGTTTGGGCTTGTAACACGGCGATGAATTCAGCCAAGATTGCTTGCTCGGCAGCATGATCTTCGCGCTCAGCAATACACTCGTGGTAGTGCCACTGACCATTTTCCAACCAACCAATCCCAATCATAAAAATCATGGGCGTACCTTGGAGCGTGGGCCATTGCTGCTCAAAATTCACATTCAAATTGCTAAAAAACTCAAAATCAACAAAAAATTCGTAGGGTTTGGCGGCTGGTGCAATCCCTTGGGCACGCTGGGCAAGGCCTGTATGGTTGGCTTGCATAATCGCTTTCATCGGGTCGGGATATTTCATCACGCCCTTGGGCAAGCTTTGGCTGGCGGCGTTCATGAGGCTGGCCAAACTGGTAATCCCAGCTTTGACCAATTTTTGTTGGGCCGCCGCGCCAATATTCCAGAGCCGCAACATCTCGCCACCTGGTTGGCGTTGGCGAATTTGGGTGCGGGCTTTGCCCCAGCGTTCATCGTTAACATTCGGGTTCAACTGCACAATCGGGTCGTTCCAGGGCACATATTGGCCGCCATCGCGCACAATCTCGAAATAGCGCTCGCAGTTTTGGCGAATATCAGCATCAAGCGGCTGATCAAGCTGAACTTCGATTGGAATCGAGATTGGATTATGCAAGCGATCACGGGTAATTAGGAAGGCATGCCGCGGCATAATGCCCTGAATCTGACCTAGCATATAACTATACATACGAGTTTGAGCGCTGTAGCAACTCAAATCAGCAGCTTTTTCGCGCTTCTCAAGATTGCTTGAAAACTTCAAATCAAGCACCAAATAATGTTCAGTTTCGTCGACCAAATGTGCCTGTTCAGGGTATTGTTGGCGAAACCACGAGCTAAGTACAATCAAATCGGGGGTGCCAAAAATTCGCTCAGTCGGCCACCACAAGGCTGGTTGGGCAATCACAGGCGTTCCGGCCTCAATTAGATCGAGAGTTTGGGCGACACGCTGAGCTTCGCGGCCTTCATAGGGTTCGATACAAACCTGAACGGCATTGGGCGCGACACGTTGCAGCCAAGCCAGCTCGAATTGCTGGCCTTTTTCCGCCAGAAAATCGATAAAAGCATAACTGAGCGTTTCAGGGGCAAAACCATGCGCCGCGCCATGATGCTCCAGCCAAATCGCGGCAGGATCATTTAAGTAGAGCGAGCGAATTTTGGTGGGCGGTAGCCAATCGTTGCCTACCACTGTTTGGTTTTGTAATAATAGCCGCAGAGCATCCGACACTCGTAGCATACAACATCCCTCTGGTGCATTGGCAAATGGGGTAAGCATACCATAAGACAAGGATGAAGGATGAGGAATGAGGGATGAAAACGTTCGTGAAATTTGTGCAATTCGTGGCTAAAAATGCTTCGCGGTTGCGTTCTTCGTGCTCTTCGTGGATCAAAACTTGATCTCTCGTCCTCGACAACCGATCCGATGCTCTATGTTCTTTGCTCTATGTTCTATCAAATTCAAGTACAATAAGGCCGAATGAACTCTGGCCTAGATGTGAGGTGTTTGTGGATAACAAAGTTATCTACTCGATGATTCGGGTGAGCAAAATTCATCCGCCGAATAAGCAAGTTTTGAAGGATATTTCGTTATCCTATTTTTATGGGGCAAAAATTGGCGTACTGGGTACGAATGGCTCGGGTAAATCCAGCCTGTTGCGCATTTTGGCGGGCGTTGATCAAGAGTTTCAAGGCGAAACGGTTTTAGCTCCAGGCTATAGCATCGGCTATCTTGAGCAAGAACCCCAACTTGATGCCAGCAAAACGGTGCGCCAAATTGTTGAAGAAGCGGTCAAGCCCGTCGTCGATGCCTTGCGCGAATACGATGAAATCAACGCCAAATTCGGCGAATCTATGAGCGACGACGAGATGGATGCGCTGATCCAACGTCAAGGCGAGGTGCAAGATAAGCTTGACCAAATGAATGCCTGGGATTTGGATAGCCGCCTCGATTTCGCCATGGATGCGCTACGCTGTCCCCCATCCGATACACCAGTTGAGGTGCTTTCTGGTGGTGAACGCCGCCGCGTGGCGCTCTGTCGGCTGTTGCTCGAAGAGCCAAGCATTTTGCTGCTCGACGAACCAACTAACCACCTTGATGCTGAATCGGTGGCTTGGCTTGAAAAGCACTTGCAAGAATATCCTGGCACGGTCATCGCGGTCACTCACGATCGCCACTTTTTAAATAATGTGGCTGGCTGGATTTTGGAGCTTGATCGAGGTCAAGGCATTCCGTGGAAAGGCAATTATTCATCGTGGCTTGAGCAAAAACAACAACGCCTAGCCAATGAAGAAAAAGCCGAATCGCAACGCCAAAAAACTCTCCAACGCGAGTTGGATTGGATCAACATGGCTCCCAAGGCGCGTCAAACCAAGAGCAAAGCCCGGATCAACGCCTACGAGCAATTGCTCAGCCAAAATACTGAAAAAGCTCAAGGCGAATTGGAAATTTTCATTCCACCAGGGCCACGTTTGGGCGATATCGTGATTCGCGCCAATAATGTGAGTAAATCGTTCAGCGATAAGTTGCTCTACGAAAACTTGACCCTCGATTTGCCTGCTGGCGGGATTGTGGGCATTATTGGACCAAACGGTGCTGGTAAAACGACCTTGTTCCGCATGATTACCGACCAAGAACAGCCTGATAGCGGCGTGTTTGAAGTTGGTTCAACCGTCAAATTGGCCTATGTTGACCAAAGCCGCGAAACGCTTGACCCCGAAAAAACTGTTTGGGAAGAAATTTCCGAAGGTGCTGAGCAGATTCAGCTTGGGCCACGCACGGTCAATTCACGCGCCTATGTGGCTCGATTCAATTTCTCAGGCTCGGATCAACAAAAGAAAGTCGGCGGCCTCTCTGGTGGTGAACGCAACCGCGTGCATCTAGCCAAAATGCTCAAATCGGGCGCAAACGTTATCCTGCTCGACGAACCAACCAACGACTTGGATGTGCATACCCTGCGAGCCTTGGAAGAAGCCTTGGAAAATTTTGGCGGCTGTGCCGTGATTATTTCCCACGATCGCTGGTTCCTCGATCGGGTTGCCACCCACATGCTGGCCTTTGAAGGCGATAGTCAAGTAGTTTGGTATCCTGGCACCTACAGCGAATACGAGGCTGATCGCCGCAAACGCTTAGGCAGTGCCGCCGATCACCCGCATCGCATCACCTATCGTAAACTACGCCGCGATTAATTTCCCTCGCCCCCTCTCCCGCCCAGCAGGCGAGGGGGAACCACTGATCCCAAAAGCCCCTCATCCGCCGCCGTGGACGAGGAGTTGGGGTGAGGGGTCAAACTATCAAAGCGCTGCTTGATCGATTAATTTAATTCCACCCCAAGCTGTTGCATGCGACCCAAAGCATAGGCCAACTTTGGCGCTGTCTCAGGGAAATAGATGCCTGGCGCAAACGCTTGGCTGCCATCTAAACCCAACATGGTTTCAAGCTGAATTACTGCTCCCACTGCGGTCAAATGAGTTTGGCCTTGGCGATCAACAATCGTTTTGGTCAATTGCTGCGGCTTGCCAGCATGATCACGCCCGCTGATCTGCCACACCAATTCATGGGCTGCGCCCTTGCCAGGATTGTAGAGCAAGGCATGGCGCAAACGGTCAAAACGCCGATGCATCAACAATTTCCATACCCCAGAACGCGCTAAGCCCAACAACAAACCCATAGTCAAACGATCATCAAAGGTGATGCGGGCTGAAACACTCGCCGCCTTGGTGCTTTGTGGCAATGTCCATTGATCGGGCGTATCAAAACGATAGGTTTTGGCGCGATAGCCATTGGGAAAGGTCACGGTTTGCGGCTCGGTATAAGGGTAAACCTCACGTGGCTGATGTTTTTCAGTGATCGTAAACGGCGTAGCAATATGCTCCATATATTCAATTGAATTTGGCCCAGCTTTATCCTTGAGCGAAAATAGCACATGCAAATCCATTTGTTCGGTTTGGGCTAATTGCTGGGTCGCCGCAAACGCCACCACGCTGGCCAAGCCCGCCATCCAGTGCGAAGCAAACACCAACGGAGCCTTGAGCGTATTGCGATCAATCCCATTCAAGGTTTGTTGCAGCCGTGATGTCCAACGGGTGATATCAACCAGCGGAATCCCCCGCGACACCGCTTCTTGCAACACATAATCATGCGGATCATTGACGGCATTGATGATGGCACGTGGTTGCAACTCCGCCAAGGGCTGCGGTTTGAACACATCGACCGCCGCCGCACTGGTTGGTCCGCCAAGTTCGGCGACCAATTGCTGAGCTTGCTGTGGGTTACGCCCCGCCAAAATCAAGGCCAAATCAGGGTGACTCTGGCGCAGAATCTGGGCAATCTGCGAACCAACCACGCCATAACCACCTAAAATAACGATTGCTTGCATTGCTAGCTCCTTGTAGATATATCGTCATTTCGGAATATAACGATATGTTTGGTAAAAAAATAGCTATTCGTAGGTACAGGTTTTTAAGTAGGCCACTAATTCCTCGGCATAGGTCACCATGCGTTGGTTATCAGCTTGGTAAATCACCTCTTTACCTTGGCGGGTCGAAATCAACAAGCCCGCGCGTTTGAGCATGGTCAAGTGTTCCGAGGCGGTCGATTGGCCAATTTGGGCTAGTTCGGCAATTTCGCCGACTGTGAGCTGATGATGGTTGGCAAACAAAAACAAAATCGTTTGACGGGTTTCGTTGCCCAAAGCCCGCAAAAAAGCTTGAATTTCCGTTGGGAGTGCCGCTGTCATGCTCAACCTTCATTTCGCTAATATCCGATATGATAGCTTAGTTTATTGCAAAAGTAAAGCCCCAAATTAAACCAACCATTCCAAGGCCAGTGGGGCAGCAGCATTGCTCGCCCCATTCAGTCATTAATTAACTGAGATCAATGGCCGATTGATTGTGGTGATATAACCATAATCGATTGCGCGACTGGTGTTGTAGCTAAACCCACGTTCTTCGAGCATTGGGTAAAGATAGGTTGGCTGGATATCAGTCAAGGTCAGTAATTGCTGGCCTGGCTCCAAGGTCGTCAAGGCTTCCAAGGTATTGACCAAGGGCAAGGGTGTTTTAAGGCCACGATTATCGATCACTCGATGTTGTTGTAGCACTGGCCGCGCCGCAAACCATTGCTCTTCGCCAGGCAATTGGCGATACAAATAACAATCCCAGCGCTCACGATTTGGCCGTTGCCAACTCACAAATCCCTGATGATCTAAGGCGGCACTAATTGGCTGAGGATCAAATGAATTAACTAATAATAAGACCATGCCAGCGGGCACTGCTTTGGCGCTGCGCAAAATCAATTGCACCGGATCATCAACCTCGTTGGTTAATTGATCAACCTGGATTGTGCGATGAATTGGGCGTTCTTGCAGCCAAGCTGGTGGCTCTTGGGAGCTAACTTCGGGCTGATTAGTAGCATTTAAGGCCTGATTGACCGCCATCAACAATTGATCAACTTCTAAGTGCATCATTTGCGCCAGTTGGCTGAGCGTCAACCAACGGCTTAAAATCCGCCGCAAATGCGGATTCGACAACCGAGCCAGCCTTGGCACGTTCAATACGAGCCAATCTTCTAGCTCAGGATACCGTCCCAGCAATTCACCAACACGCATCGTTGCGGTAATCATCGCAGCCTCCCCCAGACCTTCAAAGCCTGTTGCCGTTGCGTGGCCATACCGATCCTCCTTTGTCGTAATTCAGTTTAATCAGCCGAGCGCAGCCGCTAAAGTGTGAATTTGCTTACGCTATGTAACAATTTCTTCACGATCACCACCACGGTTAATCGGCCAAAGCTCGCGATCGGCCCGCAACCGTTCATCCCAAGAAGGCTGTGCTATAATGCCCCGTATGTTTCAACAAGCAACCCAAGCCAGAATTGCGATAAAAGGTGTAACCCATGGCAGATGATCGACAGTTGGTGGATGAAATTCAGGCAACAAACACGCTGGAATTACCAGTGCTTCCACTCATCAATACCGTGCTTTTCCCGACAATGGTCACCCCACTTTTTGTAGCCCGCGAGCTATCAATGGCTGCAATCGAGGCGGCGATGAGTGCCGATCGGCAAATTGTCGCGGTAGCTCAACGAGCGATTGAAATCGAGGAGCACGATACCAGCCAACTGTATCAGGTCGGGGTGATTGCCCATATTGAGCGGGTGCTCAAACTGCCCGATGGCACAACCTCGGTCTTGGTGCAAGGCCAACAGCGGGTGCAAATTGTCGATTGGCTGGCAACCGAACCCTACATCAATGCCCAAGTGCAGATCATCGAGCCAGCCCATGAATCGAGTTTGGCGATTGAGGCCATGATGCGCGGCGTGTTGGCTTCCTATGAAAAAGTGGTCAAACTAAGCCGCACTATGCCCGATGATGCTTATGTTGCTGCGCTCAACCTTGAAGATGCCAGTGCCTTGGCCGACTTAATCGCCTCGACCTTGCCACTTGATATTGTTCGTCGCCAACAATTGCTCGAACTTTTTGAGGTCGAGGAGCGCTTACGCCGATTGAGCGTGGTGCTCTCGCAAGAGATTGATGTGCTTGAATTAGAGCATCATATTCAAAATCAGGTGCAAAAAGAGGTCGATAAATCACAGCGCGATTTCTTCCTGCGCGAACAACTCAAGGCCATCCAAACCGAGCTAGGCCAAGAAGATCCATTGACCCGCGAATTGAATGAATTGCATGATCGAATTGTCGCGGCCAATTTGCCTGCCAAAGCTCAAACCAAAGCCTTAGAAGAGCTTGGCCGCTTGGAGATGATGCCACCTGCTGCGCCTGAATATAGCGTTATTCGGACATATTTGGATTGGCTACTTGAACTGCCATGGTCGAAAACCAGCGCCGATGTTGATGATCTTGAAGTAGCGGCCAAGGTGCTCGAAAATAACCACTATGGCTTGAAAAAAGTTAAAGAGCGAATTTTAGAATTTATTGCCGTGCGTATGCTAGCTGGTGATAGTACCAAATCGCCAATTTTATGTTTTGTTGGCCCGCCAGGTGTCGGTAAAACCAGCCTTGGCCGCTCGGTGGCCGAGGCACTAGGCCGCGAGTTTGTACGGCTTTCGCTTGGTGGCGTACACGACGAGGCCGAAATTCGCGGCCATCGCCGGACCTACATCGGAGCCATGCCAGGCCGCATCATCCAAACCATGAAAGATGCAGGCACGATCAATCCAGTTTTTATGCTTGATGAGATCGATAAGCTGGGCAACGATTTCCGCGGCGATCCAGCGGCGGCCTTGCTTGAGGTACTTGATCCTGAGCAAAATAATACTTTTGCCGATCACTACCTTGATCTGGCGTATGATCTTTCGAAGATTATGTTTATCACCACTGCCAACATGCTTGATCCAATCGACGAGCCATTGCTTGATCGGATGGAGATTGTCGAGCTACCAGGCTATATCGAAGAAGAAAAAGTGCAAATTGCGCGTAAATTCTTGATTCCCAAGCAAATCGAGGCCAATGGCTTGAAGCAACATCCAATCACGATCAGCGATGAAGCCTTGCGCCAGATCATTCGCACCTACACGTGGGAAGCAGGTGTGCGCAACCTTGAGCGCGAAATTGGCGGCATTTGCCGCAAAATTGCCCGCCGCGTCGCCGAGAAAAAACGCTATCCCCACCGGATCACGCCAGCCATGCTCACCGATTTCCTTGGTCAACCGCCATTTGACTACAGCCGCGCCAACGATCGCGATGAAATTGGCGTGGCGACAGGCATGGTTTGGTCGAGCAACGGTGGCGATGTGGTTGCAATCGAAACCGCGATTGTTGACGGTAAAGGCACAACGACCCTCACTGGCCAACTTGGTGATGTGATGCAAGAATCAGCCCAAGCAGCGCTGTCGTATGCCCGCGCTTCATCACGCCGTTTGGGGATCGATGGCAAACGCTTCGAAAAAATCGATATTCATATTCACGTACCCGAAGGTGGTGTGCCCAAGGATGGGCCGTCGGCAGGGATTACCTTAGCCTGTTCGGTCATTTCGGCCTTAACTCATCGGCCATTACGCCGCGACGTGGCCATGACTGGCGAAATTACCCTACGTGGGCGGGTGCTGCCAATCGGCGGGCTACGTGACAAAATTTTAGGGGCATATCGCGCTGGCATCACCACCATGCTGATTCCCAAAAAGAATTTGCGTGATTTGGAAGAAGTGCCCAACAATGTGCGCCGCCAAATAACCGTGGTTGCAGTTGAACATATGGACGAGGTTTTACCAATTGCCTTTGTCTCGAACCCGCTTGAGCGCGGCAGCCAACATACCAGCGAAGGTGATCAAACCAACGTGGTACTACCGACGATCACCCAACCGCAGCTTGGCTCAGTCGAATTGTGATTTATTGCGCAAGTTGGTAAGCTCGGAAGTAAACTCACCCTCGTAAGCTAGGATTAAAGTCATCCATTCAAGTAGCACTATCGCGTACTCTTGGCATGGTATCTGCCTAGATAGCTACATGAGATTACGCGATTGGACGCAGGAAACCTGACCTTTGCGAGGTTTTTAAATCGATCCACATTACGGGGGTATTGCAGATTATGCAACATATCGTGGTTGTTGATGATACACCAGCCTTAGCCGAATTAGTCATGCGCATGTTGACCCGCTATGGTTATAGTGTGCGCACGCTGAGTGGCGGGCTGCAATTAATTGAATATATGCGCCAACATCGCCCAGCACTTGTACTACTCGATGTAGGACTCCCAGTCAAAGATGGTTGGACGCTGATTCGCGAAATTCGCATGCAGCCTGATTTAGCCCATATTCCGGTGATTGCAGTCACGGCTCATGCCGCCGACGAAGACCGCCAACGCGCCTTCAGTGCTGGCTATACCAATTATCTTTCTAAGCCGTTTGATGTTCAAGATTTATTGCAGATGGTACGCGGATACGTGCCATCGGCAGTCTAGAGGAGTCGTGTGTGGCTGCCCGTTCAATGCCAACAATCAACTTGCCAACCCAGCTAAAGGCTCATCTTCAGGCAGGCCATCCATGGGTCTACCGCGACCATGTGCCGCCTAGCACTCGTTTAGCCAGCGGCACATGGGTGCGGCTACATTGTGGCAATTGGCAAGGGTTTGGCTTGTGGGATGCTCGCTCGCCGATCGCTTTGCGCATTTTTTCGAGCCGCATGCAGCCCGATGCCAACTGGATCAAAGCGGTCGTTCAGCAAGCATGGCAGGCCCGTAAACCATTGCGCCAAACCGCCACCACTGCCTATCGTTTGCTGTTTGGCGAGGGCGATGGCCTACCTGGGATCACCGTTGATCTCTACAATCAATATGCCGTGATTGCGACCTACGCCGATTGTGTTGAGGTATTGATTGCCGATGTGGTCAAAGCCTTGCAAGCCAGCGTGCCGCAACTGCGGGGAGTGGTGCGCCGCCGCCGCGACGATAGCGAAAACGACGATGAAACTGGCAAAATTGAGTTGTTGTGGGGCGAATTGCCACCAGCCCAATTGGTGGTCGAAGAACATGGCCTCAAGTTGATTGCTAATTTGTTTGAAGGCCAGAAAACAGGCTTATTCCTTGATCATCGGGAAAACCGCCATACCATTGAGCAATGGAGCCATGGTAAAACGGTGCTCAATTGCTTCTCATATACTGGAGCATTTTCGTTATACGCTGCTCGTGGCGGAGCAACTGCCACCACCAGTGTCGATATTGCACCAGCCGCCGCCCACGATGCTGAGCAAAATTTTATCCTCAACGGTTTGATGAACGAGCACCAGCGCTTTTTGGCCCGCGATTGCTTCGATTTTCTGAGTCGCACGATTCAGCGTGGCGAAACCTATGATTTGGTGATTCTCGACCCGCCTTCATTTGCCCGCTCCAAGAAAAATATTCATGCGGCCACTCGTGCTTATGTCAAACTCAATGCCTTGGCGATTCAATGTGTCGCTAAGGGTGGGCTATTGGCCTCGGCCAGTTGTACCAGCCAACTTTCGCCCGCTAATTTTCGCTTGATGCTGGGCGAAGCCGCTGCTCAAACCGATCAGCAATTGCGAATTATTCATGAAGCTGGGCAAGCGCTCGATCACCCAGTCCCAGCCCATTTTAACGAAGGCCGCTATCTCAAATTTGTGCTCGCTCGGGTTGATGAGCGTCTGTAGCATTGCCCTGACCCCCTTCTTTCAAGGGTAGGTTATTAGCAAAGGCACAGTAGAGGGACAGTCGATGTTCATACCCTCACCCCCTAGCCCCCTCTCCCGCCGAGCGAGCGAGGGGGAATCTCTCCATCATGACGATTGGAATGCCCCTTGCCCGTCGCAGTGGGCGAGGGGTCGGGGTGAGTGATTGTTACTAGTCATTCTATTACCCCCATTCCCAGCCTTCGCGATTTCTGCGTTACTGATCCCTCACCCCTGAATCCTGACCCCTCACTCCACCCCTAATCCCAAAATAGCTCATTTATGCTAAAAAGCCCAATTTATGCTACAATAGCAAGGCAGAATGTGTATCTACGAGGAGCCTGAGCAATGCCAATTCGTGTTTTAGACCCAACTTTAGCTGCCCAAATCGCTGCTGGCGAGGTAGTTGAACGCCCCGCCTCGGTCGTCAAAGAATTAATCGAAAATTCGGTCGATGCTGGCGCTACCGAGATTCGGGTCGAGGCACGCGAGGGCGGCAAACGCGAATTGCGCATCCAAGATAATGGCTCTGGGATTGCCAGCGACGAAGTTGAAACGGCATTTTTGCGCCATGCCACCAGCAAAGTAACCGAAATCGACGATTTATTTTCGATTCGCACGCTGGGTTTTCGTGGCGAAGCCTTGCCTTCAATTGCCTCGGTAGCCCAAGTAACCTGCCTTACTCGCACTGCTGCCGATGAAGTTGGCACTGAATTGCGGATCGCAGGTGGCGAAATTCAGGCGAAAACGCCGCGCGGCTGCTCGGTTGGCACAACCTTCACGATTCGCAATTTGTTTTATAACACCCCAGCAAGGCTCAAATTTATGCGCTCTGATGCCACCGAAATGAGCCAAATTAGCACGATCGTGACCCAATATGCCTTGGCCTACCCCAACATTCGCTGGACATTGCTGCTTGATGGCAAGCTGGCCTTGCAAACCCCAGGCAATGGACGCTTGCTCGATGCCTTGATCGAATTGTATGGGATTGATGTTGGCCGCGAGATGATTAGCGTTGATCGTACCTCGGAAGCCGAGGATGAAACCGTGCGCGTCCATGGATTTGTCAGCCAGCCCTCGACCTTTCGCGCTGCTCGTTCGTATATGCATTTATTCGTCAATCAACGCTGGATCAAGCCGCAAGGCAATTTGGTGTATATGATCGAAGAGGCCTACCATACCCTATTAATGAAGGGCCGCCATCCGATTGTGGCCTTGAACATTGAGCTTGAGCCAGAGGCGGTTGATGTAAATGTGCACCCAACCAAGAGCGAGGTCAAATTTCGCAATCAATCGCATGTCTATGGCGCATTGACCAAAGCGGTGCGTGAGGCCTTAGCCGCTCAAAGCACCATTCGGGCTTGGACAGGCTTTGGAGCCAACGACAGCGTCAATCGGCGGGTCGAATTACGCTCACCCAACGGCGAACGACGTAGCGCAAGCAATGATGCACCCTTGTTTGATGATGCTCCTGTTGTGCCACGCCCTCAGGTTAATAATTATCCTGATGACGATTTTGATTCAACCGTGAATTTGCCGCCAATCGCCAACCAAGCGCGGTTTGAAACGCCAGCCACGAGCCAAACCCGCAGCTTCTTGCCGCCTCAGCAACAGGCCTTTGATCCAGCGTATGCGCCGAGCATGCCAGCCCCAGGCGAGGCCAAATTGCCGATGCTGCGGGTGGTCGGCCAAGTTAACGAAACCTATATTGTGGCCGAAAGTAGCGATGGAATGTATTTAGTCGATCAGCATGCGGCCCATGAACGGGTGGTTTATGAGCGCTTGATGGCCGAACATCAGGATGTACCGATCGAGCGCCAGACCCTGATGTTAGCCCAACCGATTGAATTACCACCAGCGGTCACCCGTTTGCTCAGCGCTCATTTGGCCGATTTGGAGCAATGGGGCTTTGAGGCCGAGGAATTTGGCGAAGGCACATTAATGTTGCGAGCTGTACCGAGTGGCTTGCATGTTGGTCAAATTGCCACCGCCCTGATGGAAATCGCTGATCATTTGAGTTATGAAGGCGGGGCCACCAGCGACGATCGGCGTGAAAAAATGCTGACCACAATCGCCTGCCATAGCTCAATTCGCGCGGGCAAAACCCTAACCCACGAAGAAATGCGCCAACTGTTACAACAACTTGAGCGCTGCGAAATGCCACGCACCTGTCCGCATGGCCGCCCAACCATGCTGCAAATTACTCAAGGCCAAATCGAACGCCAATTTGGGCGCAAAGGCTAGGGATCAGGGATCGGTTGTTGGGGGCTAGAGATCGGGATCTAACGCAGAGGCACAGAGACGATTTAGGGGTCAGGGGCCAGCGATCAGGAGTCAGGATTGACGCTTGGGTTCGGTAATGCAAATCTGACCCCTCGCCCCTGAATCCTAACTCCTCACCCCTTCGTGCTCTTCGTGTCCTTCGTGGATCAAAAACTCCCGATCCCCAAATTTAGATTTGCCAAATAAACAAGGCAAGCGTTGCTAAACTAATAGCGATGATTTTGCGGGCAGTCAATTGTTCGCGGAACAATGGTACGGCAATAATCGCGGTGATTGGCGTTTTGAGGTTGATAGCCAACAATACAAATGGCAAGGTTGCCGCATCGGACATGGCTTGGGCATGCATCATTGCCACAAAACCGCCAAAGGTGATCAACCCAACCACCGCGCCCCAACCCCATTCGTGGCGACGCACTTGCGGGGTAAGATGCAAGCCAGGAATCACCCCAGCCGCAAAATCAACAAACATCAGCAAGCCAATTTGTGCCCCAAAATTTCGTGCATAGGTTACAGCAGCAAAACTTGAAACCACCAACAAGCCCAAACAAACATAGGTGGCATTGCTCAGCTTCTCGCTACCTTTAACTTGAGCACCAATGAGCACGGCAACTGCCGTTAACACACACGCCAATAGATTGCCAAGGGTTGGATTGCCCGCCTGCGACGGTAAATTGATCGTAACCGAGCCAAATTGCAACATATTCCAGGCAGCGGGCAAGAGCAAAATAATCACCCCAGCCACCACTAGATCCAAATTGCTGATCGCAAAAACCAACGAGGCAGGCGAATGCTCCAAGGCTTTAGCCCGAGCAATCGTGGCAAAATAAAAGGTCACGCCCGCCAAAAAGGCCAAAATCGCCGCAGGCCACGACCATGACTCGCCACTGGCGATAAAATAAATCAGCCCACAAATTGTTGCAATCACGCTTGACGCATAAACCATCTGGGCCGGACGTGTCCGACTAGCAAGCGCTTTGAAGAGCAGTGACAATCCCGAATACGCCACTACTGCCAAAGCTGTTAATCCAAAAACCATAGTGTTCCACCTTGGTGTGTCAATAAAAAGCTCAATGCTGGTTGGAACAGAGACGACAAAAAAGCGCGGGAAGACCCGCGCCCAAAGACTCATCAGCGAGGCTACTCAGTAATCGTCTCGCCTGCCGCCGTCCAGGGCGGCTCGACGATACATAAAAACTCTAAGCATTGCTCGCCATCGTTGCGCAACCATTGCGAGCAACGTGGCGGAATATAGTAATACGAGCCAGCCTCGATCGCATGGGCCTGACCATCAAGCACCATCGTTCCATGTCCAGCAATGATGTAGTATACCTCAGATTGTTCAAGCCAGTGATCGGCAGTGCGGCAACCAACATCAATGTAGGCATGCGCTAAACTATAGCCAATTTGAACTGGCTGCTGAGCTGGATGCAGCAATTCGCGCAAATGGCAACCATCGCCAGCGACAAACTCGGCTTGATCACGCAGATGGGCCAAAAAAACTCGGTCGCTCATTCCATCCCCAAGTAGGCCTTTTGCACGTCTTCGTCTTCGCGCAAGGTTGCGGCATCGCCAGCTTTAACAATCGCCCCAGTTTGGAGCACATAGGCCCGATTTGCAATCCCCAAGGCCATCAAAGCATTTTGCTCAACCACCAAAATGGTTGTACCTTGGCTGTTGATATTTTGAATAATTTCAAAAATCAGGTCAACCAACACTGGAGCCAAACCCATCGATGGTTCATCAAGCAACAACAAGCGAGGCCGCGACATCAAAGCTCGGCCAATTGCCAACATTTGCTGTTCGCCACCAGAGAGCGTACCACCACGCTGGGCAACCCGCTCCTTCAAACGGGGAAACAGCTCAAACACCCGATCCATATCGCTAGCAATTTCAGCTTTATCGTTGCGGGTGAATGCACCCATTTCTAAGTTTTCGCGCACGGTTAGGTTGGCAAAAATCCGCCGACCTTCAGGCGATTGCGAAATACCCTGCGAAACAATTTTATGGGCGGGCACACCATTGATCGGCTTGCCTTCAAACAACACTTGGCCTGCACGAGGCGGCGTAATGCCGGAGATTGTCCGCAAGGTTGTGCTTTTCCCAGCGCCATTCGAGCCAATCAGGGTCACAATCTCGCCTTGATTAATCTCCAGCGAAATGCCCTTAAGCGCATGAATGTTGCCGTAATAGGTATGTACATTTTGCAATTGCAACATCGCGAATGTCCTTATCATTAAAGGATGAAGGATGAGGGATGAAGGATGAAATACCAAACCATCCAATCGATCCTTCTTTATAGGCAACCACGAATGCTAGGCCACAGCGATCGGGTTTTTAGCCAGAAGTTTTGAATTATGCTAAGCGACTTAGCGTTCTTCGCAGCCTTCGTGGTTCCAAACCCGACCCCTAGTCCCTAATCCCTGACCCCAAACCTAGGCTTTATCAAACACTGGAGCGCCGCCGCCTTTGCCCTTGGCGGCATGGCCTGTGCCAAGATAGGCTTCGACGACCTTGGGATCAGTTTGAACTTCGCGTGGCAAGCCTTCGGAGATTTTAATCCCGCGATCAAGCACGGTCACCCGCTCGGAAATACCCATGACCACTTTCATATCGTGTTCGATCAGCAGCACCGTAAGATCGCGCTCATCACGTACCTGATAGATCAACTTGGTCAGGGCATCGGTTTCTTTGGGGTTCATACCAGCGGTTGGCTCATCGAGCAACAACAATTTGGGGTTGGTTGCCAACGCCCGTGCCACTTCCAAACGGCGCTGATCGCCATACGGCAGATTTTTGGCCATTTCGTCAGCACTGTTGCGGCCTAAGCCCACATATTCAAGTAATTCAAAGGCTTTATGCCGAGCCTCTTTTTCCTCGGCTCGCATGCTGGGCGTGCGAAAAAGCGTGCCCAACAAGCCAGTCTGCATACGGCAATGCTGACCAACCAAGACATTTTCGAGCGCCGTCATATGCGCAAACAAGCGAATATTTTGGAAGGTTCGGCCAATTCCCAGTTTGGTTACTTCGCTGGGCTTGGTGCCGTTGATCCGCTGGCCATCGAAAATCATGTCGCCATCGCTAGGCGTATACAAGCCAGTGATCATATTGAAGAAGGTCGTTTTACCAGCGCCGTTGGGACCAATCAGCCCAACAATCGAACCTTTTTCAATCTCAAATGAAACATCGCTCACGGCGGTTAGGCCACCAAAACGCTTGGTAATGCCGCGAGCTTGCAGCAAAGGTGCCATAGCAGGTCTCCTACGCCGCCACCGACGGATCAGCTTCCGCCTCGGCTGCAACGCTATTGATATTGATCGGATCATCATCGGCATGCAATTCGGCTTTGCGGCGCTCGTTGGGCAACAAACCTTCCGGTCGAATCAGCATCATCACCACCAACACGATGCCAAACAACAGCAAGCGTTGTTGGGTCAAATCTTGGAGTGCTGAAACCCCGACCGTACTTCCACCGGTGGCGCGGGCCCTCTGGTCAGCAATATCGCGGAACAATTCGGCACCTTTGGGGATAAACATCTTATCAGCGCCCTGAATTAGCAAGCCACCGACAATCACCCCGGCCATATTGCCCAAGCCGCCAAGAATCACCATACATAACAAGATGATTGAAACGCTAAAGTCGAATGAGCTTGGGAAAATCGCCCCGATGAATGCACCATAGAATGCACCACCAAAGCCTGAGAACATTGCACCCATCGAAAAAGCTAGCAATTTGGTGCGCACCACGTTGATACCCATAGCATCGGCGGCCAATTCATCCTCGCGCATGGCCATCCAAGCGCGGCCTTGGCGTGAATCACGCAAGCGGTTGATGAAGAAAATTGCCAAGCCCATGATGATGATCAATAGGTAATACCAAGGAATTTTGTTCGATGGCTCGAAATTGCCAATCAAAGGCAAATTTGGCGGCGAGATTGGGTTAATCCCTTTATTGCCACCAGTTAAGTCCATCTGCTCAATCCCAATTGGCATGCCGAAGAAGCGCAAGGTCAAGGTTCCGGCAGGTGGGCCACCACCAAGGTTGCGGAACAGAATCGGCACAATTTCGCCGAAACCAAGCGTTACAATCGCCAAATAGTCGCCGCGTAAGGGCAATGTGGGTGCACCCAAGGTCAACCCAGCAATTGCCGCCACTGCCGCCGCCACCCAAATCACCAACCAAAAACTTAGGTTGATGCCAAGGTGTGGCGATGAGAGCATGGCGGTGGTGTAAGCGCCAATTGCAAAGAAGGCAGCATAGCCTAAGTCGAGCAAGCCCGCATAGCCCACCACAATATTCAAGCCCAAAGCCAACAGAATAAAGATATAAATCGGAATCAAGGCATCGAGCAAAAGCAAGTTGCCAGCCCGATCAATCAGCGGAATCAACAACACAGGCAGCGCAATCACTGCCAATAGTGGAATGTTGGGGCGTAAGGGCAAGGCTCGGGCTGCACTGGCTGCCGCGCCTAATAATGCGCCGGTGATGGTACAAAAGACCAACACGAACAGCAAAATCAGAATATCGCTGCCTAAGCCCAGCAGATCGGCCAAAATCACTGTTTCAGATAAATGCTTAGCAAAATCATTGGCTGTCACGCCTGCGGCGGGAGCGATCACAAATGCGGTCAAAAAGAGAGCGAGGGCCGTCCAAGCACCAGCAATTGCGCCAGCGCCAGCACCCAAAACGGCTCCAGCTTGGGGCGTTGCTTGCGGTTTGCGTTGAAATGCTAGCAAACCAGCCCCCAAGCCACTGAGCATACCCGCAATAATCGCCACACCTGGTTTTTCGGGGCCATAGACAATCGTCATAACAGCACCGAACAACCCAGCGATCAAACCACCTTTAACCATATCGGGCAAGGGCGCACTATAGAGCAAACAGAGTGCGGCAATGAATAAACCACCAATTAAGGCTGAACCAAGCTCAAGATTAGGATAATTCCATAAAAAGAATGTTCCAATTGCGAAGCCAAGCCCGCCAGTTATCGCATAGCGCTTTGTATTTGGCATACAATCCTCGTTTCTAGGCTTTTTGGCCACCTTCTTGTCCGAGCAAACCAGTTGGTCGGAAGAGCAAAATCAAGACAAGAATGGCGAAAATCACCGCATTCGACCAGCGTGTGCCAATATATTGATCGCTCAAAGAGAGCACCAAGCCAATCAGCAAGCCACCCAAAGCCGAACCAAGGATATTGCCAATACCGCCAAGTACCGCCGCCGTGAACGAGAGCAAGCCAGCGGTAAAGCCCATGGTAAATAAGGCTGTCCCGTTGTAGAGGCCAACGATCATACCGGCAGCACCGCCCAACGCGCCACCAATAAGGAAGGTTACGGAGATGGTGCGGTCGGCGTTGATGCCCATCAAACGTGCTGCGTCACGGTCTTGGGCGGTTGCGCGAATTGCTTTACCAAGCTTGGTAAAACGCACAAACGAATATAAGCCCGCAAGCAAGCCAAGGCTCACAACAGCTACCAACAGATCTTTATAGGTATAGCGCAAACTAGCAGGCACAAAAAAGACTTGACCATTTGGTAGCAAGTCGGGGATGTTCTTGGGGGCAACCGATTGACTACCCATTGCATCAGCCACCCGACCAATTGCATCTGAGCCCAGCCCGGCAGCAATTTTATCCCAAATCAGACCATCGCCCAGGAAGATCCCAACGTTCTGCAAGACAAACGACATGCCAATCGCTGAAATCAAGGGGGCCAAGCGTGGAGCATTGCGTAAGGGTCGATAGGCAAAGCGCTCAATCCCAGCATTCAAGAAGGCGGTACAGAGCATCACCAAGCCCAAAATGGCAATTAACGAAAAGAAAATCGTTAAGCCTGAACTGGTTTTGGGGTCTAAGCCAAATAAACTAATAAAGATCAACGAGAGAAATGCCCCAATCATAAATAAATCGCCGTGGGCAAAGTTGATCAACTCTAAAATCCCATAGACCAAGGTATAGCCTAGTGCAATCACTGCAATGTAGGTGCCTTTGGTCAAACCAATCACGATCTGTTGCATGAGTTGACCTGTATCGCCAATCATCTCAAGCAAAATCGTTTGGTAAATGGGAATGGCAAAGAATCCGAGGAAGATAATCAGGCCGACAATCGAAAAAGCCCGTCGCTTGGTCAGAAATGGCTCACGTGGTACAAGCGGAGCCGACTGCGGCGACGTTGGAGTTTGAGATGCTGCCATAGCGCGTTATTCCTCTGTACCCAGCAAGGGGCTGGCAACGACACAATCCACACAGGGGAAAGGGACGATCAGCAGAGGATCGTCCCTTGGAAACGGTATCTAACCTTACTTGAGGATTTGTACGAATTCGAACACGCCATTCTTGATTTGCTGGCCGCTCATTTGGGTCAGGGTGGTGTCGCCGCTTGCGTCGAAGCTCCACTTGCCCAACACGCCATCAAAATCTTTGGTTGCGAAAACGTTTTTCAAGATGGTTTCGCGGGTGAGGCTATCGCACGATTTGTTGATCGCAGCCAACGCCACATTGGTTGATTCGTAGCCGTACACAGCGTAGGCTTCTGGTTCAGCACTGAATTTGGTCTTGTAGGCGTTGTACCATTCGGCACCTTTGCCTTCAAGTTTAGCTGGTGGAACGCCACCGAAGGTCGCATAAACGCCTTCAGCGTTATCAGCACCAGCAGCGTCGATAAAGGCTTGTTCGAAGATCCCGTCTGGACCCATGAACTTAACTTTATCGGCGGTCATACCAGCAGCCCGCATATCTTTGACCAATTGGCCTGCATTGCTTTGGGTGATCCCACCGAAGTAGATCATGTCGGGGTTAGTTGCAGCAATTTTCGACATCAAAGCTTTATAATCGCTCGCTTTGGCATCGATGCTATCGCGGCCTGCAATCTTGATCCCATTCTTTTCAGCGGTGCTAGCAAATACGTCAGCAATCCCTTTGCCATACAACTCGGTATCATCCAAGATGTAGACATTGGTTACGCCCAATTCTTTGGCCCAGTTGCCTGCGGCAGCGCCTTGTAAATCGTCGGCTGGCACCACGCGGGTGTAGTTACGCGTACCTTTGGGATAGTAAACGCCTGGTTCACCAGCATCGCCTTTGCCATCCTTGGTCAAGCCAGGGTAGGTATTGGCAGGGCTGATCATCACAATCCCAGCATTGTTCAAGATCGGAATCGAGATCTTGGCAGCACCTGAGTTGAAGGTCCCGATATAGACCATCACATCTTTGTTTGAAGCAGCTGCATTGGCGTTTTCAGCTTCTTTCGCTTCATCCCAAGCGCCTTTAGCTGCGGTTGCATCATCAAGGTCTTCGTATTTGATTGTAGCTTTGCCTTCGCATGCTGAGTAGTTGGCTTCTTCTAAACGCATCTTAATGGCGTTTACAATGGTATCTGTTTGTCCTTTTGAGGAACCGGTGCGGGGTAAGCTACTAACAATCGTAACCGTGGTTGATGCTGCGGTTGTGCCGCCACTTTCAGTTTGGGTACCACATGCGGCCAAAATCACCATGATCATGGTCAAGACAAGCGAGAATGAAAGGAAACGTTTCATAATTCCAGTTGCTCCTTGTTTAAAAGCGAGGAAAGCCTAAAACTGGCTAGCCCAAAGCCATACATGGTTTTAGTGATGAGGCAAAAACCTCCTTAAAAGCCACATTCAACGCAAAGGTGCAATCATTGAACGACGGCTACCTGCAATGGTAGCGGGTTGGATTGGGAGAAAGTAGAGGGTCTTATAGGGCGGTAGTGTACACAACGACCATGGTTTTGTCAAACAATCGAGGTAGGACAATTTGGAGGGATGAAGGATGAAGGATGAAGACCCATAATCATATCAATCTGTGTCAATCTGTGGCTAGCAAACAGTCTTCGCGATCTTCGTGGTCTTCGTGTCCTTCGTGGATCACAAAAAACTAGCCCCTTTTTGCCGATTTTGCTTGTACAATACCAAATACCTGAGTCGCAGTGGACGAAAGGAGCAAACATGCGACGGATTGTGATCCTGCTGGGCTTGATTTTGAGCCTGATTCTCATCCCCTCGAATTCGCCCTCAACCAGTGCCGCCGAGCCTTCGCGTCCGGTTTTTGCCTACTACTATGGCTGGTGGGGCAGCCAAACCTGGTATCTCGACAAAATTCGCGACCGCCCGCTGGAACTCTATGAGAGTGACCGCGATAGCACCATGCTCAACCATATTCGCCAAGCCAAAAATGCTGGCATCGATGGTTTTATCTGTACATGGCGCTATACCTGTGCCCGCTTATTGCAATTGGCTGAGCAAGAAGGCAATTTCAACGTGGTATTCAGCGTTGATCCGGTTGCCGATGGCACGCTTAACTCAACGCAGGCAATTGTCGATAATATGCGCGAAATGGCCGGCCTCGCTAGCAGCAATGCCTATTGGCGCTGGGATGGCAAGCCAGTTTTCGTCTTCTGGAACGATACAATTTTGCCTGGTGGCCGTGGTTCGCTCAGTGATTGGACAGATCTGCGCAGTCGTGTTGATCCCAATCGCAATCAATTTTGGCTTGGGGGCGGGGTAAATTTCAGCCTGCTCGATGTGTTCGATGCGATTCACTTTTTCGATATTACCTGGGAACGTAAGCAGGGCGATGCGATGAATTCGTATAGCCGCAACTTGCGCGAATATAACAGCAGCCGCAATAGTAACAAACCATTTGTGGCAACTGTTATGCCTGGTTATGATGATTTGCTCTATCGCAACGGTCACTTCCGCGATCGCGAAAACGGCAATTACTATCGCGCTGGCTGGGATACGGCGATCAATTATCAACCCAAGGCAATCATTCTAACCAGTTGGAATGAATGGTATGAAGGCAGCCAGCTTGAGCCAAGCCAAGCTTATGGCAACTTGTACCTCGATATTTCACGCGAAAAAATTAGTGCCTTCAAAAATAATGTGCCGCCAATTCCCGATGGCTTCGCCGATGCCAATTTTGAAAAAACCTGGCAACGCACCGATAAGCCTGTGCAAGATGGCCGCACCAACCGTTCATGGGTTTGGGGGCCAGCAATCGCCAAAGGCCAATACGAGCCATATGGTGGCAGCACGCGGCTCGTCCAATATTTCGATAAATCACGCATGGAGGTCAATAATCCCAACGGTGATCGCAACCAGCCATGGTTCGTCACCAACGGTTTATTGGTGGTCGAGATGATTCGCGGCCAAGTCCAGATTGGCGATAGCTCGTTCGAACAACGCATCCCTGCTGATGAAGCCTTGGGCGGCGATCCACGAGCAATTAACGATGTTGCACCGGGCTATAGCTCACTGCGCAATGTATTGACCAACCAGCCCGATAAAACTGGACAAACCATCAGCACCCAACTCAAACGCGATGCGACGACCAGCGGCATTACTGCGCCAAGCGTTGTCACCAACGCCCACTATGTCAGCCAAACCCAGCATAATATTCCCGATGTCTTCTGGAATTTTATGAACCAAACTGGCACGGTCTATGAAAATGGCCGCTTTGTTAACGACAAACAAGTTGTTGATTGGGTTTTTGCCTTCGGTTATCCACTGAGCGATGCCTACTGGATGCGGGCAAAACTTGGTGGCACTGAAACCTGGATGTTAGTCCAAGCCTTTGAACGGCGGATCTTGACCTATACCCCAACCAATGCACCTGCCTTTCAGGTCGAGATGGGCAATGTAGGCCAACACTATCGCCGCTGGCGCTACGGCAACTAGGTTAAATTGATCAATAAAAAATGCGCCCACTTCAAAACACGAAGTGGGCGCATTCATTTAATCAAGTCTATTGAGGGCAGCGCAAGTTAACGCACTCTGGGCCTTTGAGAATAAACTCATTGAAGAAGGCGCGAATGGCAGTTTCATCAACACTATCCAGCAATTGGCGATGGTTCCACGCAGTCATGGCAATTTTGGTATCCATATTTTCGCGGCTAACCAAAATCGTGCGATATTGTTCAGCGCTTAAAGCGGTAAACAATTTAACTAATTGATCGTTTTCTGCGGCGCTCAAGGCACTCGGCTTGAACCAAATAATTACCCCACCATGCTCCATATTGTGCACAATCCGCTCATCTTCAGGGGGATTGGTTTGGTACAGACCCCATTGAGCAGGGCCAGCCCAGTGGCTGCCCGAGGTTGGGGGATTTTGCTTGTAGGCGACTTTTTCGCCATCGGCAACATGTTGTTGGCCTTCATCAGGCAATTCTTGAACAACCCCAGTCGTTGAGGGTGCTGTCGTTCCTTCGGCAACCGTCACCTTTTCAACTTCATTTCCACCATTAAGCACCACAACGGCAATCACCACAATCACCAATAGCACGGCCCCGATGCCAAAAAACAATGGCAAACGCGATTGTTGGCCCACTTGGCGACGACCACGACGAGGTTGAGACATGCGAAAAACTCCTTGAATAACTTAAACTGATTGGAACAAAGCAACTGCAACTTGAGCAGCTACCTGAGCATTATTATTAAGTAAAGCGGTGTTGGTGGCGATGCTTTCGCCTTCAGTTTCGCGGGCCATGGCACTCAGCAAAAATGGCGTAACTGCTGCGCCACGAATGCCTGCTGCTTCGGCTTGGGCAATTGCCCGCCCAATCGCCGCCTCAACAAATTGAGGGTCAAGCGCTTTTTCGACTGGTGGTGGCACTGCTAAAACCATGCCACTGCCCCCGCCATACAGCCGATGGGCGGCCCATGCGGCGGCGGCTTGCGCTGGATCATCAACGCGGCGACCCAATTGCAAACCACTGTGAGCGCTATAAAACGCTGGCAATTCTTCGGTGGTATAGCCAACCACGGGCACACCATAGGTTTCGAGCACTTCGAGAGTTGCTGGCAAATCAAGAATCGATTTAGCGCCAGCGCAGACCACCAAAACTGAGCTTTTGCCCAACTCACCAAGATCGGCTGAAACATCCCAGGTGTCGCGAGCGCCCCGATGCACGCCGCCAATCCCGCCAGTTGCAAACACCTGAATGCCAGCCAATTCAGCGATGGCCATGGTTGCAGCAACCGTAGTAGCGCCATCACGGCCAGCAGCCACAGCGTAGCCAATATCGCGACGGCTAAGTTTGAGCACATCCTTGGCGGTGGCAAAATGCTCAATTTGCTCGTTGGTTAGCCCAACATGCACCAGCCCTTGAATCACGGCAATCGTGGCAGGCACGGCTCCTCCCGCTCGTACAGTCGCCTCAAGTTGCAAAGCAATCTCACGATTATGCGGGTAAGGCAAGCCATGGCTAATCACGGTAGATTCCAAGGCCACCACTGGTTGGCTATTGGCAAACGCTGCTTGCACCTCAGGTGCGAGAATTAACTTCGTCACAATGGATTTCCTTCTGTGTGAATCAAAAACGTGGGTCAGACTCGATCACTTCAATCAAAGCAAAACTATACCATAACTACATCTTCTGGATGCGTGCCGATAGTCCTAAATTAATATTCTAACTTAAGTTACTCAAGAACGAGGGACGAGGGGTGAGGGATCAGAGGCGAGGACTTAGAAGCCTATAGCCTCATTACTTCGTGTGCTTCGTGCCCTTCGTGGATCAAAACTGAACCCTGATCTCTAGCCCCTGCTCCCTATGCTATGTTCTATGCTCTTGCTCTATGTTCTCGATAATCTACCACTAGACTATGA
Organism: Herpetosiphon gulosus; assembly: GCF_039545135.1. Classification (NCBI taxonomy): domain Bacteria; kingdom Bacillati; phylum Chloroflexota; class Chloroflexia; order Herpetosiphonales; family Herpetosiphonaceae; genus Herpetosiphon; species Herpetosiphon gulosus. Next base: position 51,854 of record NZ_BAABRU010000005.1, on the reverse strand, counting down.
TTTTATGGCATAATAGGGCTACTCCACGTTTGAGCAGCAACATCGACCAGTAGCAGCATTTCCCCCATGCTTGTGGAAAGGCTACCACCCCACGTATCCGCAGCGGTCTGACACTATCAAGAATTAGGGGGTTTGATATGGCCTCAATCGGACGGATTGGTCGGAATGTTTCGAGTTTGCCTCGCCCAGACGAATATCCACCATCGAGTATCACCTTTGATTTCATGTCAATGGTCTTTGCGGCATGGTGGTTGATTGGCTTATTCGCTGATGGCGCAGCCCATGCTGCTAACGCCGTGGATACCTTCTTCACTCCATGGCACTTGATTCTCTACTCGGGCTTTTTGGCGGTAGCCTTATGGATCGGTGGGCTACAACTGCGCAATATGTATAAAGGCTACACGCTTTGGCGAGCCTTGCCACGTGGCTATTTACTGGCACTCGTGGGCATCATCTTATTTGCAATTGCCGCCCCGCTGGATTTTATTTGGCATGATGTGTTTGGCTTTGAGTTGCGGCTTGATGCCTTGCTCAGTCCGCCGCACTTGATGCTGATTTCTGGAGCGATGTTATTTGGAACCGCTCCATTGCGCACTGCGTGGATTCGCATGCAGCAAGGTGAAAAATTAGCAGGCTGGCGTGGTGGCTTAGCGCCAATGGTCATGTCGCTGTTTTTTCTGATGGTCACGATCGCCTTTATGACCCAATATGCCCATCCTTTGGCCTCACCCAAGTGGCTTTCATTGCCCTATGTTGGTGCGCCCGAAATTGAGATGTATCGGGCTGACCTGTGGGGCATCGCCTCAGCCCATATCAGCACCTTCGTATTAATTAGTATTTTGCTGTTGTCGCTACGTTTCTGGCCCTTGCCATTTGGCTCGATCACGCTGCTCGTCGGTGGCAGCATGTTCTTGCTGTGGGCGATGCGTGCCTCTCGCGTCATGCAATACTGGCCTGTTTTAGTTTGGGCCGTGGTGATTGGCCTTGCTGCCGATTGCGCTATGCACTATTGGAAGATCGATCGCCATAATCGCTTGGGCATTCGCTTGTTATGTAGTTTATTGCCAGCCGGCTTCTTCCTTGGCTATTACCTGATTATTATGGCTGGGCCTGGCCTCACATGGATTACCCATATGTGGACAGGCATGATTTTCGAGGTAGCAATTGTTGGCTTGATTCTGAGTTTCTTGGTGGCTCCACCCTACGAATCCACGACCAAACCTGCCTAAATCAATCCGATAGGAAGTTCAAATGCACTCCATGCGTCTATGGAGTGCGTTTAATTTAAGTGTAGGAAAACTAGGCTAGATAGCACCTTTTGGTTTACTTAGCGTTTACCTTTTGGCTATCGCCGATTGTTGAATCTATGCTACTATTGGCATATCTTATGACAAGGCGGTCGAGCCATTCTTGCAATTAGCATCCAAGCTGCTAGCTCTTTATCGCCGCCGAACTATCAACCCAAGGAGGCCAAGAATGGCAACGGTCGGCCCAACCAAAACCACTGCATCACGGCTGAATCCGGCCCCTGTCGGCTACCCACCATTCAGTAAGCGCCTTGATGTCTTGTGTATCGTCTTCAGCATTTGGCTGCTGATTGGCCTGTTTATTGATGGTTTGGCTCATGCCGAGCAATTAATCGATACATTTTTCTCGCCATGGCATGCCGTGCTTTATTCGGGTTTTTTGGGCATTACCACCGTGATCGGCACGGTGCAAATTCGCAATATGTATCGCCAATATCCACTGACCAAGGCACTGCCCCAAGGTTACTTTCCGGCCTTGCTGGGGATTATCCTCTTTTCGTTTGCAGCTCCGCTCGATTTGATGTGGCATGAATGGTTTGGTTTTGAGTTACGGCTTGATGCCTTATTCAGTCCTCCCCACTTAATGATTATCAGCGGCGCAATGTTATTTGGCACTGCTCCGTTGCGCACCGCTTGGCTCCAAGCTCAGGCTGGTGCACATCTGCGTGGCTGGCGTGATTTGGGCACGATGGTGATGTCGCTGTTTTTCTTGATGTCTGCTGTCAGTTTCTTTACCCAATATGCTAGCCCAATTGTGAATGCGCCATTTCTCTCTGAGCCATACATTGAATCAACCATGTCGAATATTGATATGCGTGGCATCAGCACAGGCATTATCACCACCCTGGTATTGATTGGAATTTTGCTACTCTCGCTGCGTTTCTGGCCTTTACCATTTGGGGCAATGACGCTATTAATTGGTGGCAGCACTGGTCTGATTTGGTTTGTCCATAACAAAAGCTCGCAAGCCTATTGGCCTGTTGTCGTTTGGGCGGCAATTGTTGGCTTGTTAGCTGATATTGCAATGCATACATGGAAGATCAATCAACAGCGACCCTTGGCAGTACGCTTGGTCTGTAGCCTGCTGCCAGCAAGCTTCTTCCTTGGCTACTACTTGATCATTATGGCTAGTATCGGGCTAAACTGGATTACCCATATGTGGACTGGCATGGTCTTTGAGGTGGCAATTTTGGGCTTTTGCTTGAGCTTAATCGCGATTCCACCGTATACCAAGAGCATAGAGCATAGAACATAGCATAGGGATCAGGGGCCAGAGGTCAGTTTTGATCCACGAAGAACACGAAGCGCACGAAGTATGATTATTTATTGCCTAGATCGTCCAAAACTCAACCATATTAATCTGTGGCAAATAGCCTTGGCGATCTTCGCGCTCTTCGCGGTTCCAAAACCAAGCGCCTGATCCCTAGCCCCTGACCTCTCACAACTACTCTTCAACCGTGGCTAAATCGGTTTTGAGCAAAGCATCGCCCAGTGGGTAGCGTAGCGAAACCAAGAAGCCGAGCACCACATTAATCACATTCAACACCAAAAAGAGGGTTGAAATGCCCAATGCCAAACTGGTCGCTTGTTCGCTGGTGAAGCTACCACCAGCCACGGGCAGCATCTGGCCAGTTTGGGCTAAGTTGGTCATAATCAAAATCATCACCACATCGCGAATGCCAATCCCAGCAATCGAAATCACGCTGACCAAGGAGATAATTGCAATCATGGCCATGTACGGGCCAATATCAATCTTGACCCCAGTCGCCAGAAACAGCAAATACAGCCGAATAAACGTCCAGCCCAAGGTCACGAATGAGAACAAAACCAAGGTCACAATGCGGCTGAGCGGCATATGCAGCACGCGGTCTTTGAGGCCAGCTTTGACCGCCAGTTGGCGTAATTTGGCAGGAACAACCACCGGCACAACGTTGGTCGTAAACCAACGTCGCAAGCCAGCACTGGCCAAAATCGCCACGCCAACCACCACACCCAAGAGCGAAGCCACAATCAACAGCTGCACATTGCCAGGCAAAAAGGTGCGATAAAAATACAAGCCCGAGCCAGCAATGATGCCCATAATCGCCACATCGAAGAAGCGATCAACCACAATTGAAAGCAAACTTGGCCCCAGCGGATGGCCTTCGCGGCGCAAATACCAGGCCTTGACCGCATCGCCGCCCTGTCCAGGCGTAACTGAGCCAACAAAAATCCCCAAGGTATAGAGCAATGAAGCAAACCATGGGCTAATTTCAATATTCCAGCCTTGCAAAATCAAGCGCCAGCGCCAGCCCTTGGAATAGAGAAACGGCAATACCAAAACCACCGAACCACCAAACAACCAAGGATCGGTGGTACGAATCACATTCCAAATGCTGGCAAGATCGTTGGTAGCCAGAAACCAAATCAAGATCGCTGGCCCCAAGGCTGTCAAAAGCCCATTGATAATTCGTTTTTTCATTGGCGAATCCGTTCAAAGCGCAGCGCTGCAATCGTTTCGGCCAATAAGCCAAAACAAAAGAAAAACATGGTTGCAATCAAGCAAAATAGCGCCGTCGGCGGCAGATGCAACCAATTATTATCGTTCAGCGCTCCCAACACATACGAAATAATACATAGCACAAAGAAAAAGCCACTGACTGGCATAAACACCCGAATTGGATTAAACAGGCTGATAATCCGCAGGATGATGATGGTAAATTTAAAGCCATTTTTCAGCAGCTTTTGCTTGGAGCGGCCACCTTGGCGGCGTTGCATAGCGATTGGCTCGAAGCGCACATGATAACCAGCCTTGGCAAAAGCCAAGGCGCTGGTAGTTGGCCACGAAAATTGGTTTGGCAAGAGGTGAATATAATCAAGCAAAATTGAACGCCGAAAAGCCCGAAAGCCCGAAGTCAAATCTTGCATTTCCATGCCTGTCAGATACGAGCCAAGCCCATTCAAGGCGCTATTGCCCAACCAACGTAGCCAATTTTCTTGGCCTGAGCGCGAACGAGCGCCAATCACCATATCGTAATCGCCAATATAGCTCAATAAGCGTTCGATGTCGGCAGGGTTGTGCTGACCATCGCCATCCATAATGATCACGATTTCGCCAGTCGCAGCCCGAACACCAGTTTTGACCCCAGCGCCGTTGCCAATGTTATAAGGACGGGTGATCACACGTGCGCCAGCAGCAGTGGCAATTTCCACGGTTGCATCGGCAGAATGATCATCAACCACGATAATTTCAAGTTCAGGGTAGCGTGTGTGAACTTCTTGCACCACCCCGCCAATTGTTGCGGCTTCATTAAAGGCTGGAATCACAATGCTCACCGTCCAAGGAAACGGTGATGACGTTGTGGTTAGAGCACTTACAAGCGTTGTGCGTTCCACAGTTGAACCTCCGGAGAGGCATTGTACCAGAAACTAGCCTAGCGCAAACGCATGGTTTGTGGCCATAATTGCAGCGCATTCGCCACAATCGCTTGGAGTTGGTTGGTGCTGGCTCCTAACCGTGCTTGCAACGACATGCCTTGCAGCACACAAATGAAAAATTGAGCAAGTTCATCAGGATTAGTAGTGGCTGGCAGCTCGCCTGTTTGCACTCCCAAATCGACCAATTCGTTAATTTTGCTCATGTGTTGCTGGCAGCGATCCACAATCGCTTGCTCAATTTCATGCGAATCGTAGGTGGTGGCAATGCTGGCCAAAACAAAACAGCCCGCTGGGTAAGCAGCATCGCTGAAGGCCTCAGCCGCCCGTTGTAGCAGTTGGGTCAGCATTGCCCGTGGTGAGCTTTGGTCGCTGGGCACGGCATAAACGTAGGCTCCGCGCGTCGCCAAATAATGGTCGATAGCTTCAAGAAAAAAGGCTTGCTTGCTGCCAAAGGCTGCATACAAACTCGGCGGATTAATTCCCAAGCAGGTGGTCAGATCAGCCATCGAGAGCGTTTCGTAGCCATGCTGCCAAAATTGGCGCATCGCACACTCCAAGGCAGTGGTTCGATCAAATTCGCGTGGTCGGCCACGTCGTTGATTATTGGCTAATGGAAGTTCTTGCCCAGACATCACAGTCCTCTTGCTTTCTTTGCTTAAACTTATTATACTATTCTGTAATAATTACTACATAATTCATTATACCCAACCTACTAGCAAGGAGCAAGCCGATGCCACGTTATCAAGCAGGCCAAACGATTAATCCCCGCAATTTGACAAGCATTGCCGATCAAGCGCTGAGCATTCCGCACCCGCAGCAATTGACCCATCTGCAATTTCGACGCTTTGCGGGCTGCCCAATGTGTAATCTGCATATTCGTTCATTTATTCAAGGCTACTCGGCCCTAGCTGAAGCTGGTATTCAAGAAGTTGCAGTATTTCACTCATCGAAAACTGCTATGCTCGCCAGCCATGCCGAGGCTCCATTTGCCCTGATTGCCGACCCCACCAAAAAACTCTATGCTGCTTTTGGAGTTGATAGCTCGATTTGGGCAGTATTGCACCCTAAATCATGGTTGCCAATGCTCAAAGGCTTATTCAAGCATGGAGTGGGCATGCCCGAAAAAGGCCAGAACCCGCTGGGCTTGCCTGCCGATTTCCTGATTGCGCCCGATGGCACAATTGTGGCCTGCAAATATGGGGTGCATGGCTACGATCAATGGTCGCTGAGCGAGGTCTTGCAACTAGCTCAGCAATATCAACAGCGCAGCGTAGGCTAGGCAAACAATTATTATAAAGTCAGTTTGGGGGTAATATCACCCCCTCATTCGATCAAATACGCAAACTCGCATTATCCGACTAGGCACAAAAATTTCACATCCGGATAATCACATAGCTTGCTAACACACCACATGTCTGCTAGTCTCGAATAGATTCTTCTGAGAGTGAGGGCAGAATCCCCCTTAAATAACGATCTTCTTGCGCTCAATCTCTGTTCACTAGGAGCCATACAATGCGTCGTCTTGCACTCATTGGATTCATGCTAAGCATGCTCACTGCATGTGGGAGGGTTTCCCAACCAACCTTACAACCAGCCAATCTTGACCAAGAATCCCAAACAAGTAGCTATCCTACGCCGTTATCCGCAACATCCGAGCCAATCCAAGATCTACCTGATTTAACGGCCATTCCAACAGTCACCAATACTGATCCTGCCCCATTGCAAGTCTATGTAGAAAAGTCATATCCCGTTGCATCAAACCATATTCCGACAGTACTCTCTGGGTGGTCTCCCAATAATCAATATCTGCTCTATGCTCAAGCAACATCGGTTGATACCAATGTTAATGCATTAGTTGGCAGACTATTGATTCTTGATATTCAGAAGTCAAATGTTTCAGTTATTACTTCAGATACGGTAAGCATTGCGGTTGCGGTCGATGGGCAAACATACAATGGCAACTTACCTCGATGGACAGAAGAATGTTGTACAATTGCAGCAACATTTATTGAACAACAACAACAATTTAAGTTGATTGATCAAACAGGACACCCTATCAAAACCCTAACAACTGCATCAAAAGGATTATTTCATTATGCCTATCAATCGATTCAGCAGATTGAACAAAATAAGATAATCTGGGATGGAAAGCCACAATCGGAGCAGTTAATCAGTAAAACTGGATGGATTACCTCAACTAACCTAACTAATGATGGCTTATATGCCCATACTCAATCAGAATTGCAATATATAGGTAAGTCTGATTCATGGGTTATTCAATCCAGAAATAGTTTCTTGAAAGAAAATTTAGATCACACTATTTTTCAAGTAACCCCATCAATAGACGGATCATGGATTGCAGTTGTTACTTCTGCTAATCAATCTTGGGATCGCGCCCTATGGATTATTGACCGTGAAACTCAAACTGCTAATTTGGTTGATGAAAACTATAAACTTGGAGAACCATCATGGTCTGCCGATAATAGATATTTGATTTACAGTATTGATGGATCAATGACTATTTATGACCAACAGACAAAGCAAAAGCACAAAATTGAAGGTAAATTTGAAATGTCTGCTGTATGGCATCCAAATGAATCAATGTTTGCCTTGATTAATCGAGAAAAATCAAGAATTGATATTTTTCGGGTTGAACAATAAGCCTAAAACAACCAACCGCCCTTGATCTTAACCAATCAAGGGCGGCTGAAGCAGAAATAATCGCTATTTGTTTAAGTAGGGTGAGCCAACTGCCAAATAGCTATAGCCGCGTTCGACCAACTCGTTGTAGTCGGGAATCATACGGCGGCCATCAATGATCAAATATGGTGCGGGCACGGTGCTTTCAATTGTGCTCGAAAGCCCACGGAACTCTTCCCAGTCGGTCGAGATAAACAGCATATCGCTGCCTTCGAGCGCTGCTTTAGCCGAAGGATGATAGCTGATGCGCTCGAACAAATGGTTTTGCTCAGGGTTGAAAAAGCGCTTGGCTTCTTCTTCGGCCATTGGGTCGTAGGCGCGAACTTCTTTGACCCCACGGCCAAGCAAGCTTTCGACAACCTTCAAGGCCGAGGCATCGCGCATATCGTTGGTGCGTTGTTTAAACGCCAAGCCCAGCAAAGCCACAACTTTATTGTTAAACTTCACGCCAGCTTCCGCTGCTGCCCGATCGATCAAATAGGTCTTTTGATATTCGTTAATTTCATAGACCGATTCGAGCAAATCGGTGCTTTGGTTGCGACTCTTGAGTTGATAAATCAACGATTGAATGTCTTTGCCAAAGCATGAGCCACCAGCGCCGTTCGACACGAACGAACCCCATTTGCTAATGCGGGTATCGGCGGTCACGCCACGCTTAAGGTCTTCCATGCGCACATTTGAGACAGATTCAGCCAAACGCCCGCCAACACCGTTCCAAAACGAAATGTAGGTCAGCAACAAGGTGTTGGCGACATATTTAATCGATTCAGCCGTTTCAGGGGTGGTTTCGATAAAGGCAATCCGCACATGATTGATAAATTGTGAGTAGATTCGGCGCAAAATCCGGAAATCTTCCTCGGTATCAGCCCCAACCACGACCCGATCAGGATGGCGTGATTTTTCAACGGCATTACCTTCGGGCAAGAATTCAGGGTTTGAGGCAATCCCCACGTTTGGCACATTATGGCTTTTGAGCACTTCCTCAAGTTGGCGGCCTGTGCCAACCGGAACCGTGCTTTTATTGATAATTACCACGCGGCGTTGATCAGCACGTTTGGCCAACAGCTTCGCCAAATGATTGACCGCATCGAAATAGTAGCTCAAGTTCGAGGAGCCATCGCGATTGGGTGGGGTTGGCAAACACAAGAAAAAGGCATCGACCCCTTCGATTACCGGCTCAAGATCATCAATGAAATGCAGAGAACGGTTGATATTTTCTTGGATAATGCTGGCCAAGCCTGGCTCATTGACATATTTTTCAATTTCTTCGCGCTTAGCGGTTTTGTAGGCCGCAATCCGCTTAGTATCGATATCATAGGCATAGACTTCATGACCATATTCTGAGCAGACCGCAGCGTGGGGCAATCCCACAAAGCCTGTTCCTGCAACGACGATCTTCATGCAAGCTCCTTCGGTAGGCCACTTCGACGGTGGAAGCAACCTCAACCATTAATAACAAACGGCACCGTCCCATGTTAACCAGCGAACAATGACCAACATCCTCGTTGATGGTAGAGCGCCCTCGCCGCACCTGACAACCACAGTGGGTTAGCAGCCTGAATTTATGCATCATAGCCAACATCAAGCATTTGTGCAACAGGACTATTCGACCATCCCCGCCTGACGCTGAAGGCGTAACGCCAAACGTTCACGCAGCTCGCTCAAACGGTGTTGATAGCTTGGCTCAGTGATTACATCAGTCCACATAATCAGGGCATCTTCGCCGTTATCGGTGTAGTAGCGCACCCGCGTGCCGCTTGGCTCGAAGCCATATTTCAAATAGAGCTTTTGCGCCGATTCATTCGAAATCCGCACTTCTAAGGTCAGGCGGGTTGCTCCCATATCAAGGCCTTGGTCGATCAAACCATTCAGCAGCAACTCGCCAAGGCCTTGGCTGCGCTGCGATGGAGCCACGGCAATTGTGGTGATATGGCCTTCATCGACCATCAACCACAAACCAGCATAACCCACCAAGGGAAAGGGGCTGACTGGCTGCGGCTTGGTAAACACCGATGGCAACAAGGTCTGGAGCAACGAGCGCCGTGGCACATACGGCATAATTGGCTCATCGGGCGGCAAGCTTGGGCTTGAACGAGCCACGATATAGCGGCTGGTCGCAGGCGAGCTTAACTCACGGCGATAGGTATTGGCCGACCATGGCGCTGAAAAACTTTGGCGCTCTATTTCTTGGACACGCGGAATATCATCCTCGTGCATAGCCTTTAGGAAGTAGTACATTGCAGCCTTCTATGCTGATGAATGCTTATTTGATCGGTTTAACTGATGCTGGGTCGAGAATCAATTGTGAGCCATGGCGGCCTTCCAAGCCAAATTGTCCGCCCGTTTGGAACGTGCCAGTTACCTCAACCAAGCCCCAAACAAAGCCATTGCCTGGTCCGACGTTGAGTTGGCTCGAAAGATCAGGCGGAAAGCCTTCCATCGAAATTGGCGTGCCCATCGGCTGCGGATTAACCCCACTGGCCACGTCATCGCCAAGTGGCTTTTCGCTTTGCACCCCAGTTGTCAACAAACCAGAACTGGCTTGAGTCCAGTAATACATGCCACGAGTGGTCACAGTTTGGCCGTTGTAAGCCGAAGGATTTTTCTCTAGCTCGTAGATTGAAACCTGGTTGGGCTGAGCTTCGGTTGGCGCTGGATACTCAACGCGCTCAACGCGCTCAATCGCTTCGGCAGATTGCACCACCAAACGGCTGGTAAAACTGCCATCTGGGCCAAACGCGCCAGTTTCAAATTTGCCTTTGACCCGCACCGCGCCATAAACACTATCGATTGGGCGATGCAAATTGGCGCTCGCCTCAGCCGGAAACTCATCAAGCCACACTAGGCTATCAACGGGCTGAGCATCGGTACCATCGTTGCGGGTTGACACCGCCTTGGCCAATACCGACAACCCAGGATTACCCGGCTTCCAAAGGTAAACGCCTTCGACCGTAATTTCTTGACCGTTATAATTTGCAGGATTGCTGGTAATATCGTAGATTGTCAGGCTGCTGCCGCAACCAGTCAGAAATACTAAGAGCAATAGACAACAACTTCGCCAGATGCCAGAGCGCATCGCAACCTCCAACTATGATCATGGTTCGGCGTGCGATTATAGCAGATCGTCTGGCTCGTTGCCATAATCTAAGCAAAATTAGATCATTATGCTACAATAGAACCATGGCCTTTCTAGCCTTTTCATGATTTACTGTCCCCTCACTCCCGTAGTGGGGTATTGCATACGCTGGGTACTCAACAGGAGAGTGGTTGCGATGTGTACCCTTCACCTTTCAGCATGCGCTCAAATATTGCCTGTTCGGAGGTATCCAGCAAGGATTATCTGTGTTTTTCACTATGACTACACCACATACAATTGCAATTGATGGCCCGGCAGCGTCGGGAAAAAGTACGCTCGGCAAGTTGTTAGCAGATCATTTTGGCTATATCTATTTTGATACGGGGGTGCTCTATCGCGCCTTGACCTATGTAGCCCTCGAACAAGCCGTTGATCTCGCTGATGCCGCCGCTCTCGCCAAACTCGCCCAAACCAGCAACTTTGAAGTGCTTCCGCCAACTATCGCCGATGGCCGCCAATACACGGTGTTAGCCAATGGCGAAGATATTACTTGGCCGTTACGCGCCGCCAATGTTGAACGCAATGTTTCACAAGTCGCCGCTCAACCAGCAGTCCGCGAGGCACTGCGCGATATTCAACGCCACATTGGTAAATCGGGCAATGTCGTGATGGCTGGCCGCGATATTGGGGCGGTCATTATGCCCGATGCCCAGTTGAAAATTTATCTTGATGCTTCGGTTGAGGAGCGTGCCCAACGCCGCGCCCAAGAACTCAACGCCCGTGGCCGCTCGATCAGCTATCGCGAAGTGCTTGACGACTTGAATCGCCGCGATGCCAAAGATGCCGCCAACACCTTCTTGGCCGACGATGCGATCACCATCACCACTGATGGCCGCTCGCCAGAAGAGGTGTTTCAGGCAATCTTGAGCGTAATCGGGGTCGAAGCCCAAGCATAATTTCGGCAAAACAACGGCGTGGAGGTTGCTCCACGTCGTTTTTGTTTAAGCATTGTTACATTTGCTGAGCGCAGTCACAGCTTTTGACGCTTGACGATTGGCTTACAAACAAAATACTATAGCAATAGCAACGCTGATGTGGGAGGGTAATCAATGAGCCGCTTCTATCGTTTTTATCACTATCTCGCCAAAGTGCTCTTTTTTATCTTCACTCGCCGCGTGATCGTCCGAGGCAGCCAACATAGTCCCAAACATGGCGCGGCAATTTTGATTTCTAACCACATTAGCTACTCCGATCCAGCCACGATCATCGGTTATGTCAAACGCCATGTCTATTTTATGACCAAAGCTGAAATGTTCGATGGTGGTTTTATGGATTGGGTGATTACGCGAGCAGGAGCGTTTCCGGTTCGGCGTGGCGAAGCCGATCGCACGGCGTTTCGGCGGGCGCTGCAATTGCTCAGCCAAGGCCAATGTATCGGCCTCTATCCTGAGGGCACACGCTCGACCACTCGAACATTGCAACAAGCGCGGGCTGGCGTAGTGCTGCTGGCCAAGCAAAGCGGCGCACCGATTATTCCAATTGCAATTACCGGCATGGAGCGGGTATTTTTGGGTAAATTTCCCTGGTTTGGTCGGCCAACGGTTACGATTACGATTGGCAAGCCCCAAACCTTGGAGCAACTGGCCCAAAACAACTTGCCAATCGCCCACCAACACGATTATTTGGCTGAGCAAATTATGGCCCAAGTTGCAGCTCTATTACCGCAAGCCTATGGCGGCACGAATGTTAGCCAACTCAGCTATGAATAGGATGGGATGTTATGCCAACCAACGTGCCTCAACTCAGTTTTAATATCAATCTCCAAGCTGATGAACGGGTCAAGTTGATCGCCTATCGCCATTGGCTGATTTTGGCCCGCAATCTTTCAATTTGGTTTACTTTTTGGTTTATTTGTACCGTGATTTTCTTATGGCGGGTCTCGGTGGTTGGCGTTGATACCCTGAACACTGTGCTGTTTGGTGCTGGCACGATCTTTTTCGGAGCCATGATTTATAGCTATTTCGATTGGCGCAACGATGCCTTGGTCGTCACCAATCAGCGGGTTATTTCTTATAATTCACGTTTTTTGATCAGCGTCCAGCGCAATGAGCTGTATGTGCGCGAAATTGAAGACGTAAAAACCGTCACTGAATCAGTGGTTTCGCGTTATTTCGATTATGGCGAAATTGAAGTCCAAACTGCCAGCCGTTTGCGCAACATTGCCTTCGTCGGGATCGTCAATCCTACGTTGGTACGCGACACAATTCTCGAATTTGTTGCGCCGCTCAAAGAAGTCGAGCATGTTGAGCATATTCAGCAAATCGTCAGAGCCAAAGTGCTCAAACAAGGCACAATGCCAAGCTTGCCACCGCTGAGCGATTTTATTCCACCAGAACAAACTGGCCGTACACTTTTGGGCATTATTCCGCCAAGCCCCGAGGTGCGCGGCAATTCGATTATTTGGCGCAAACATTGGCTCTTTCTTTTTGTCGAGGCTGCTAACCCAATTTTGCTCTTTCTAATCATCAATTTATCGTGGTCGCTGCTGCTCGGCTACGATTTTATTCGGTCTGGTGGGTCGTTAGTCTTTTTGGCGATACTCGATATCTTTTGTATCGGCTGGCTGATTTACGAGGTGATCGATTGGCGCAACGATGAATATATTGTTACGCCAATCAACATTATTGATATTGAGCGCAAGCCCTTGGGCCGTGAAACCAAACGTGAAACAACCTGGGATAAAATTCAGAATGTTTCGCTGAATCAAGAAAATTTATGGGCACGCATTTTGAAGTATGGCGATGTCGAGCTATTTACCGCTGGGCAAAACGAGAATTTTACCTTTCGTGGCGTAGCTGCACCCGATAGCGTGCTGGCGGTGATTTCCGATTATCGCGACCAATTCGAGCAGCGGGCGCGTGACCGCGAATTTGATAGCACCTTAATGCTTTTACAGCATTATCATCAACTACAACGCGATGAACTACAAGTGCTGTTTGATGATCATCGCAGCCATATCGAAGCCAAATTGCCGCCAACCGAGCGGTTGGAAACCGGAACCTAAGCTTCATTTGGGAGTCAGAATCTGTTGTGCGAAGGAGTTTTCATGGCGCAGTCAGCCCAGTGGCGTGGGTGGTTTTGGCTTGGGTTAGCCCTTGTCTATCTACTTTGGCCCAGCCCAAGTTATGCCCAAAATGCCGATTCCATCACTATCACCATCGATCAAGTTGGCTTTGATGCCCAAGGTCATGTGCTAAATGGTGGCTGGTATCCAATTATTACAACTATCGAAAATAGCGGAGCCGACCTTCAAGCCCAAGTTGTGGTGACAACAGGCTTTGGGCAAGCCGATTTGCTGCAAAATGTCGATTTGCCTGGTGGTTCGCGCAAACAAGTACGCTTGTTAATGCGAGCCAATCTCAATCAAACAGTTGTCGAAATCAAAGTTATTGATGCGCAAGGCAAGCAACTAGCTCGCAACCGCAGCAATGTGCGGGTGCACGATAGTCAAGAGGTGTTGGTAGGCGTATTTGGCGGGCCAGCCTCAAGTTTAGCTGGAGCATCAGTTCCAGGCCGCCCAACCACGGTTATGCCGCTTGATCCAGCGCAACTGCCAAGCACCGATGGCGAATTGTTTAACTTTGGGGCAATTGTGCTGCAAGATGTTCAGCCGACTGCTGAGCAAGCCGCCGCCTTAGAACGTTGGGTGGCAACTGGTGGCACATTAATCGTTAGTGGTGGACCAAATAGCGCCGAACTGCCTAAAGAATTAGCAGCACTCTTGCCTGCCAGTCTTAGTCGCAGCAATAGTTCGGCGGTATTGACAACCCTCAATAGTCGCAATACTCCAGCTTTTGCCCAAATCAATTTGCGGGTTAACCAACTTCAACCAACCGCCGATGCTAGCATTTTCGGCATTGGGGCCAATAATGAAGCCTTGGTAGCCAGTCGCAAGCTTGGCATGGGCCAAATCCTCGTTAGCGCTTTCAATCCTAGCGACTTACCCGCCGAAGTTAATGATCGATTAGTTTGGCCTGTGCTCTTGCAACCCCAACTCTATCGCGATTGGAATGTAACGCTCTCGCCATGGTCAATCCAGATCCGTGGGGTTGATCAAAATTTGCCTTCAGTTTTAGGCTTGATGGGAATTTTATTTGGCTACATATTGCTGATTGGCCCGATCAATTACTTTATTTTGCGGCGCTTGGATCGGCGGGAATGGGCTTGGTTTAGCATTCCGTTGGTTGTGCTTGGATTCGTGGGCATTATGTATTTGGCTGGCGGCGATCTACGCACTGGCAATATCAATGTCACCACGATTAACATTATTGATAGCCAACTGGGCGCTGATCAAGGTCGGCTCAGTGTTAATTATGGCTTCAATGCAGGCCGACGCGGCGCATGGAATGGCAGTATTGATGCCAATTTAATTGCTGGCAACCAACCAACTCAAGGCTTTGGAGATGAGGGTTCGGGCACAATCGAGCAAACCAACGATGGCAAAACCCGCTTGCCCAATTGGCAAAGCAACATCGGCCAAATGCAAACCCTCGCCGCAATTGGTCCAGCCGCAGTTCCCTACAATTTTGAGGTTCAGGTAGCCAAAGCCAATTCGTGGGATGGCGCAACCATTACCAATCGCAGCGAACGCAAGGTTGAATATGCAATTCTGTTCAATGGCGAAGAAAGTATTATTTTGCCAGCACTCGAACCTAGGGCTTCGATTACGATTGATAACAGCCTTGATCGTGTCATGCAAAGCAGCCCCTATCTCAACAACAACGACCAATTAACCCAAGCCCTACAATTGCTCTGGAATGCAGGCAACGAGCGCACCAACTACAATGGACTGCCCAAAAATTCGCTGTATACTGAGCCGCATATCACAGTGCTTGATACCGAGGTGCTCAACGAAATTATGGTCGATGGGGTCGCCGCTCCGCAAAAGAGTAGCAATATCTACAATTTGTATCTTGATTTGGAGCAACGCTGATGGAATTGATCGTTGAAACTCACAATTTAACCCAGCGTTTTGGCACACACCTAGCGCTCAATCAGGTCAACCTGAGCATTCCCAAAGGCGCGGTCTATGGTTTTATTGGGCCAAATGGTGCTGGTAAAACCACCACCATGCGAATTTTGACCACCTTGCTCCAACCAACCGCTGGCGAAGCCTTTGTCAATGGCATTTCAGTGCGTAAAGATCCCGATGCGGTGCGCAAAATGATTGGTTTTATGCCCGATTATTTTGGGGTTTACGAAAGCATGCGGGTCTGGGAATATCTCGATTTCTTTGCCCACATCTATGGCATCAAACAACCTCGCCGCACGAGTTTGATTCAAGAATTATTGCAATTGGTCGATCTGACCGAAAAACACGATAGTTATGTGATGAATCTCAGCCGTGGGATGAAACAGCGCCTCAGTTTGGCTCGCACCATGGCCCACGATCCCAGTTTGTTAATTCTCGATGAACCAGCCAGCGGGCTTGACCCACGCGCCCGGATCGAGCTACGCGAGTTGCTGCGCGAATTAAGCCGTATGGGCAAAACGATTATGGTCAGCTCACACATTTTGTCGGAGCTAGCCGAAATGTGTAGCCATATTGGCATTATTGAGCGTGGCACACTGCTGGCAAGCGGCCCAGTCGAACAAATTATGCAGGATTTACGCCCACATAAATTGATTGAAGTCCAAGTGCTTGAACGGGCAATGCCAGCTTTGCAAATGCTCAAACAACTGTCAACGATCAACGATGTGCATTTAGCCAATGAGCTAGCCGATGATCAAGCAGGCGGCAAATTGGCGATCAACTTCAGCGGGACAGCTGAAGAGAGCAGCGCAATTTTGAGCAACCTCGTCAGCCAAGGCTTTCGGGTCAATCACTTTGCCGAACGCCAATCCGACCTTGAAGAAGTCTTTTTGCATGTGACACAGGGAGTGGTGGCATGAAGGCAATTTTGCAAAAGGAATTTCGCTCGTATTTGCGCGGCAACCGGGCGTTTACCATGCTCAGCATCTACTTATTCATTCTTAGTGGCTTGTGTGTGCTGATTTACGCTGGTCAAAGCGAAAGTAGTTTTGTTGATCGCAGCGAGATTGGCTTAAGTTTATATAGCACCGCTGCCGCCGTAGCCTTGTTTCAACTGACCTTTTTTGCGCCATCGCTCAATGCCTCATCGCTGGGCAGCGAACGCGATCGCCAAACCATCGATGTGTTAATGGTTACACCTGTACGGCGCTACCAAATCATCTTGGGCAAACTGATTGCGCCGTGTTTATTCCTCTTTTTGCTTAGTTTAGCCAGCTTGCCAATTGGCGCATTGGCCTTGCTGATTGGGGGAATCGAAGCCCGCGACCTATGGATTGCCTTAGCAATTCAATTGGTCACGGTTTTGGGCTATGGTAGCGTCGGGATTTGGGGCGCTTCGTGGGCCAAAACCAGCCGTGGGGCAATGATGGCAACCCTTGGTTTAGCCCTAATCTTGGCAATTGGGCTGCCATTACTGGCGATCCTGGTTCTCGCAGTGCTCTCGAATGATCAAGCATTGTTTGAGTCAATTGTCGAGAATGGCTTTATTCGCAATCTTGGGGTTGTGATTTTGTCGTTTAGCCCTTTCTTTAGCCTAATTATGTGGATTCAGAGTGTTACTGAAGGTCAGGCAACTACTTGGACTTTAGATCTCCAAGGCCAACTTGGCGGTGGCACAATTTTACAACCATGGGTTATTTCCGTCTTGATTTGGCTGGTGCTCATTCCCTTCTTAATTTGGCGTAGCTCCAAGCAATTGCAAAAATCGGTTGCGCATTCGAGCGGCGGCTAACAATCGTTGAGCAGCGGTATGCCCTATTGCCCATGCCGCTGCTTTCGCGGTACAATTCAGCCACATATTGCAATCCAAGGAGGCTGGTATCGCTACGCTTGTTGTGATCGAAGACCAACCAGATACCCTATTAATCATTCGGAGCACATTACATCAACAAGGGCATCACTTACACTTCTTCCCCAATGGCCGAGTGGCAACGGCCCAAGCCATTCAAGCCTTGCAACCTGCCCTCATTTTGCTTGATGTGCAGTTGCCAGATCAATCGGGCTTCGATTTGGTTGGTTCCTTGCGCTCAATTGCCCCCTGTATTGCCTTGACAGGATTTAGCGATATGAGCATTGTTGAACGCGCCAAAACCTTGGGCTTTTTTGGCTTTTTAGGCAAGCCAATTCGTCCGGCCTACTTTCCGCAACAGATTAGCCGTTTATTGGCTGGCGAAGCGGTTTGGGAGCATACATGGACAGGCGATATACCAGTACCGATCTTTAGCTAAATAGCACCAGAATTTGTTGTAATTCGCTGCGTTGCTGTTCGCTGGCCATGCTCATAGCTGAACGCAGCCATAAACGACCTTCGGGGCTTTCATAATGCAGCCAAAATTTCCACAAACCACCCACCAACTCCAATAATTGTGTATGCTCATAGATCGCCGCCCATTGCAAACAGCCACGAATCGTCGTATAACTCTCGCGTAACAACGAAAGATCATTCATCGGCGTGAGCAATTCGCCATGATCTTTGGCGCGTTCGATCGTTTGCTCCCAGCGTTGCAACATCTGCTTAATTTCATTGGCCCAATATTGAGTAAATTCCAGCATCAACTGATGATAAACATCGCGTTCGAGTGCCACCTGCCGCGCATATAAACGAATCACAATCGGCATGCTAAACCGCGTTTCGCCACGGCTATCGACGCTGCCCTCTAAACACGACGCATCGACCAAACCGCTAGCAACCCGCCAATTGACTTTAAAAGCTTGGGTGGCTTGGGCTAGGCTAAAATGATGTTCAAACAGCGCCAAGCGGAGACAAGCAGCTTGCACATCATCATTTAACAACGAAAACGTATACTCAACCATTTGGCGCAAGGTGCGATGCGAGGCCGAGCCATTCGCCAACGATTCAATCTCTAGCATTTCGACGTTGGTCATGGCCAAAATATCGTTGAGCGAAACCAACAACAATTGCGAAGCGGCAATTTCAATCGCCAAAGGATGCCCCGCCAAACGCTGGACAATTTGCTCAGTTTGACGGCGCTCAACTTGGCGGTTCAAATCGCGAGCACGTTGCTCAAACAGCAAAATGCCTTCTTCAAGGCTAAGCGCTGGCACTGGAAAACGCCGTTCGCCATTGATGCTCAGGGCAATTTGCGTCGTGGTAATAATCGAAATATTGCCAAAATTGAGCAATGGCAACAGCATCTCAGCAACCGCCCGAATATGCTCACAGTTATCAATGATCAGCACTGTGCGCCGATTGGATTGCTGAATATAACTCGTTAAATCGGCTTTGGGGTCGCCGAACCAGCGATTGAGCAGCGCATGCCAGCTATCGTGCACAGTGTATTCATTGCGCAAATCGATAAAAACCACTTCTTGCGCAAAGCCAGCATTAGCAATATAGCTGGCGAGAGCAATCGCGAGGCGGGTTTTGCCGATGCCACCTATCCCATGCAAGGTCACTAGGCGATATTCACGGCAAAGCTCTAGCAACTCTTGCAAAACTGCTTGGCGGCCAACCAAAGGCGTAAGCGGAATCGGCAGACCGATGATTGTAGTAGGACGCAGGCTGGGCAGATGATCGAGCAAATGACGTAGTTGCTCATAAAAACGGCCACGTTTGGCGTAATAAGTGCTATCGGCCATATTAAGATTTGCAGCTTTTTGGCTTTCTGTGGTATAACGATTTACCTGCTGTTCAAAGAAGGCAAGTGCATCAACATCGTGGCTCATGCCATCGCGCAACGTTTGCACAACTACCTGCCGACCACCATGATTATCGACCCACTGCTGCAACGTTTGCGATAACATCTCGCCGCGGAGTAATTGGCGGAGCATTTTATTTGGCCAAGGATGTGGCATGGAACAGCCCTCTGGTCTAACCTACGACCCACCAGCCAGCCAACTGCTCTCCTTGCAGCAGGCGGCGGCTTATACCCGTGAATATTACCCTGCTCAGTCGCTCACCGAAGGCACCTTGCGCGTTTACCTTAATAAAGGTAAAATCCGTGGCATCAAACTTGATCGCTATTGGTACACAACGGCGGCTGAGCTTGAGCGCTATCTTTCTCAACCTACTTCAGCCACCCAATCCTCAGTTACGGATTCGTAATTTCTCCAAGGTTCTCTAGCAAAACTCTAGACACAACAAAGAGAGATATTGCACTCTCTTGGTTTGATTGTATGCTATCGTAGCATTATCGACAATTAATTCAACCAACAACTTAATAAAGCAACCGAGCCAGTGCGAATGTGGCTGTGGCGTAGCATCATTATATCCGACTATCGATTTCAACGAACAGTCTGTGCTAGGCAAACAACCAAATTCAAGCGTCGCAGCACTCCATCGGTCACCACTAGGAGGTCTCATGGTCGCCAGCCGTGCGCTCTGTAGCTGTAGAGGGCTACATTGCCAGCCATTGCAAACCCACAGTGGCCGCTGTAACACTGTTACATCAGCCGCCATCAATCTATCGTCAACGCTTGTGGGAGAGAAGAACAATGGAGTAGGTTGGAAGAATGCCAATAGTCCGCTTGTGGGAGCCTAGATAATTTACCGAGGAAGAATAAACAGGCAGGCCGCCGTGAGAAGCAGCCTGCCTGTTATAATTTAACGCCCAAGCAGCCGTTGCACACGTTGCTCAAATGCTGCTTCACTCATCGCCCCAATCCAGCGATCAACCTCTTGGCCATGTTGAAATACCACCATTGTGGGCAAACCACGCACACCCAAACGGCTGGCATATTGCACATCTTCGTCGGTGTTGATTTTAGCAACCACAATTTCACCAGCATAACGCTGAGCTAATTTGGCCAAAATTGGCGCAATCACGCGGCAATGGACACACCAAGGTGCCCAAAAATCGACAATTACTGGCGTATCCGATTGTAATACCTGCGTTTCAAAGCTGGCATCGCTAATCTGAACTGGCTGATCGATCACGGTTTGCATGAACGAGACCTCCACTTGACAGCTATTGCATGATTACACTAGCTCGTTGGCAGTCTACAAGTTCAAGTTAACTGGAAGTCAAGCAGCAATTTCAGGGGTCGGCATATGCAACAACTTAGTATCAGTATGGTCGCCAAACAGGCGGGAATCAAAGCCTCAACTATTCGTTATTATGAAGAAATTAATTTATTGCCGCCTGCTGCACGGCAGAATGGTCGGCGTTATTATGATCAGCAGATTTTCGAGCGTCTGGCGTTTATTCGCACAACTCAGCGGCTTGGCTTTAGCCTCACCGAGATTCAATTGCTATTTCAACATGAACAGCAACAGGCTCCATTAGCAGGCTTATGGCGGCAATTAGCCAAGCAAAAATTGGCCGATCTTAGCCAATTGCTCGAACAAGCTAGCCATGTGCAACAATTACTCCAGCGCGGGCTACGTTGTCGCTGCGCCACCCTTGAAATGTGTGTGCATTGTGTGTTACAACATTGTCAGGATTAATTATGAAACCTTTTGATACTGTGTCTACGTATAACGCCATAACAAATCGATCAACTTAGGAGGATGTGCATGTTCCGTAAATTGCTCGCCAGCGTTGGTATTGGCAATGCTCGTATCGAAACCCATCTCCACAATAATACAACCGCTCCAGGTGGCACGATCACTGGCGAAGTGCATATTATGGGCGGTGATGTCGAACAAGATATCGAGGCACTGTATTTGTTTTTGGTCGCTCGTTATACCCGCGAGTACGACGATAGCAAAATGACCCAAGATCACACGATTGGGCAATATCCACTGACGCAGCGGTTTAAGCTTCAACCAGGCGCTCAACAACGCATTCCCTTTAGCATTAACTTGCCGCTCGATACGCCCTTGACCATGGGCCATCAGCCAGTCTTTATTCGCACTGGTTTATCGATCAGTGGCGGGGTCGATGCAGGTGATGTTGATCAATTGCAGATTCAGCCCCATCCTTCGCAAGCAACGATTATTCAGGCCATTCAGCAAATTGGCTTCCAGCTTTACACCGTGCACAACGAATACAACTCTCGCTGGCGCGGCCCCTATCCATTTGTGCAAGAACTTGAGTTCAAGCCCTATGGCCACCAAAGTTTCCACATCGAAGAATTAGAGGTTGTGCTCGATTTGCAAGATTATGGAGTTGATGTCTATTTGGAAATCGACAAGCGGTTGCATGGCTTTGCTAAGCTGTTTGCCGATTTTGACCTCAACGAGCGCTACGCGAAGTTGACCTTTACCCATGCCGATATTCAACGCCCTGATTTGGCGCATATCATCAGCCAAACCATCCAATCGCGCATTCGCCATTAATATTCCTATCAAGGATGGGTTTTTAACAAGCAATCTGATCACCACCCTTCCGTCCCGCCTCAAGGCGGGAGACGCAGGGGGATTAAAGCCCCCTGCACCCCCTAAAATGGGCCTAGTGGTAATCAACTATCCATCAATAAACCATCGAATCGTTGGTACGAAACGGAACGTAATGAAAAACTACTCTTGTAAGAATCCCTCTCCCACAGCGGCGGGAGAGGGGTCAGGGTGAAGGGAGCTACTATATTTTCACCCTAAAACATACTGAGCCAAGGCTTTGTGCAATAAATTACGCACCTTCTGGCCAAAATGGCGATTCAGATCGGCTGGCAATAAGGCTAATTCTTTGGTAAGCGGCTGTGGTTGCCAGCCTTGAATTACCAACATCAAGGCCGCTTTCTGAAATTCAGTCAGCACCGCTTTGGCCAAATCGCCGCCTAAGCACCAAACCTCAAACTTTTCTAAGCCCTCAGCTGTTTGGCGATCATGTAAATCGACCAATGAATACATATCAATATTCGTCCAGAGCGCCCCAGCTTTGGCTTGCTCTAAAAGATGCCCGCCATGAAACACGATTAAATCGCGAAAACCCTCGCCACCAGCCACGCAAAACACCGCATCAAGCGCCGCCAATTGCTCAGGATGACGTTTGGCAAAATGTTCAAGCGCCACTTCGATACTGCGCAAGTAGGCTGGCAAAACATAGGGCTTGCTGGCTTGAGCATATTCAACAATCCGATGGGCCAAATTCGCCAACAACACCTCGCGCAAACTACCCAACGCCGCCATGATTGCAGGCAATTGAGCCGCATCAAACGACGATTCAACCCCAATCGCGTTGATGCCTGGATAGATTGTTGCCAGATGTTCGCCATATTTTTTGGCATAGACTGCATGCATGCCATGGCGTGGGCAGCCACCGCGTTCGACTTCAGGCCCACGAAAATGCGCCCGAATTGGCGCAAACAGACTATAACTAGCTTGCAGTTGTTCAGCAATTTGCAGATCGTTCATTGCAGCAGCCCCCTTTTGAGCATTCACACACTAGCCATACTATAGAGCATAATTGGCCCATATTAGACAAGCAACCAAGCAGAATTTTCAGGTTTCTCAGGCCAGCTTCAGCCTCAAACTATGGTTTTTGGCCCGCCACAGCGCTATACTCACCGTAGAATTTGATGTTGGAGGAATCTATGTTTCGCCGAATAACCCTGAGTTTTTGCTTATTAATTGTCAGTTTGAGTTTTGTGCCACAACGCCCAAGTTATGCTGCGTTTACTGATGGGTTTGCCGATACAGCCTTTCGCCAACGCTGGCAACGCGCCGATCAAGCAGTGGCCGATGGCCAAACCATCCGTTCATGGGTTTGGGGCCAAAACATCGGCCCACGGATTATCGAGCGCTATCAGCAATCGCCTCAAGCCAGCCGCCTTGTGCAATATTTTGATAAAGCTCGCATGGAAATTAGCCAACCTAACGCTGATCGTACCAGTGAGTGGTTTGCAACCAATGGTTTGTTGGTCGTTGAGTTGATCAGCGGCAAAATGCAAATTGGTGATCAGCAATTTGAGGCTCGTTCAGCGGCCAACGTGCCAATTGCTGGCGACCCCGATAGCCCAAGCCCAACCTATGCCAGCCTTGAGCCGATCGCCACCACCAACGGCGATCATCGCAGCGAAAATCGCCAAGGCCAGCGGATTAGCAGCCTACTAGCGGCAAACGGCCAGATCAGCGACGAGCCAAATTTGGCAACTGCCAACACGACCATCGTGCAGTATGAAAGCGTTACGGGCCACAACGTGCCCAAAGTATTTTTCGATTTTCAGCAAGCGCTGGGTAGCGTAACCAATGTACTTGGTACATTCGGTTACCCAATTACTGAGGCCTATTGGATCGATACAACGATTAACGGCCAAGCCCAACGAGTGTTATTCCAAGCTTTTGAGCGCCGTGTGCTCACCTACAATCCCAATAATTCGGCGAATTGGCAAGTTGAAATGGGCAATGTGGGCAGCCATTACTATCGCTGGCGCTATGCCACGCCAATCTATTATTTTCAGGATAGCAGCATTGCGGCCAAGGTTTCTGAGGCTGGCACGTTGGCCTTGAATACCGAAGGCTATCAGCCAGCGCTCGTCGATAGCCTACCCAACGACCCAATTTACCCCTACAAACGGATTGATCGCAGCAAAATCACGGGCTATCAACCTAAAAATTATCGTTTGCTCAAGCTTGAAAATCGTTATGTCACGCTAACGATCTTGCCAGAGCTGGGCGGGCGAGTTTATCAGCTGATCAACAAAGCCACAGGCCAGAACTTGCTCTATCAAAATCCAGTGATCAAAGCTAGTCATTTGGGGCAACGCGGTTGGTGGCTGGCGGCTGGCGGCATTGAATGGGCCGCCCCAACCGAGGAGCATGGCTACCTCGAATCTGAGCCATGGGATTATCGCTTGGAGCAAACTAACGAGGCGGCACGGGTGATCGTTTCAACCACTGAACGCCACACTGGCATCCAAATTGAAATCACGATTGAGCTAAATAACGATAGCCAAATCGTCAATATGCGTGGCAATTATCGCAACCCAACCGCTAGCCCGCAGACATTTCAATTTTGGATGAATGCGATGATTGCGCCTGGTGGCATCAACCAGCTGCAACGGAGCTTACATTTTGTCGTGCCAACCCAGCAGATGATTGTCCATGCAACTCAAGATTCAGCCCTACCAGCACCGCAACAAACGATCAGCTGGCCCAATTTCAATCAGCGTGATCTCAGTCGTTATGCAACGTGGAACGGCTATATCGGCCTCTTTGCCGCCGACAACCTGAGTGGAAAATGGGCTGGCGTGTATGATCCGGCGCTCAACCAAGGTCTGATGTTGGTTGATCTTGATCCTAACTTGCCTGGCATTAAAACCTTTGCCTTTGGCGACCAATTTGATCGCAGCCTTTACACCACCGATGACAGCGATTATGCCGAACTCTGGCATGGCGCACAAGCTACGTTTTGGGATTACCCAAGTTTAGCCGCAGGTCAAAGTCGTTCGTTCGAAGCCCATTGGCTGCCCTTGCACGATTTAGGCGATTTGAGCGCGGGCAATCGTTATGGTGCGGTTGGCTTGCAAACGACCAGCAACGGCAATCTAATTGTGGCAATTCAGCCAAGCCAAGCTGTCAATGCAACGCCAATTCGGATTAGCACGGCAGGCCAAACCCTTTGGCAAGCCACGCTTGATCTCAAGCCGCAGCAACCATTGCGCGTTGAATTAACCCAAAATATTGCTCGTGGTGAGGTTCTTTCAATCGAATGGGCTGGGCAAACACAGCAAATCATTGTTCCTTAGCAAAAATCTGTTTTTAGCAACCACAAAGGACACAAAGTTTATTTTTTGATCCACGAAGAACACGAAGGATGGGGAGATCAAGCCTATGAGCTATCGGAACACCTGTTACATCAAGCAATCCCCGATAGCCAAAAGCCAAAAGCCTATAGCCAAATATGCGGCTAGGTCAAAGATTTTGACAAACCAACGTCGCTTCCGTATACTAGCGCTCAAATAAAATCTATTTAATCCGACTAAATTGATTTTATTCTACATAATCATACAACTAAACGTCGAGCATATATGGAAGGATCGAGCAGCATGAGTGCAGCACAACTGCCTAAGGTCAGCGGCGAAGCCCTAAATCTCACCAAATCGATGGAATTGTTAGCCCAAGCCGAAGCGATTGTTCCAGGGACAACCCAATCGTTAATGAAACGGCCAGAGCAATTTGCTTATGGTTCGTTTCCAGTTTTTATTGATCATGGCGATGGCGCGTTGGTAACCGATGTTGATGGCAATCAATACATCGATTTTATTTGTGGCTTAGGCGCAACCACCTTGGGCCACAACCATCCAGCGGTGGTCGAGGCAATTCGCAACAATTTGGATAAAGGGCTGATTCATTCGCTGCCCACTGAAGTTGAGCTACGAGCAACTCAAGCATTGATCGATATTATTCCGAATGCTGAAATGGCTCGCTTCTTCAAAACTGGGGCTGATGCCACTTCGGCTGCTGTGCGCTTGGCTCGCCACCTTACCAAGCGCGAACGCATTATCACGGTTGGCTACAACGGCTGGCACGACCATTTTATGTATTACACCCCCGGCGTACCCGCCGTGCTCAGCCAATACACCGAACAAGTCTCGTTGATGGCTCCCCACGAAAAGCCCAACTTGATCGCTGCGATCAACAAACATGGCGATCAATTGGCCGCCGTCTTGCTTTCGATGCCCTACAAACACTGCTTGGATACTGAGTATTTGAACGAAGTCAAAGCCGCTTGTCATGCGGTTGGCGCTTTATTTGTGCTCGATGAAGTAGTAACAGGCTTCCGCTTGGCCTTGGGTGGAGCGCAAGAATTCTATGGCGTTGATGCCGATTTCGTCTGTCTCTCGAAGGGCATCGCCGCAGGTATGCCACTTTCAGCGATCGCTGGCCCCAAAAAATATCTCGAACGCTTATCAGATTTGCAAGTTTCAACCACCTTTGGCGGCGAAATGCTCTCGCTGGAAGTTTGCTATGAAGTGATCAACGTCTATCGCAACACTAATTATTTTGAGCATGTGACCAAGCTTGGCCAACGGTTGCGCGAAGGCGTGAATGCCAAAGCCGAGGCGCTAGGAGTAGCCTTGCGCGTGTGTGGCTATGATGCAATTCCCTTCTTCGCCTTTGCGCCTGATATGCCAACCCATGCTCGTTTGATGGAAGCCTTGCTGGGCACATTGGCCAAACGTGGGGTAATTCTGCGCCGCGATGTTAACTTCTTGACCAGCGCTCATACGATCGAGCAAATTGATTTCACGATCGAAGCAGTTGCGCAAGGTTTACAAGAGCTACTTGATCGCGGCATCATCGAATCGACCAATGGCAAAGAACAAGTTGCGGGCTAGTTGGTTGAGCCACGAAGGACACGAAGCTGAGGCTTAGAACTCATAGGAACAATCCTCAACCTAGATGCTTGGGGGTGCAGGAGTTATTTTGCCTGCACCTCTGCTTGATAGATTGACTAAATCCCCATACCACCAGTTACTTCGAGAATTTCGCCGTTCACATAATTGGCCAAGCTCGAAGCCAAAAAGACCATCGGGCCTGCCGCTTCTTCTGGTGTACCAGCCCGCCCCATTGGGTGAAACATGGTAATTCCCGCCATCAGATTTTCGGGCACACCAAGTTTAATTGCCTGATCGCCACGCTGAATCGTCTCGCCTTGTTCTTTGGCAGCGGTCAGGCGGGTTTCGATAAAGCCATAGCAAACCGCATTGGTTTGGACATTGAAACGGCCCCATTCCTTGGCAAGGGTTTTGGTTAGACCAATGACACCTGATTTGGCCGCCGAATAATTGACTTGCCCAGCATTGCCATATACGCCCGAAACCGAAGAAACATTGATAATTTTGCGGGCTTTGGCCGCACCATGAGCCTTGATTTCGGCTTTGGCGGTATCGCGCAAATAGGGAGCCGCTGCCCGAATCAGTCGAAAGGGAGCTGATAAATGCACATCAAGCATGGCTTGCCATTGAGCATCATCCATGGTGTGCAATACACCATCCCACGTATAGCCAGCATTATTGACCAACACATCTAAGCCACCGAAGTGCTCTAAGGTGGCGGCAATGACTTGCGACGCAAATTCAGCGCTGG
Source organism: Herpetosiphon gulosus (assembly GCF_039545135.1). Taxonomy (NCBI): domain Bacteria; kingdom Bacillati; phylum Chloroflexota; class Chloroflexia; order Herpetosiphonales; family Herpetosiphonaceae; genus Herpetosiphon; species Herpetosiphon gulosus. The sequence goes on along the minus strand of NZ_BAABRU010000005.1, from coordinate 24,330 downwards.
TCACATCGCCAGTAAACGCCAAGGCTTGACCACCAGCAGCCTTTAATTCAGCCGCCAATTGTTCAACTGGCGCAGCATCCAAATCGCACAACACCACTCGCGCCCCATGCTGGCTAAACAATCGCGCTGCAGCCGCTCCAATCCCGCGTCCAGCTCCAGTAATTAATGCCACTTTCTCGGCCAATAACGCCATTGTCTACCTCCAAAAACAGCTAGTATGCGACGATCATACTAAACCTTGGGCCAAAATGCCATTGAGCAATTATTTTGGCGCTACTTCCATTGCTTGATTTGCTCATCGTTGGTGCGTTTGCCACTGGATCGTTTGGCTGCCGATTGGTCGAATGCTTCTTGAATCGCTTGGACGGTTCGGACATGGCTAGCATGAATCCGTTGGCTCGTCTGGTGGTTATCGCCCAAGACTTTTTGACTAATGGTCAATGCCTGTGCATGCAAGGCCAGCGCTTCGCGGTATTGCCCGCGCCGCTCCAACGCCACCGCTAAATTCGCCATAACGGTGATTGTATCGGCATGCTCTGGGCCAAACACCAATTCGCGAATCGTCAGCGCTCGTTCATATAAGGCCTGCGCCTCAGCATAACGTTTTTGTTCTAGCAGCAATCCTGCGAGCTCGTTCAGGCTAATTGCAATGTCGGGGTGTTCTGGATTCAAGGCTTTTTCGCGAATCGCCAACGCCTGTTGATAGAATGGCAGAGCTTGTGAATATTTGCCTTGATGTTCCAATAATCGGGCCAAACTGTTCAAACTGGTTGCCATGTCGGGATGATCCGACCCTAAGGTTGCCTCCAATACTTTCACTGCTCGTTCATGCAACGCCTGGGCTTCGGCATAGCGGCCTTCGCCCTCCAAAGCTACCGCCAGATTGTTGATGCTAATCGCGGTATCGGGATGCTCTGGGCCTAAGGCTGCTTCCCAAACTGCCAATGCTTGTTCAAGCATCGCCAAGGCCTCGGCATTCTGTCCTTGTCGCCCTAAAGCCGAGGCCAGATTGTTCATACAGCGAGCGGTATCGGGATGTTCTGGGCCTAACGCCACCTTCCAAATCGCCAAAACCTGCTCATACAAAGCTTGGGCCTCGGCATAGCGCATTTGCTCCAAACGAATACCTGCCAAATTATTCATTATGCGGGCAGTATTTTGATGCTCTAGACCCAAGACCTTTTGCATAATGACTAAACCCCGTTCATACCAGCGCTCAGCCTCGCCATACATCCCACGCAGATGTTCCCAATAGCCAAGACTATTGCACAAGCGAGCGATCCGTTCATCCTCGCGTGTCAGCGCTCGCAGAGTCACATGGCGCAAATGTGGCTCCAGTGGCAGCATGTACTTTGGCACGCGTGTTGAACTAATCCGAAAGGCATGCTCGTTTATCCGATACTCAACTAGGTCGCGAATTTGCACTGAGCCGCGATGCACCTGAACAACTTGCGCCAACAAACGATGCACAACCAGCATCTCACTACCATCAATTAACCCACGTTGATCCAACAATTGCAGCGATGCCAGCGCAGTTTGATCATCAGTCTCATTGGGAACAAAATCGAGCACAAGCTCACGCGGAATGGGCACACCCGGCGCACACCAGGCCGCGCCATCCAACATATCTAAGGCCAGCATCTCCAGCGGATTGGCCGAATCAAATTGGTTCAAACTGAGCATAAACGTCGCTTCAACATCTTGTTCATGGCGGGTTGGCGAGGGCAACCCAGCCCCGCCTTTGAGCGAATGATGGGTAACTGCTAAATCTTGGCGATATTGGGCAACACTCTGTTGATCATAGGTATTGAGATAATTGCCTGCAAGCTGCAAAGCTAGCGGCAAATTCCCAAGATCAGCGGCAATTGCATCGGCCTCAGCAGTTGTCAGGCGTGGGCAAAGCTGTTGCAGCAAGGCGCGGCTTTCGGCAGGAGCCAAAACCCCAAGCCGCATTGAGGCCGTCGTTGATAATTGATTGCGGGCGGTGACTAACACCCGACAACCACCCAGCGTTGGCATCCAACGTTCAAGGATTGCCAAATCTTCACAGTTATCGAAAATTAGCAGGCGCGGCAGCGGCGATTGCCATGCCGCTAAAACGTGTTGCACCTGAGCATCAAGCGTTAAACCTGTTGGATCAAGCGCCAGCGCCTCGGCACATGCAGCAATTTGATTAGCAACCTGCTCCGGATCAGCGCAGTTGATCCAGAATACGCCGCCATGGAAATAGCTGCGATAGCGATAGGCAAACTCTGTAACAAGGCTGGTTTTGCCAATTCCGCCAAGGCCAGTAGCGACGGCTGGCAACACGACCGTTGGCTGAGCATGGCCAATCGCAGCAGCCAGCGCTAATAATTCTTGCTCACGCCCAACAAAGCTGCTACTCGATTCAAACGGCAGGTGTGAGACCGACGGTTGATCAGTCCGCGCCGCAGGCACAGTCGTGAGCGGCAGTGAGGCAACCGCAGCCAGCGCCGCGACCAGCGGATCGATTGGTTGGGGCAGATCAACAGCAATGGTCTGGCCTGCATACAAGATTGTCGCATGCGATTGCTTGCTTGATTGATCAATCAGCAGAGATAAAGGAACATCATCAAGTAGGGTTGGTTTACCAGCCAACAGCGCACTAAACGCCGCCTCAACGGTTAGGCGATCAGCGTCGGGTCGAACAGCAAGCACAGCATCAACGAGCAATCCAATCAGGGCTGGCATCTCCATAGGGAATCCTCACAGCACGATCAAGCGGGGGTCTCGCTCTACAAAGACCCTCGTTAGGGTTATTTCTGGCATAATTCGGCTAAACTGCTCAAGATCGCTAGCGATTAAAACAAATTCAGCCGCCACAATTGGCGACTGAACGGCTGCCCCACCAAAATTTATGCTACGCTACCCGACCCTACCAACGTGAAGAAGTTCGTTGCTTTTGAAAACAATCGCGGCAATAGACCGGACGGCCTTGAGTTGGCTTGAAGGGCACTGTTGTGGTTCGTCCACACTCAGCACACACCGTATCGTACATTTCGCGTGAAGCTTGGCCAGCAGCATCGCGGCGATTGCCACCACCGAAGCTAGAACGCCCACCACCACCAAAACTATCGCGACCGCCATACTCGCGGCTGCGCTCGCGACCACCACCAAAACTGCTATCTCGGCTAAATGATGAGCGGCTACTTGGCTCGCTCCGCTGTTGTTTTTTGCTTTGACGACATTGAGTACAGCGACGTGGTTCGTTGGTAAAGCCTTTTTGTGCGTAAAACTCTTGTTCACCAGCAGTAAAAACGAAGTCATTCCCGCAATCGACACAGACGAGGGTTTTGTCGGTGAAACTCATAGGATTCCTTCCAAAAAAGGTTAAGACCAGATTTCGGGGTGAAAGGGTTCGGGTCAACGCAAAACTCAAGCGAGGAAGCCGATTGCGTGTGGGGCAGCAGAGCTACATTTGAGCTCGCGACCAAAACATTCACTTGCGGCCAGTATATCATAGCTAAAACGCTGTGCAAGCCACTTTTTAGGCAATTTTAGCCCTTCAGAATGGTCTAAAACCATTCTTTAGTTGCAATTTTTAGCGCTTGAGCCAGCATGGAGTTTTGCTATAATCAAGCCAACATCGCTAGATTGTCCAAATGTTCAAAGGAGCCAACGAGTGGCACGCACCGCCGATCCTCACCGCCGCGAAGCAATTCTCCGCGCTGCCCGTGAAATTTTTATGGAACAAGGCTACACCAAAGCTCGGATGCTCGATATTGCCGCCCGCGCCGAGATGGCTACTGGCACGCTTTATCTCTATTTTGATTCCAAGCAAACCCTCGCCATGGCGCTGGCTGATTCAGTTTTAGAGGGCTTGACCGAGGTAATTATGCCGATTTTGGCGCTTGAATCAACCCCAACCATGATTCGCGAATGTGTCCAAACGGCGATTCGCTTTTCGCTGCAACATACCGATTTATTCCGTTTATTGGGGCTAGAAGCTGGCTTGAATCTTGAAGCAGAGCAACAACTCCCTGCTCGTCTCCGCTTACACGCCCTCTTGGCCACCGCCTTAGAGCAGCGGATGCAGCAAAACACCATCTACAGCTATCAACCGTTGGCCTTGGCCGAAATTCTGGCGGGCTTAATTGAATGGGTCGTGACGATGGCCATGATTCGCGGTGAAAGTGATGTTAGCCATTACGAACCAACCTTGTTGCAATTTATTGAGCAGGCCTTACTACCACCAAACCCAACCCACTAACCCAGCGTGTTCTAAGCTACGACAACGCCTCAAGCCCAGCCAAATGGGGGATACAAAGTCCTACTGCACAAAAATATCCAGATATGCTATGATAAGGTGCAACCACACCTCAGCCATTAGGTATCCGAACCATGCGTGCATTCTTTACTCCAGCCACATGGCTGATGAAACGCCTAACGTATCCCCAAAAATTTGGGTTATTGAGCTTGGTTTTCGCCATTCCATTAACCTTTTTGCTGAGTGCCCAATTAACCGAAATTCAACGCCAAATTAATTTCACGCAGAGCGAACTGACTGGCACGACCTATTTGCAACCGCTACGTGAAATTATGCAAGATATTATCGAGCAACAATTAATCGCCGAGCGTTATCTTGGCGGTGATCAAGCATTTTTAACCCCACTTTTACTTAAAAACGAAGAGCTTTCCCAAGATCTTGAGGCATTTAAAGCGTTTGATGCGCAATTTCACGATCGCTATGATACTCAAACGCAAGTAACGATCCTGTTTAATGAATGGGAACGGCTGCAAGCCCAATTAACCTTGCGCAGTGTTCCCGATAGCAATGCCGCCCATGATCGCTTAATTCAGGCAGTTCGGGCATGTATGCAGCGTATCGGCGATCAATCAGGCTTAATTCTCGATCCAAACATCGATAGCTATTATTTAATGAATGCCTTGATTGAAACCTTGCCTGCCCATCAGGCTGCTACCGCCCGAGTTGCTGGCGCTGGTGGCAATGCAATTACTCGCGGCACAGTCAGCAGCGAAGAAAAAAACACGCTGACGGTCGTCAATAGCCAACTCCAAGAAACCAATACCAAAATCAACTATAGCTTAGGCGTAGTATTTAGCAATAATGAAAGCTTGCGTCCATTACTGGAAAGTGCAGTCCGCACGTTTATTCAGGCAACCGAAGAATTAAGCTTTCAAATAATTTTGCAAGTGATTCGAGTTGAAACTCCAACGATTGATACGACTATCTTTCGCCAAGAAACTGAACGCACTCTGAATGCGAGCTTTGGCTTGTGGGATCAAACGTCAATTCAGCTTGATAATGTGCTCAATCAGCGGATCAATCAAGCTCAAAATCGCCGAATCTTTTTTATTAGCCTGATCACGCTGCTTGTTCTGCTTGCGATATATCTCTTCTTGGGCTTTTATAGCGCAGTAATGGATACAGTTCGCGCCTTTCAACGGGCCGCTGGTAGCATGCTAACCTCGAATACCTTGAGCAATGTAACAATTGATACTCGCGATGAATTGGGCCAAGTTGCAACTTCCTTCAACTCAATCGCCAGCGCCATGGTCGAATCGAGCAGCCAACGCCAAGCAATCGTTGATCATGCTGCTGAAGCGATTATTACCTACGATCAGCAGGGCATTATTCGCTCAGCCAATCGCGCTGCCGAACGTATTTTGGGTCGCAACGTCGATCAATTAAATATTGCTGACGTGCTGGGAGTCGAATTAGCCAGTATCCAACAACAAACCACAACCTATGAGTTTGATGTGCGCTTGCCAAACAACGAAACTCAACCTGTTGAAATGGTCTTGGGCACAATGCAACTCGGCGAGCAGCAACTCTGGATCGCCTTCCTCCGTGATATTCGCATCCGCCGCCGCACTGAGCAAGAGCGCAATCGGCTGCAAGATGAGATTATTCGTGGTCATGCTGCAGTATTGGCTCGCTTGAGCGCTCCATTAATTCCGCTCAGCGATAATGTGGTCGTTATGCCGTTGGTCGGGGCGCTTGATGGCGAACGACTCCAGCAAATTACCAATAATCTGCTCGAAGGCTTGTCGAACCAACGAGCGCGGGTTGCCTTGCTCGATATGACTGGTGTGCCAAATGTTGATCGTGAGGTTGCCAGCCGTTTGTTACGCGCAGCTCAAGGCATTCGCTTACTCGGTGCAGACCTGATTTTGACCGGAATTCAGCCTGATGTGGCGCAAGCATTAATCAGCGTTGGCGGCGATCTCGGCGATCTCCAGACCTACCCCACCTTGCAACAAGGCATTCGCATGGTGCTGCGCAACCAAGCGTAACCCCAGCCATCCAATCCACGTACCAGCAACGAACCTATCTTAACGCCTCACAAAGCGCTACAATAGAGCTTGACAGTTTAAGGAGAATAAGCTTATGCAACGCTTCTTCCGTAGTTTTCTAGTCGTTATTATGCTGGTGCTTGCAGCTTGTGGCGATGCAGCCCAACAACCTACCTCCACTAATCAAACCAGTGGGCCAGTTGTAGGCGCAAACGATCTACTGATTAGCATCACCTACAGCCCAGAGAAAACCAAATGGCTTGAAGAACGCATCGCCACTTTCAACAATCAAAATGTGCAATCCAACGGCAAACGGGTAATCGTTGAGGGCAAAGAGCTTTCCTCAGGCACAGCCCGCACCCAAATTCGGGCTGGTCAACTTCAGACAACGATCTGGACACCTTCGGCCTCGACTTGGCTGGAAGTATTGAAGAAAGAAAGCAATAATCCCAACATTGCCGAAGCCGATCCCCAATCGTTGGTACTAACACCAGTGGTTATCTCGATGTGGAAACCAATGGCTGAAGCCATGGGCTACCCCGGCAAAGAGGTGGGTTGGTCGGATATGTTGGCGCTGATTCAGGATGCCGAGGGCTGGGGCAAATTTGGTCAACAAGATTGGGGCCGCTTCTCGTGGGGCCACACCGACCCCGACATTAGCACCACCGCGCTTTCAACTGTGCTGGCTGAGTTGTATGCAGCCAACGGCAAAACCAGCGATCTTACGGTCGAAGACATCAATCAAGAAAAAAGCCAACAATTTTTGCGTGATTTAGCTCAAGGCATCAAGCACTATGGCTCGAATACCTTGGTATTTAGCCAAAACATGCAAAAATATGGCATGGCCTATATTTCAGCCTTCCCGATGGAAGAAATTACCCTGATCGATTTCAATAAACAAGCTCCCAATGTGCCGTTGGTGGCAATCTATCCCAAAGAAGGCACGTTTATTCACGATAATCCTTTTATTGTGATGAGCGATGCAACAGCCGATCAAAAAGCCGCTGCTAGCGTTTTCTACGATTTCTTGCTCACAGCCGAAAGCCAAAATTTAGCAATGCAGCAAGGCTTCCGGCCAGCGAACGTTGATGTAGCGTTGGCATCACCATTAACTGCCCAATTCGGCGTAGACCCCAATCAACCACGGAATTCGTTGGCAACCCCACCAGCCGATGTGATTGTGGCCGCCAAAAATGCTTGGGCCAATAATCGCAAGCCAGCCAATATTATGTTGGTGGTCGATAGCTCTGGCTCGATGCGCGACGACGACAAAATGGATCAAGCCAAACTTGGGGTTGAAGTGTTTCTCAATCGCTTGCCAAGCAAAGATAACGTTGGCATGATCGGCTTCTCATCAAGCCCAGCCGTGTTGGTGCCCCTCGCCACGCGCAGCGAAAACATGGCCAATTTGCAAATGCAAACCCAAGGACTCGTGCCCGATGGCAATACCTCGCTCTACGATGCAATTGATTTAGCGCGTCAGGAGCTGGAAAACCTCAAACAACCTGATCGAATTAACGCGATTGTGGTGCTGAGCGATGGCGCTGATACGGCCAGCCAGCTTTCAATCGAGCAAATGCTAGGCAATTTTGGCGAATCGAGCATTCAAATCTTCCCGATTGCCTATGGTGCTGATGCTGAAACTTCAATTTTGCAACAAATTGCCGATTTCTCACGCACAGAATTAGTTCAAGGTAGCACTGGTGATATCGATAAAATCTTCGAGAATTTGAGTCGCTACTTCTAAAACAGAAGCGCGGTGAGGTTGATTCGAACCTCACCGCGCTTGTTTAGCCGAACTAGTTGGCCTAGTAAACAAAGATAATAAAGATAAAGGTGATCACGAAGGCAGCCGCTAGCAAACCAACCCCTAGCCAACTCATAATCCGTGACCAATCGCGGAATACTCGCGCCTCTTCTTCGCTAATGCTATTTTTGAAGCCGAGCAGATGCAGGGTAAACAGATCGCCTGGCAATTCGCCATGTTCCTCAATAATTACTGGCACGCTAGGCGTATCCGCATCGCTATCATTATCATAGAGCTTGATCACATCGCCATCATCAAGCTGTTGACCAATCGTAAATTGTAGCTTGGTTACAGGCACCATATGCGCTACCAAACGTGCCAACACAATCCGCTTATCCTTAGTCACCTCAGTCATGGCTTTTTCAACCAAGCTATCAAGTTTAGGAATTAACGCCCATTCTTTGGGAATCATGCTGAGCGTATAATTACAAACCTCGACTGCTTCACTTTGCAGCACAGCCTCATCAACCGCCGGCAAATCATCGTTGATCTGCCACGTTTGCGGAATGCGTTGCCAATTAAAGGCTTTGCGCTTGACGATCATGCCAATCCCCTGACAATCGGGGCAGACCAAATAGCCTTTACCTTTACAATCGCTACAGGTTTGAACTTCGTTTTCAACAACTTGGGTCGGAGTTTGAACTTTATTGCCATTTGCATCGGTCACATCAACCATCTTTTCGACAGTTTTGGTGATCGTTACCCGACCGTTGCCTTTACATTTTTGACATAAGATATTGCACTTACCAGCACAACGCCCACATTGGCTAACCTGCTCCGAGCCCTTGATTCGATCAACCAAGCCTTCGGTAGCAACGAAATCGGTGATCTCAGGCAGCTTAACGTCCCAAACCCCCAACTCCATCTCACCAGTCATGGGCTGGCGTTCGCGATCAGCCTCTTGCTTAACAAAAGCTTCGCCGCGCAATTCATACAACACATCAAGCTTATAGTAATAAATATTTTGGCTTTGCACGCGATAGAAGGTTGCTAAGCGGCCAATGTTACGGCGGCGAAAGCGTTCACCCATGCTCCAAGCTTCAAGCAAATTGACCAAATGCTCAGGCTGGCTCAAAATCGCGGCCCGTCGATGGGCACGTTTGATATGTTCGGCTTTCAGGTATGGACCAAGATATTCTTCGACGGCGTTTGGTTGGAGACCTTCCGCTTGGAAGGATGGGGCTAGATAGAGCGAGTGGCGCTGCACAGAGACGCTCCCTTCACTGGTAGTCAAGGCAGGATGCTCCGAAAAAATCCGACGTAGCGCCGCACTCGCTTCGGCCACTGTCCGATAGCGCTGAGCGGGATCAACCGATAACAATTTGACCATTATCGGGTCGATGTCAGGCGAAAGACCAACTAACGTCGAGATAGGTGGAAACGATTGAACATTTTCAGGGTCGGCATAATCCAGCGGGTCGGCCCACGGTAGACGGCCAGACAACATCGCATAGAAAATCAAACCAAGCCCAAAAATATCGGATTGAGCATTGACTTCGCGTGCTCCCCGCAGATGTTCAGGCGAGAAATAGCCAGGCGTGCCCATAACTACGCGATTGGTAGTATTACTCTGGGTTTGCGCCGAGCGAGCAATCCCAAAATCGCAAAGCATCGCCTGCTGTAAACCCTGATCAAACAAAATATTGCCAGGCGAAACATCACGATGAATAATCCCTTGGCTATGCGCAAAATCCAAAGCCTCGCCAATTTGGTAAAACACGCTGAGCGCTACATCAGGGCTGAGCCGTTGCTGTGGAGCGGTTTCGAGCATACGCTTCAACGAGCCACCCAGTGCTGCCGCCATCACCGTATAGGCAAATGGCCCTTGCATCCCATGATCATAAATTTCGATAATTTGAGGATGGCGCAGCTTGCTAGTGATTTCGGCCTCACGCTGAAAGCGCTCAACTAGCTCCTCGGTATGATTAAGCAACACCTTAATTGCCACTTGGCGTGGCAAAGCCCGATGCTGACCAAGAAAAACTGCTGCAACCCCTCCCCGATCTAGTTCACGCTCAATCGTATAGTTGCCAAACGTTCGAGGTAGCACGATCCGGCTCCTGTTCAGCAGACAGCTTCAAAAACTCAATCCAAGCGCAGATTATAGCATAGCCGTCCCACATGTGGGGAAGATAGAGCAAAGGATGAAGGATAAAACAAAGAGCATAGAACATAGAACATAAAAATGTATGACGATTGATCCACGAAGAGCACGAAAAGCACAAAGATGCGGCTTTGGGCTATCAGAACAATTGTTAGCATGTCAAAGCAGTGAAAAAGATTTATATCTTCGGGCTAGATATCCAAGCCGACTTCTAATTAGGCTGCATGCAAGGTCGCCACAGCGATACAGCGAACGTTATCGCAATTACATAATAGGTCAAGTGGGCAGCATAAATATCACTCGTTGGGTTGAGGTAAACTGCACGCTGAAACTGTATACATGCTATACTTGAAAAAATCATAATTATCAAACTTCTTTGCGCCTTTACACGAAACTAAGCCTCTTTGTAGTTGGAGGAAAGTGATCATTGAGCGATCTTGAACAACGGCTGAACGATGATCTGAACGGTATTTCCGAAGAATCGGCCAAAGACCTCAACTACAAGCCAACCTACCTGCTGGCTATGTTGCGTGAGCGTGGTGCTCTGGCCACTACGCGCCACCTCCTGCATAAAGAAGGCATCTCGGAAGGTTTCACCAAGCTTTGGGAAGCGAAAAGGCTAGACTTGACGGTAGAGGCAATCGTCCTCAAGCCGGAGTATGCGACCCTGTTTACCGATGCTGAGCGTGCTATCGCCCGTCGCCGGCTAGCCGAAGTCAACTATAGCGCACCATGGGATCAGCCTGCTTCATCGAGTCCCTTGGAACCGACTGATCTCTCCCCATCTAGCGCAATTCAAAGCTCAGACTCGCTGCTCAAAACCAACCAGCATACAGCAACCAAGCCTCCAACAACCAAAATTTTCGACGAGGCCGCGCTAGATGCACTGATTGAGCAATTTAAGCAACGCTATGACTCGTTTGAATCCAGAAGATATTTGGAAGATGAACGCGAGTATAAAATTCACGCGGTAGAAAAACTTCGTAATGTGCTAGAACAACAAGGCTTCAAGCAGCTGATCGAGGCCGATAATATCGAAGAAGCTCACATCCAAATCAGGCGAGCAATGAGCGGCAACAACCTGCTCAACCAATGGGATGTGCGACCGATACTTGATGGGGAGCCCTCAACGCTAGTTCGCGCGATGTATGAGTTGCTCTATGGCAACACTCCATTCGACCAGCGTTTCGAAGCGTGGATCGCCGGGTTGAGTCAAACCAATGCTAAATGCTGGCCAAGTGCGACCTATCACCTGATGCTTCACGATCCAGCACAACATATCTTCGTTAAACCGATGCCGTTCCGTGCGCTGATCAAGCAAATTAAGCCCTCGATAAACTGGCAAACCCATCCGACTGCCGCCGCCTACCAGCAGCTTCGCGAGCTAAGCGCCGCAATCCTTGATCGACTACAGTCGCTTGGAGCACGCGACATGATTGATGTCCAATCATTTATCTGGATCGTCCAGCAGGAGCCTAGCTCAGCTGCCGAGAACGACAGCGACGATCAGGACGATAACAACGAGCATCCAACAGCTAAGTTGAGCCTAGCACAATGGCGGGAACAGATTGATACCACCCATCCGCTGGCGTTACACATCGCTGCCGAATATCCCGAATGGCTAGAACAAGAATTCGGGCTGCGGATCGAATTTCGTCCGGGCAATCGGCAAACCTTCTGGGTGCTGATTAATGGCCGCTGGATGCAACGCGGTCGGATCAATAAGCGCGGCGGTATGTGGATGTGGCTCCGCGACCTCTCAGTGGAAGACCAGCAATACCTACACTTCGAACTTGAAGACCCGACCACGCTCCAAGATCGTATGTTGCGAGCAACCGTTGGACAGCGTTTCATCCTCAATAGCAAGGAAGACTACCAACTACTCCAAGAGATCACCCGACGTATGGTCAAGCGCTCGCTGGATGAACTCTGGCAAGTTACCGATAATAGCCCCACCTTTGTGGTCATCCATAGCCGCGACTGGGGTTCACAGGTCTATGGCGAAACTTATGCCTACACCAACTATGCTAGTGGCGCACATCGCCAGCTTACCAATGCGCTGAAGGCTTTTCAGAACGGTGGTCCAGCAGTTCGTTTGATCATCTATCGGCCCGCTCCTCACTATGCATTCACCGCATGGGCCGAGGTTGTAGAGGTAACCGAGGCCCAAGGGCAACGTACCAACGAAACGCTCTACACCCTAACCTTGGATCAGCGCGAGTTTCCCGTACCACTTAATCTCAAGGGCAACGGCAAAGCCCTCATCAACCAGTTGGAGTGGCTGAACAAGGGGCTAGTGGTCGCTTTCAACGGCCAGAGCATCCGTCCAATTTCGCTCGAGAATTTACGCACGATTATTGAGGCCGCCCAAACGGCGACGGAGGCAACGATGAGCCTTGACGATGCAGCCTACACAATCCTAAGCAAAGCTAGCGGCAGCCCGCTCGATATCAACGATATCTTGAATCGAGCCAAACAACGTAAGCTTATCGCCGCCAACGTTACAACCACGGCCCTATCCAGCGCCATGAGCAGCGATGATCGTTTCAACCGCCAAGGCAATAGTTTGTGGCAGCTCGTACCAACGATCGAGCCAGATAGCACAACCGACAACAGCGAGTCTTTCAGCGAAGTCGATGAATCTGTGCACAAGTTGGGGAAAGAACTCCGCTTCTGGCGCATTCACCAACCACGTTCCTACTGGGAGGATTCCCGTCAGCACAATGTCGTTGCCATCGGTTTCATCGATAATCCTAATAGCACCAGCGTCAACTATTTTCGCTCGATTAAGGTAGGCGATCGCATCGTCGCTTATGTCCAAAACGGCAACATCGGCGGATTCGGGGTGGTCACCAGCCCCTTCGACGAGCATGATCCGCTGGCCGGAACCCCAGCGGGGCTGTTCGGCGGCACGTTGCAGCGGCGGCTGCGTGTAGCATGGTCGGATCTGCCAGCAACTCCGACCAATGTGGCAACAATGCTTAATGAGCAGCACCAACCACTCTACAACAAAATCGTGAACCCCCATACCGTGCGCCCATTAACGAGGGAAGATTATGTTGTCCTGCTCACCCTCAGCGAGGCCGTTGATCCAGCGCCACGCAACGAGTCTCGGCTACCCAACATTTGGAGTAGTTTGGCCTCGTATCGCGACTTCGTTAGCGATCTAGAAGATCATTCCTATAGTGCCAATAGCCTACTACAGGCGGCCAAGGATGAGAATGATCACTTACCCGCTGACCTAGATGGCGAGGCGCTGGCCGAGGCATTGGGTCAGTTGCGACTGCTAACCGTCGCTGAACCAGGGCAGTATCGTCGCCAAGACTATGCCACAGGGAATAGCGACACGCTATTGCGGCTGATGGTGCTGGCTCTGCTGATTCCGATCGAGGGTACTGCCGACCAGTACACTTTGCCTGCGCGGATGATCTTCCAACGTCACCACGCCGCTCCGATGCCACAGTCAATCAGTGACTTCGCCCCTGAGTTGGGCGATGACAATCGCAAATTGTTGACTTGGTATTCGCAGGCCGGGCTGGTCGAAATGGGACAGACCGACTGGCGCTGGAGCGACGATGTGTTCGATACGTCGGATGAGGAGGATGCCGCCAGCCGGATGTACTCCGACTTTCTGCGCACCCTGCTCGATGACATCAACGGCCAACTCAAAACCGATATCGACCATGCCAACGGACCGCTGCCAGTGGCTGCCAACCACGAGGCCGGTCTGCGCACACTAGGCGAAGATATGCTGATCGACGACCAGATTCTACGCCGCATCTATCGTTCGCTGATGGCTGGGCGCAATATTGTGCTGAGTGGGCCACCTGGCACTGGAAAAACCGAGCTGGCCAAACGATTGCCAACCCTGCTCTGGGAGGAGCCACAACAGCACTTCACCCGACTAACCACAAGCCTAGAGCAAACACCAGTCGAGCAGATAACCGTTCATCGCAAAGGTTACAATCCGATTATCGTCACTGCAACTGAGGACTGGGGCGTGCGCGACATTATTGGCGGTATCGCGCCACGGCTGAACAGCGATAATGGCAGCCTTGCCTACGATATCCAATATGGCCACCTGACCCAAGCCTTACTGCGTCACTACGCTGACACCGATAACGGTCACCGACCACCAACGACCGATGGCTACAACCGCCGTGATTACGTTGAAGATGGCCAGCGCTATCGCGGTGTCTGGCTGGTGATCGATGAATTCACTCGTGCACCAGTTGATGCCGCCTTCGGTGGCTTGCTAACGATGCTCGGTGGTGGAAACAACGCCAGACTCAATGTTCCATCGGGGGATTTTGGCTCAATATCCATCCCACTGCCAGCCGACTTCCGCATCATCGGCACGCTCAACTCGTTCGATCGCCACTTTCTCAGCCAGATGAGCGAAGCAATCAAGCGGCGCTTCGACTTCATCGACGTACTACCTCCATCAGCAACCTACACTCGCTACGAACGCGGCATCGCTGCCCGTACAGCCCTGAATCGGCTGCAGGAGCAAGGATTTAGCGAGATCATAGCCCTGCCACGCGCCAACGGACGAATGGCCTATCAATACGGTGATGTTTTGATTGAGCCAGTCAGCGACGAGCAAGGTGCTCCACGCTACGAGCTAAACGCCAGTGGTGCAGCAGCAGCAGCCCTCGATTCGTTCTGGCGGCTGTTCGAGGTGATTCGCATCTTCCGGCAGCTTGGCACAGCCCAAGCAATCGCCATCTATACCAACATCTTTGCTGGCATGTTGGTCAATATGAGCTGGCCCCATGCGCTTGACACTGCCCTTGCCGATTCACTGGTTGATCAACTTCAGGTCATGACCCGCGATGAGCAGCGGATCGTGCGGGACTATGTGAAAACAGCCGATACTCCTGCGCTAACCAAGGCGATCAATGCAACCATTCATACCTTACCAGCCAATCGCCGACCCGAAATCTATGCTCTGCTGCACGAGGTAGACGAAGCTCGCAACGGCACAAGCGATATCGGCCAGACCATCACAGAGGCGCAAACTCAACGCTTGTTCAAACCCGGCATGCTGGCACTGCCAACTAATAGCGTCTTTTTACGCCGCCTGAGCCACTTAATCAGCGAGCGAGGGCTATAGCCATGGCGCAGCCAACGGTTGCCGAACGTGAAGCCTTTATCTGGATGCAGGGCAGAATGGTCGAATTGTTGATGCGCTATGATGCTCAGCGATTTGCCGAAACTTTCGGCGAGCAAATTGCTGAGCAAGAGCGCTTCGAGCATCCGCTTCTGGAGCAATACCGCCGTCTGGCAGTGCTTTTCTACTTGCGCGACGAACTCTTTGAGACCATTCTGCCGCGAATCAAACGACGACTGAGCGTGGCCTCACCACGCGAGGTTCAGGTCGAGGAACTACCACCACGCGGGCGCATTGACTGGGCGCGAACCATAGCTGCAACATGGGCAAATCGGCCTGGCGAACTACCACTCGATGTTCACACGCGCCAGCGGCGGCGACATTTCGCCACCCCCGAAAACCTGCTTACGGTGGCGACGCTGCTCGAATACCGCATGGCCGTTCAGCATTTGCTTGCTGTAGAGATTGCCCGCGACGATATGCAGGCGCTGCGCCATCCGCTCAACGAAATCGTCGATACCTGCACCCGCGAGCTAGTATTCCCACAATTCGTTGGCTTGATCAATGCCGCCGAAGAGATTCTCTCTGGTTATAGCTCTCAAACCATTGACGAGCTTGAACGAAGCATTGCGGAGCAGCAGATCCCCGGGCGCAATAGCGCTTATGATGATCTATTAATTTGGCGGCATAAGTTGGCTTCGCTACGCTTGCTTGATCGCACACACAACGACGAGCCGCTGACCATGCTTGGCTCCAGCCCCAGCCGCGACAATTACCTCTATCAGATGTGGATTTTCTATGAATTGGCAGCGTTCTTGGAATACAAAGGCATTGAGGTTAAGTGGGAAGATAGGCCCAATGCTTCTAACACCCGCCGCCACACCCTAAGCTTTGATTGGGGAACTGAGCCAGTCAAGTACCGCATGACCCACGACCTGGAGATTCCAATCTGGTGGGAAGATGTGCCGCCGTTACAGATCAACAAAAATAGCGCTCCGCGCGTCCGTCCAGATTTCTATATCACCCGTATAGAACCACAACAGGTCGTCGATGGCGCAACCAAGATCTGGCAGGAACCTGGTTATATGCTCGATGCCAAATACTACAAACCTCATACGTCAGCGCAAGCAGCATCAGACCCACTCAAACGCATGATTGCCGATCTCAATCTAACTGGTGGACGGCATGGGGCGCTCCTCTTTGCATTTCTTCAGGCCGCTGAACCCAAATCAAGGCCAGCATTCGCTGGAGATGATGATCAAGCTCATCAGGAAACTAGAGAGGCGGAGCAACCAAAGCTCGATCAGCCACTGTCTGACCAAAACTTGTTTAAACCACTCTACCAGATCCAACCACTTGCGACCATCCAACCAAGTGCGCCCGATATGCGCGTGTTGCTTTGGCAAGCTCAGCCGCAGTTCGCTATGGATAATCAACAACTTCATCAGCTGTTCGAAACCCTGCTTGCTCATGTTCACAAACAACTCAGTCAGAGGGTTGCGGTGCGCTGCCACGGTGTATTCCTCGATCAACTCAGCACCAATGCCCATGGCCAGATTGCCTCAATTGCAGGGTTGGTGCAACGCGACGGTCAGCAACTGGCAGGTTCATTGGATGATTTGCTGCTATGTCCAAAGCCGCATATCGCGCCTTGGCGCGTCGATCTAGTCCATGTAGATGATTGCTGTAACAATGCTATGGTCTGTCACATCAAAGGGATGGACAGAGTTCAGCCTCCACGCCGCCTCGTTGAATTACAGGATGTCATCGATACAATTAAGGCAACACGTGACTCAACCAAGACACCCAATCAAGAAATTCTGGAGACAGCGACTACACAGGTGCGGATGGTCGTCAAACGCTATCAGCAATTTATCCAGCCCAACTTGGCCGATTATTTGGCTTGGCTCCGCAATCGCCTAGAAATTGATGATCTATTTGATGAAACACCGCTGTTTGATTCTAATAGTCGCGAGACGCTAGCGCTGGCACGGTTTCTGTGGGAACAGACCGAGCAACTGCGTGCCGCCAATTTTGCAGGGCCAACCCTGCTTTTCACTGGCGTGTTAGAACTCATCACCCGAAATACCCTCTATCGCGTCACACCTGTGTTGTACGGAACCAACGGCAAGGAACTAATGCAAACGCTTGGTACGCTTGGCAACGCCAAATTTTACGGCGGTCAGACATTCCTTACTCTTGAGAAGCATATCGTGAACAATGGCCATTGGAATGCCAATATTGCACCCGGCCAGCAACTTCCATTTACCAAATGGATCGATATGTTAAGTCAGATCGTCAGCATCCGCAACCAAGCTGCTCACGAGGCGATGGTCAGCAAGCACAACTTTGAAACGCTGATCCAGCATTATTTTGGTAGCCTTAGATATGGTTATGGCCTACTGAATGGGTTACTCCTCGCCTGGAAACCTTAGCCATTCTGAATCTGCTAAAAGCCAAGAAACTGAAATCTCAAAAGGCAGAATGAGCCACGAAGCCCACAAAGAACATGAAGTAATTACTCTTTGTGCGCTTCGTGTCCTTCGTGACTCAAAATCGGGCTTCCAATTGGGCAGAATGCGGATTAACCCTTAAAATCAGCTATTGAACTGAGTCGCAACTCACAACATATCAGCTAGAATGGCCATGACTTAGCACGAAAGATTCGATCATGCCTGAATTTGCCTATAATATCCGTCAATATTATCCCCAGCAACGCCAAGAACTGTTGCAGGTGATCGCCCAAATTGAAACGTATCCTAATGCTGCTGAACGAGTATTGACCAAAGCCAACTTGATTATGCTGCATTGCGATCAGGTTGATCCGCATACGGCCATGATTGTGAAGCAAGAATTATTGGCGCTCGATGGCGATGCCTTAGTCAGCCCACACGTCTACCTAGGCCAAAGTACGCAGCCAACTAATGTATTGGCGTGGGCCAATGAACGCTCGTGGCGAACCTTATGTGGCAAGTTTCAAGCGATTCCGTTGCCTGCCTTGCAAGCCTTAGCTCAACAAATTGGCGCGTTATTGCTACACAATCAAGCGCGGGGCAGCCTCAAACTTGGTGCAACTCAATGGGATTGGGGTCGAAAAACCTTGGTCATGGGCATTGTCAATGTCACCCCCGATTCCTTCTCCAACGATGGCTTGTTTGAGGCGGGAACCAGCCAAATTCAGCAGCAAGCGCTGGAGTTTGCCGCTGCAGGAGCCGATATTTTGGATATTGGTGGCGAATCGACACGGCCTGGAGCTAGCAGTGTGAGCATCGAGCAGGAGATTGCGCGGGTTGTCCCGGCGATTCAAGCAATTCGCCAAGTTTGCCAATTACCAATTTCGATTGATAGCTACAAAGCCGAAGTTGTCGCGGCTGCGCTTGAGGCTGGCGCAAATGTGGTTAATGATATTTGGGGCTTACGCCAAGCTGATGGTAGTTGGAATATGGCGCTGGCACAGCTGGTGGCACAAGCCCAAGTCCCAATCATTTTGATGCACAATCGAGTCAGCACGGTTGAACAATTTGCCCATGGCACAAATTACGCTGCTAGCGAATATGGCGATATTATCGGCGAGGTTTGTGCTGAATTACGCCAGAGCATCGAGTTGGCGCTGCAAGCAGGCATCGCCAACGATTTGATTGTGCTTGACCCAGGCATTGGTTTTGGCAAAAGCCCTGAGCAAAATCTACAAATATTACGTCAACTACGCACAATTGCCAGCTTAGGCTACCCCTTGTTGGTTGGCACTAGCCGAAAATCCATGATTGGGATAACATTAAACCGACCTGTTGAGCAACGACTCTGGGGTACAGCCGCCACCGTGGCCTATGCAATTCAAGCAGGAGCCGATATTGTGCGGGTGCACGATGTTGCCGCAATGGTCGATGTTTGTCGAATGACCGATGCCTTAATTCGTCACGAAGGATAAGCTATGCAACAAGCGCAAACACAGCGCCAACCCTCCCGACTGTTTACCATGGCTATAATTGGGCTAGCCGTGTTTGTGGTAGCGGCAATTTTGCTGATTGGAGTCGCCCAAGGTGGCCAAAATGTAATCACCTTGGCGGTTCCGGCTTTTATGGCGGGAGTTTTATCATTCCTCTCGCCCTGTACCTTGCCAGTATTACCAGCCTACTTTGCATGGACATTTGGCATTAATAGTGCGGGTGCTGAAAGCCTTGCCCAAAAACGCCAACGCACAGTCATCTCATCGTTAGCATTTTTTGCTGGCTTGGCAACTACAATGGTGGTGTTGGGCATGGCGATTACTGCCACCAGCCAAGCGATTCGTGGCATTTCATCCAACAAAGATTTGTTTGCCCAAATTGGCGGGGTGATTATCATTGTTATGGGTGTGATGAGCATTTTCGGAATTGGCTTTACCGGAGCGAATATCAAACGTAGCTCTAGCGCCACTGTTGGCAGCGCCTATCTGTATGGATTAACCTTTGCCCTCGGTTGGACGGCTTGTATTGGGCCAATTCTTGGGGCAATTTTGACCCTATTGATCTCAACTGGCGCTTCGATTATTGCTGGCGCAACGTTGACCTTTATCTATGTGCTTGGATTGGCCTTGCCCTTGATGATCGTGGCAACCTTCTTCAACAAACTTGGCCAAGGCTCCAAGGGCTGGAAGATTCTGCGTGGGCGGGCTTTAGAATTTAATCTTGGCAAGCGCGTCGTGATTTTACACTCCACCAGCGTGATCAGCGGTATTTTGTTGATTGCCGTGGGGATTTTGCTGGTAACTGGCCAAATGAGCACACTGAACGATATTGCCCTCGACAACCCAATTAGCAAATGGGCCAACAACGTGCAATATGATATCCAAACCTTCTTCACTGGCGAGTAAGTAGTCACCCTCATCGCTTGGTCTGCTCTTTCAAGGGTAAGGTTTTAACCAAATCATTGACGATTAACATTCATCGGTGATCACCACCCTTCCGTCCCGCCTCAAGGCGGGAAACGCCGGGGGCTTTAATCCCCCGGCACCCCCTAAAGTGCAATGAGGGCAGACAGACATCGCTCGATAAAACAACGGATCATTGGTGCTAGCGGAACATAGGGAAACACTTAAAACAATTCATACATCACATTGATTGGATCACGATCATCATCATCGGGGGCGATATTGACTGGCCGCACATAGCCGCGCAAATACAAATATTCAACGAATGCTCCCACTTTTTCGATGCCTAATAACTGATCGTAGCCCTGCAAGCCTCGATACATGGCGGCGCTAAGCTGGGCTACAGTTTGCGGCTGGGCCTTGAGCAAATCGCTAATCCGATCGATTTTACGTTGATTAGAAGCGAAAATTTGCTCCAAACGCTGGGCTAAGTTTTCGATTGGCTGCTCGTGGCCGCCTAAGGTCAATTCAATGCCAGTGAGTTTAGCTACTTGGTGCAAGCCACTAATATAATGCTCCAAACCTGTACCTGGGGTAATCATTTCGGGCGCAAGATGCGGAGCGGTTCGCGCCAAAATATGATCAGCACTAAACAACACCTCATCCAAACGCAAACAAACTTGGCCCGGGCAATGGCCAGGTGTGTAAATAACCTCAAACAAATTGCAAAGCCGATCGCCATCTTCAAAAGTTTGCTCAATTGGCTGAGGCCGAAAGGCATCTTTATTATGCAAATACATGCCCATCAAATGCTGATGTTGCTCAGCCGAAACCCCAGCATGGCGCAAAAAGCGACTTAACGCCTTGGAAGCAAACAACAAGCGCCCATCATAATTGGTAATCACCCGCCGATCGGCAATGTGGATAGCGGTTGGGGCTTGGGTAAATTGCCGGATAAAGGCCAAACCGCCAAAATGATCAATATGGGCATGGGTCAGAATAATCTGATTAACATCGGCTAAACTCAGCTTTTCGCCCCATTGAGCTTGAATTGCTGCAAAGCCTGCGACGAGATCATTATTGGAATTACCATGACCAGAGCCAGTATCGATCAAACAGACCAAACCATCGGCGACAACCAGATACACATTGGCATAAAATTGAGGAAAAACCTCTACAGGAAGGCTGTAGATGCGTACCCCAGTGTGCGTTTCAAATCGTAAAACACGCTGCTCCACAGAGACCTCCTTCTGTTGCGAGGCCAATTGTACCGCACCCAAGGCGGGCTGTCTCGTGGTATGATGCAAGTAAGGCAATCGCACCATCAATACTAGAAATCTGAGGATTGTTATGTTGGAACTGCAAGTTGGTGTTGCAAAAATTGGCAAGTATGCCACTCCAGAAAGCGGCGACACCCTTGAGATGATCGAACGACCGCATGGCGGATTTTCGTTTGTATTAGCCGATGGGCAAGGTAGTGGGCGAGGAGCCAAGACCCTGAGTAACCTTGTAACCACTAGGGCAATTTCAATGCTTAAAGATGGAGCACGCGATGGTGCTGTTGCTCGCGCGGTTCACGATTACCTGTATGCCTATCGTCATGGGCAAGTCTCAGCAACGCTTAATATACTTTCAGTAGATCTTTCAGCGCGAAGTGTGTTAGTATCAAGAAATAACCCTTGCCCATTTTATGTCATCGATGAGCAGGGGATGACGACCTACAACGAGCCATCGACACCAATTGGGCTCTACTCGATGACCAAACCAGTCATCACCAAAATTAGCTTACGGCCTTATGTATATGTGGTGGTATTTACCGATGGCATTCTGCATGCAGGCCGCCGCTATAACGAAAGTATTGAGCTAGACAACTATCTTGGCAATTTTAATGTTCGCCAAGGACGAACAGCCCAAGAAGTTACCGATGATTTACTAGGACGTGCCGTGGAACTTGATCAAAATCGACCGAACGACGATATGAGCGTGATCGTGATGGCCGCCTTACCGATGGAGTCGGAAAATAAAGTTCGCCGCATGACCGTGTGTTTTCCGGTCGAACGAGCCTAATTCACAGGCTTCATCGTTACCAAGCTGGCGGTCAGCAGATACGCTGAAAGGAACCGCCGATGGGTAATCAAGCTGAAACAGTGGTAATTGTGGGGCCATGTGCCGCAGGTAAATCAACCTTACGCCAAGGGTTGGAAACCTATGGAATCCAAGTGCGAGTAATCGCCCAAGAACATTCGGGCATTCGCGGGCTTTGGCGCAAACATCAAGCCAACTATTTAATTTATCTTGATGTAGATTTACCAGCCGTGCATGAACGTGGCCGACCCAGTTTCCCTGCTTGGTTGCACAACCAGCAGCAACAGCGTTTACAAGAAGCGCGAGCTGCTGCCGATATTTACCTCGATACAACCAAACATTCGATCAACGATGTACTAAGTCGGGTACTTTCGACGATCAACCGCTAAACTACGAAGCCTACTTGATTAATCGTAATGATTAACGAGTAGGCTTGGCGGTTTAGGCCGCAAATCCAGTATAATCCTCATATTCAGCCGTTAACGCTTAGCGAGGATTACGATGCTCAAAGCCCTTAAAAATTGGTTGCTTCAACAAAATTATCTAACTCTGATTGCATTTATATTGATTTTTGCAATGAGTGCCTGTATGAATTTTGGCAGCGATACATGGTGGCTCTTGCGTACAGGTCAAGATATTTTTCAACAAAAAAGTATTATTACCAGCGATCTCTATAGCTGGACAAACCTCAATGCCGATTGGCCAAATCATGAGTGGCTAACCCAGTTATTGATGTATCTTATTTATTCAATCGGTGGGCTGAGCTTATTGGTGATCGTATTTGCATTATTAGTAACGCTTACATGGTTAATTATCTATCGAATAAGCCCAACTGGTTCTAAATTAACTCTCTTCTTAATCACCTTAGGTATTATTGATAATATTAATGCTTGGAGTATTCGGCCACAAATTATCTCATTTTTTCTATTTATCAGTTTAATTGTACTGATTCGCCAGCCAAAGCTGCATTGGTGGATTGTACCGTTTATGTTAGTTTGGGCAAATTTGCATGCTGGATTTGTGATTGGGATTGTGCTGCTTGGGCTGGTTGGCATTGCTGCGTTAATCAAACGTGAGGCAATTATCCATTGGCTACTGATTGGTACTGTATCAGTTATTGCAACCTTGGCAAATCCACATGGCTATAAGCTTTGGCTTTTTACGCTTAACTCTTTAGATAGTAGTACTTATAGTTTTATTGAAGAATGGCGTAGCCAAAGTATCACAAGTATCAATAGTTATCCATTCTTCTTGTTAGTTGGTTTAGTTGGGGTTATTTGGTATAGAAAGCGCTTCAAGCCAAGCACGAGTTACGATTGGTTTTTGCTCTTGGCAACCATGCTATTTGGCTTTATGGCATTTCGTTCAGTGCGTCAAAGTATCTTTTTTGATGGCTTAGCAGTTTTATGTCTAGCTCAAATGTTAGCGCCCAAGCAAGCAATTACTGTTAAATCCAGTAAAGTTGAGCCAATAGAATTGGGTTTAGTTGGCATCACCAGCATCATTGCCATCCTATTAGTGTTTTTTGTCTGGAACCAACGCCAACCGCTGCTTTCCGAGCCAATTCTAACAGCATTGAAGCAATGCCCTAGCAATATGTATAATAGCTATGATATTGGTGGCGAATTAATCTGGTTCCTGCCCCAAAAGCCCGTATTTATTGATAACCGCTTTGATCCGTATAGCCGTGATTTTATCCAAACCAACGTTGCGATGGAAAACACTGGTGATTATCAAGCAGTATTTAATCAATATACAATTGGCTGTGCGATTGTAGAAAATAAGAGCCGCTTAGCCCAAGCACTTCAACGTGATGGCTGGCAACTGCAAACCAATAATCTCAGTTACAGCGTCTTCTATCAACCATAAGTCCAAATCAAAAAGCCATGGATGTACGATCCATGGCTTTTCGATCATTACGATGCTAAAAACAAAAGACTCCGTTGGATTACCAACGGAGTCTTTATGGAGCGGTACGCATCCTCCTACGTTCCCACAGCGGGTGCTGCAGTAGCCTCGGTGTGTGTCGCGTTCACGGCCTGGTTCGGGATGGAGCAGCGTGGGGCACAACCACCTCGACACGTACCAATTTG